>JAGAPN010000020.1 GCA_017623235.1 Clostridia bacterium | reverse complement strand
CCCTCAAAACCTTTATTTATAAGGCATTGAGGGCTTTTTTATTTTGCAATATGTTTTATATATTCGTTTTGGTCAATACCGAATCTATTAAAATATGCCACCTCATCCAAAGGGTAAACACCGCTATCGAAAGCGTCAAATGATATAAAAACTAAATTATATGTCAAAGGATTGAATACAACTTTTTCTATTTTAGCGTTCCAAACGTTTTTATCCTTCTCATCATTTATGGAATATTCATCTATAAATACTATTTCGGAATAACCCTCCTTATAATACGCGGCCTGCTCGTAATAGTTCTCCGAGTAGGCTTTAGCCCTCTCCAGGAGCGAATCAAACTCCTCCTTGGGTACGGTGACATCAAGAAAAATCTCATAGCATACGTCCATATAAGAATAGACGGTATAGGAGTAATCATTAACATCATAATTATAAATTGAACCCGGGAAAAAATCGGGCAAAGCAATATAATTATCTTCACTTCCATATTCCAATATATCGTTGGTATGAAAGGTTCCAAAATCATCACAGCCTGTAAATAAGACGCAAATGATTATGAATACCGAAAATACTTTTGCCAAGTACTTCATATCAGCATCACCTCTGTGTTCATTATATCATAATCTAAGGAAAAATCAAATTATATCCCCTGCAGGGGCTTTTACATTTTTCAAAAGTCATATATAATTTTATAAAGAGGTGTGTTATGGACAAGCAAACAGTAATAAAATTTTTTGACAAGGTATCATCCAACTGGGACGCAGATATGGTAAAGAATGACGATACCATAAATATAATACTTGATAATGCCGAAATTACCGATAATATTTCGGTGTTGGATGTTGCCTGCGGTACCGGTGTTATGATACCTTACTATATAGAACGTGGGGTTTCTACGGTTACAGCCATAGATATTTCCCCCGAAATGGCACGAATTGCCCAAGAAAAATTTAAAACTGACGATATGGTAACGGTCATATGCGGAGATGCAGAAACCTACTCTTTTGGCAGAAAATTTGACCGTATAATAATTTATAATGCATTTCCTCATTTTATATCTCAGGAAAATATTATAAAGGTTATGGCCGTTTTACTTAACGACGATGGAATTCTAACCGTTGCCCACGGTATGAGCAAGGCAGATCTTGATACGCTCCACTACAGAAGCGCCCATAGCGTTTCTCAGACCCTTCCTGAAGCAGAAGAGCTTGCAAGTATATTTTCAAAATATCTTTCTGTTAAAACAGTAATTTCCAACGATAAAATGTACCAGGTTACCGGTAAAAAAATTAAGGAGTAATACAAGCCTTCTTGTATTACTCTTATTTTTATGGTATAATAAGCGTATATAAGATTCGGAGTGATTTTTTAATGATTTATACTTCTACAGACCAGCTCGTCGGCAACACCCCCCTGCTGGAGCTTAAAAGGCTTTCCGCCGAAACCGGAAGCCGTGCCGCCATCCTTGCGAAGCTTGAATTTTTTAACCCCGCAGGCTCGGTCAAAGACAGAGTCGCCCTTAAGATGATTGAAGATGCTGAAAAATCGGGCCGTATAAAGAAGGGCGCTACCTTAATTGAGCCTACATCCGGTAATACAGGCATAGGTATTGCCGCAATAGGTGTTTCAAAAGGCTATAAGGTCATTATAACGATGCCCGATACTATGTCTGCCGAGAGAATAAAGCTTATGCAGGCATACGGCGCCGAGGTTATACTGACCGACGGTAAGCTTGGTATGAGCGGAGCCATAGCCAAGGCAGACGAATTGGTAAAAGAGCTGCCAAATGCGGCTATTATGGGTCAGTTTGTAAATCCGTCTAATCCCGAGGCGCATTTTTGCACCACAGGCCCCGAAATCTGGCGTGATACCGAGGGTAAGGTTGACATTCTGGTTTCTGCCGCAGGAACAGGCGGTACAGTTACGGGCACTGCAAGGTATCTTAAAACGCAAAACCCCAATATTAAAATAATAGCCGTGGAGCCGGCAGACTCCCCCGTTCTGTCAGGAGGTAAAGCCGGCCCCCATAAAATACAGGGTATCGGGGCAGGCTTTGTTCCCGAAATACTTGATAGAAGCGTCATTGATGAAATAATTACCGTTTCAAATGAGGACGCCTATAAGTTTGGCCGCCTGGTTGCAAGCCTTGAAGGAATTTTAGTTGGTATATCTTCGGGCGCCGCCCTTTGCGCTGCTGTAAAGCTTGCCGCTTTAGAGGAAGATAAAAATATTGTTGTCATTTTGCCGGATACCGGCAGCCGTTATTTATCCACCCCCGACTATTATTAAAAGAGGTGTTTTAAATGTTAAATAATATTCTATCTCTTGCTAAATCTGCTGAAACCGCCACAGAAACCAATATATTATATCATCTGACCGAAACGGTTTTGCCCTATATTATTTCTGCGCTTGAGATAATGGGCATTATCGTTGTTGCCTGGAGCGGCATTTACGCCTTCTGGCAGTTTATGCAAAATACTTTTTTTCACAAAACGCATAACCTGCAGTACAACTTTGCAACAGGTCTGGCTACCGGTCTTGAGTTTAAAATGGCTGCCGAGATTCTTAAAACGGTGCTTATCCGTGACACCAGCGAGTTGATTGTTTTGGGTGCGGTAATCCTTCTCCGTGCTTTGCTCAGCGTACTGATTCACTTTGAAATGAAGGAACACAATAAAAAAGAAAAAACATAAAAAGACGGGGTTATTCCCCGTCTTTTTTGCACTGCGTTCCGTCGTGCTTTATTTCGTAATTTTCTTTATAGATGAGGTCTTCTACAAATACAAATTCATATCCATCCTCTTTAAGGCATTTAAGGATTTCGGGCAGGGCCTCGGGAGTATGGTCGGCATCATTATGGAAAAGCACAATAGAGCCGTTTTTAACCTTACTTGTTACTCTTTTACAAATACTCTCGGGTGTGGCGTTTTCCTTCCAGTCAAGAGAATCCACGTCCCACTGAATGGTGTACATCCCCATATCCTCAACCGCTTTAATCGTAGCATTATCGTAATCGCCGTAGGGTGGGCGGAAAAGTGTGGGTGTTTTGCCTGTAATCTCATATATTTTACGGTTACAGGAGGAAAGCTCATCAGCCTTTTGGGTTGCGTCGATTTTAGTCATATAAGGATGTGTATTGGAGTGATTCATTACCTGATGGCCTGCATCGCTTAGCTGCTTCACCGATTCGGGATATTTATCTACCCAGGCACCCACAACAAAAAAGGTTGCCTTGGCATCATATTCCTTAAGAATATTTATCAGGGTTTCGGTATCATCATTACCCCAGGCGGCATCAAAGGACAGTGCAACCTTTTTCTCTTCGGTTTCTACACAGTATATCGGCAGATTTCTGTCGGAATTTGCCGCAACACCAACCGAGCATATCCCTGCGATTATCGCAATTAAAAAGCAGGTAAAGAAGACCATAAGGTTTTTCTTGGTAATAACAAGATATTTCATAACATATTCTCCTAAAACTATACTTATAATAAAGAATATTAGGTTCCACCTGTCCATTATGACAAACATTGAAGTTTATATTGTTAATTTATTGACAAATGCCGTTCATTGATATATAATTTATTTTGTATAAATATGCACCATATTTATAAATATTATTTTAGAGGATGATAGTATGCTACCAAAGTTAAACGGCGTAATTGTTCCCCACAGGAAGAATACCGCTGCATTAGCTGCAGTTAAAATGACTGCACCCAAATCGGTTACCATACCTATGAACATGCACATCGGTGCCCCCTCTGTCCCCTGCGTTAAGGTTGGAGATGAGGTTAAGGTCGGCCAGCTTATTGCTGAAGCAGGCGGCTTTGTAGGCGCACCTATTCACGCATCCGTTTCCGGTAAGGTTACCGCTATAGGTCCTATGCTCGCAAGCAACGGTACCTCTATGACGGCAATCACCATCGAGTCTGACGGTGAAATGGCTGTTAGTGAAACCTGCGTTCCCCCCGAAGTTAATGATTATGACAGCTTTATTGCCGCTGTTCGTGCAAGCGGTGCTGTTGGTCTGGGTGGTGCAGGCTTCCCCACCTCTGTAAAGCTTGACGTTAAGGACACAAGCAGAATACAGGAGGTTGTTCTGAACGGCGCTGAATGTGAGCCCTACATCACCAGCGACACCAGAACCATGATTGATGATGCTGACCTTATTAAGGAAGGTGTTGAGCTTCTCAAGAAGTATCTCGATGTTAAGAAGGTTATTATCGGTATTGAGAAGAACAAGCCCGAGGCTATTGCAAAGATGCAGGAGCTTTCCGACGAGGTATTCTCGGTTAAGGCTCTTCCCTCTGTTTATCCCCAGGGCGGTGAAAAGGTACTTATATACAACTGTGTTGGTAAGATAGTGCCCGAAGGCAAGCTGCCTATAGATGTGGGTGTTATCGTAATGAACTGCACCACCCTGGCTTTCCTTGCAAAATATATGAAGACCGGCCTTCCCCTTACCGAGAAGCTGGTAACCGTTGACGGCAGCGCTGTTGCCGAGCCTAAAAACGTTCTTGTACCCATCGGAACATCTATTGAGGACCTTATTGAATTCTGCGGCGGCTATAAGGCCGAGCCCAGAAAGATTCTTTACGGCGGACCTATGATGGGTATTGCAGTTCCCGATGCATCGGCTCCCGTTATCAAGAACACCAACGCTATTATTGCGCTGGATGAAAAGGATGCTACCCTGCCCGAGCAGACACCCTGCATCCGTTGCGGCAAATGTATCGATGCCTGCCCCTTAAATCTTATGCCTGTAGAGTATGCACGTGCTCTTGCGGTTAATGATTTTGCTCTTCTTGAAAAGAGAAAGGTTAACCTCTGTATGGAATGTGGCTGTTGCTCCTTTGTATGCCCCGCAAGAAGACCTCTTGTAGAGAACAACAAGCTGGCTAAAGCCGCTCTTCGTAAATATCAGGCAGAGAAAAACGGAGGTAATAAATAATGAGTAAGCTTATTTTGTCCGTTTCTCCTCACCTGCGTTCCAGGACAAGCACTACCACTATAATGCTTGACGTCGTAATAGCTCTTATTCCTGCTCTTATTGCATCGGTATTAATTTTTGGTTTACGTGCTCTCCTGCTCACCGCTGTTTGCGTTGCCGCCTGCGTGTTGGCCGAATTCCTTTTCTGCCTGCTCTGCAAGAAGCCCTGTACCGTCGGTGACCTTTCGGCTGTTGTTACCGGAATACTCCTGGCCTACAACCTTCCCGTTGGTCTGCCTGTATGGCAGGCTGTCCTGGGCAGTATAGTTGCTATTATTGTTGTTAAACAGCTTTTCGGCGGTCTTGGTATGAACTTTGCCAACCCCGCTATCGTTGGTCGTATAGTACTGTTTATGGCCTTTTCGGGCACAATGTCCAACTATATGATGCCTGATGATAAGGGCGAGCTGGTAGCTTCCGCTACACCCCTTGTGGCTACAGGCAGCGACGTTCCTTCCTTACTCGACCTTTTCTTAGGAAACAATAACGGTGTTATCGGTGAAACCTGTGCTATTGCTCTTATCATAGGCGGTGTTTATCTTATGATAAGAAAGGTTATTACCTTCCACATCCCCGTTGTATTTATTGCAACAGTATTTGTGCTTTCCTTTGTTGCCGCTCTCGGTGGTGGTGACGTAATGGCCGCTCTTTCCGATGCCACCTATCAGATTCTTGCCGGCGGACTTATGCTTGGCGCCATCTTTATGGCCACCGACTACGTTACCAGCCCCTACACCAAGTGGGGTAAGGTTATTTTCGGTATAGGCTGTGGTCTTATCACCTTTGCCATCCGTGAGTGGGGCTCATACCCCGAAGGCGTTTCCTTCTCCATCCTCTTTATGAATATTCTAACTCCTTATATAAATAACTGGACTGCTACTAAACCGCTTGGAGGTGCTAAAAATGAAAAATAATTCACTGAAAAGCATTATTGTTTTAAGTGCTATCTGCCTTGTAGTTGCTTTACTGCTTTCTGCAGTTAATGAGGTTACTGCACCTCTTATCGCCGCTGCCGAGCAGAAGGCTGCCGACGGCGCACTCCTCGAGGTGCTTCCCGATGCAACCGAGTTTGAGGCTGTTGAGGGTGAATTCCCTGCTACCGTTACTGAAATGAAAAAAGATCTGGGCGGCTCGGGCTTTGCCTTCAAGCTTACCGCAAGCTCCAGCTATAGCCAATCTCCTCTTTCTATTGTTCTCGGCATTGATAACGAAGGTAAAATCACCAAAATGAAGATAGTAAACTATGCCGAAACTAAGGGTAATGCCGCCGATTTTGAGGCACTCTTTGCAGGCAAAGATGCTACTATGACCGACGTTGTTGCAGGTTGTACCTATACAACCAACGCTCTTAAGGATGCTGTTAAAATTGCTTACGACGTATTCTATGAGTTCGCCGATATTGAAAAGTCTGACGAGCAGAAGTTCCAGGAGCTCTATACAGCTATGATGCCCTCCGGCACCGATAAGACCGGCTCCTACGCTATGACTCAGATTGAACTTCCCGAAGGCGTTCCCGCAAGTATTACTGCAATCTATCAGCCCAACACCGGCATTGGCTACGCTATGCTTGGTAAATCGGGTGAAACCATGCTTGCTATCGGCGTTAACGCTTATGGTAAGGTTAACTATCTGTCCGATCTTGATGGCAACGACCTGCTGGCCGACGCCGCTTACGCTCAGATTATTACCGATGCCGAGTCTGCTGTTCCCTCAATATACACTGCTAACAACGACAGCGTTATTGCTAAAATGGTTGAAAAAGGCATTATTGCCTCTGCCGCAGAAGCCAAGACCGTTGACTTTGGTGCAGTTTCCAACCGTGTTGTTGCCGTTTACAAGGTTAACGGAGGTACCGCATACGTTGCCAATTCCGAAGGCTTCGGCGGCGTGCTTTCCGTATGCTACGTTTTCGCTGATAACGGCGCTATCGTTAAATACGCAACCCTTAACCATAGTGAACAGGATAACGAATATGCAGAAATGGATTACGGTACGGTAATAGGCTTTAATTCCTATCCCGAGCGCTTTAACGGTCTTACCGTTGATACCATTACCGACGATACCCTTCTCATCGCAGGCTCTACCTTCACCACCACCGCAACCAAGCAGTGCTGGAATGATATTAAGGCCGCATATCAGATTCTTAACGGGGAGGCTGCTCAGTAATGAATAAAATGAAAACTCTCCTTAATGGAATACTGAAAGAAAACCCCGTTCTTGTGCTTCTGCTCGGTACCTGCCCCACTCTGGCAGTTACTGCAGACGCTAAGAGCGCACTTGGTATGGGTGCCGCAGCATTTTTCGTGCTTGTTGGCTCTAACCTGGTAATTTCCCTTCTTCGCAATATCATCCCCGACAAGGTAAGAATTCCCTCATACATTGTTATTATCGCAGGCTTCGTTACTATTGTTGAGATGCTTATGCACGCCTTCTTCCCCTCAATTTATGAGGCTCTCGGTGTGTTCCTTTCCCTTATCGTTGTTAACTGCATCATTTTAGGCCGTGCCGAAATGTTTGCAAGCAAAAATAAGGTTGTTGAATCTATTATTGACGGCGTTGGTATGGGTATCGGCTTCCTGTTTGCCCTGCTTGCAATGGCCGTTATACGTGAGGTATTTGGCGCAGGCAGCTTCTTCGGTATGGAAATTCCTTTCCTTAAAGATTACTGCTTCCCCATACTCACCTCTGCTCCCGGTGGATTCTTTGTATTCGGTCTTCTTATTGCTGCCGTTAACAAGTTCAGCACCAGAAAGCCCAAGAAAGAATTTGGCTGTGAGGGTTGCCCTTCTGCCGCTACCTGCGGCAAGACCAAATGTGAAAAGGAGGCTGAATAATTATGGATATGCTTAAAAATCTCATTATAATTATGATGACCTCTGTTCTGGTCAACAACTACGTTCTTACTAAGTTCCTTGGAATTTGTCCCTTCCTGGGCGTTTCCAAAAAGACCAACCAGGCAGTTGGTATGGGTATTGCCGTAACCTTCGTTATGCTGCTCGCAACAGCAGTTACCTGGCCTATTCAGGAATACGTTCTTAATGCGTTTGGTCTTGAATATCTTCAGACAATCGTATTCATTCTTGTTATCGCTGCTCTTGTACAGCTGGTAGAAATGTTCCTTAAGAAGTCTATTCCCGCTCTTCACGCTTCCCTGGGAATATACCTTCCCCTTATCACTACTAACTGCGCCGTACTCGGTGTCTGCAAAAACAACATTACCGACGAGTTCGGATTTGTAGAATCTCTTGTTTCTTCCCTTGGTGCAGGTCTTGGCTTCCTTCTTGCAATGGTTCTCTTTGCAGGGGTTCGTTCAAGAATTGAATCCAGCAAGCCTCCCAAGTCCTTCGAAGGTGTTCCCATTACACTTACAGCCGCCGCTATTGTTGCCCTCTCCTTTTTAGGTTTCGGCGGAATTATCGAAAATCTTTTTGCTTAAAATAAGGAGTTGATTTTATGCCTATTATAATTGCTACCGCTGTCGTTACAGTTATCGGTCTGCTTTGCGCAGTTATGCTTGCTATAGCATCAAAAGCTTTTGAGGTTAAAACCAATCCAAAAATTCAGCAGATAAGAGATTGTCTACCCGGCGCTAACTGCGGCGCCTGCGGCTATGCAGGCTGTGACGGTTATGCCAAAGCTTTAGGCGAAAACGAAGAAGACAGAGTGAATCTTTGTACTCCCGGTGCCGCCAAGGCCGCTGCCGATATTGCTGAAATACTCGGCGTTACCGCCGCTGAAGTTACTAAAAAGGTGGCTCTTGTTCACTGTAACGGTTCCTGCGACAACACAGAAAAGAAGGCCGATTATTACGGCGGTCAGAGCTGTCACGCTGCAAAGCTTATTTACGGTGGCGACGGCAAGTGCGTTTACGGCTGCCTCGGTTTTGGCGATTGTGTAACCGTTTGCGAATATGATGCCATTCACATTGTCAACGGCGTTGCAAAGGTTGATGTAGATTCATGTACGGCTTGTGGTCTTTGCGCAAAGAAATGCCCCAACGCTCTTATTGAAATTATTACTGCCGATAAGCCTGTTGCCGTTAAATGCCGCAACAAGGATAAGGGCGCCGTTGCCAGAAAAAACTGCAAGGTTGCCTGTATCGGTTGTATGAAATGCCAGAAGGTTTGCCCCACCGGCGCTATTACAGTTGCAGATAATCTTTCTACTATTGATTATGAGAAATGTATTGCCTGCGGCGCCTGTGCCGAAGCTTGCCCCACGGGATCTATCGTTTTCAAAAAATAATTATTTATCTAAACAACTCCTGCAGAAGCCTGCAGGAGTTGTTTAAGAGGTATTTATGTCTGATTTTATAAAAAAACACAAGTTTGACGTCATTCTTATAGGCTCAATAGCTTTAATATTGGCTATAATTTTAGCCGTATTCGCCTTTTCTAAAACAGAAGGGGCTTTTGCTGTTGTAACCGTAAACGGCCGTCAAAGCGCTGTTTACCCCCTGGATGAAGACCTGGTGGTTAAGCTTACAAACGGTGATGGATATAATATTCTTATTATTGAAAACGGTGACGCTTATATAAAAGAAGCCTCTTGTCCCGATAAGCTTTGTGTTAATCAGCATAAAATACGTTATAATGGTGAGACCCTGGTTTGTCTTCCAAATAAGACAACCGTAAAGGTCGTATCAAACGTTGACGGCGAAACCGATTTTATTTCATAGGGGGTTTAAATGAAAGCTAAAAAAATTGCTGTGCTGGGAATGCTGTGTGCTATCGCTATGGTAATGTCTTATCTTGAGCATTTTATCCCAACCCCACACCCTGCAATAAAAATAGGACTTCCCAATGTTATAATTGTTTTTATTCTTTACCGCATTGGCGTGAAGGAGGCTGCTGCCGTTTCTCTTGTTAGGGTATTGCTTACCTCTATACTCTTCGGCTCAATTGGCTCTTCCCTACCCTATAGCCTGGCCGGTGCAGTTTTAAGCTTACTGATTATGGTAGCGCTTAAGCAATGTAAGGTATTTGCAACAATTACAGTCAGTATTGCAGGTGGCATAATGCATATTGTGGGCCAGATAATAGTATCCTGCATTATTATGGGTACTGCAGAAATAGCATATTTGATACCCGCTTTAGCAGTAACAGCAATCATCTCCGGCGCCTTGGTTGGAATTGCGGGAAATCTACTGATAAAAAAAGTAAAAAAAATATAGGATATCAAGAGCTAAGCTTGATATCCTATTTTTTATATATTGAGAACATTTGCGGCTATAGCAAAGTATATAACCAATGAAATAGCATCAACGATGGTAGTGATAAAAGGACTGGCCATTACCGCAGGGTCAAGCCCGATTTTCTTGGCGCCTATGGGAAGGGCGCAGCCTACAAGTTTAGCAAGCAAAACTGTACAGAAAAGCGTAATATTAACAACTGCAACAACCTCTAAGGTCAATCCTTCAGTACGAAGCAACAATATATCAAAAAGCCACATCTTAATAAAATTAAGCAAGGCCAACGATAAACCACATAGAAGTGATACTCTGAGTTCTTTCCATAAAACCCTCAGAATATCTTTAAACTCGACCTCACCTAAAGATAATGCACGAATTATTGTAACAGATGCCTGACTGCCTGAGTTACCTCCCGTATTCATAAGCATTGGCATAAACGCTGTAAGCACCACACAAGAGGCTAAAGCAGCCTCAAATGATGTAATTATCATTCCTGTAAAGGTAGCAGAGATCATTAATATAAGAAGCCAAATAATTCTGGATTTGAAAATTTCGAAAACTCCGGTTTTAAGATACGGCTTTTCTGTAGGCACAATAGCAGCCATTTTTTCAATGTCCTCGGTCATTATCTCCTGCATAACGTCAATGATATCGTCTACCGTTACAATACCTATGAGGCGGTTTTCTGCATCCACGATAGGAAGTGCCAGCATATCGTATTTATCAAATATTTGAACAACGGTTTCCTTTTTATCGTAGGTATATGCATAAATCGGATCAAATTCCATTATATCACTAAGCACAGTATCGTTGTCAGAAAGCATCAGCTGCCTTGCAGATACAACACCCAGCAAACGCCTTTTCGAATCGGTTACATAGCAAGTATATATGGTTTCCTTATCTATACCGTTACGTCTTATTTTGTCAAATGCTGCAGAAACCGTCATATTTTTTTTAAGTCCAACGTACTCTGTGGTCATAATACTGCCTGCAGAATCTTCAGGATAGGCCAAAATCTGATTTACAATACGTCTTGTGTCAGCGTCAGCATTTTTTAGCATTCTTTTGGCGACAACAGCAGGCATTTCCTCAATAATATCCGCCAGGTCGTCCACAAAAAGCTCTTCCATAACTGCATTAAGCTCTTTATCTGTAAAGGTTTCAATAAGTGAAATCTGACTTTCAGCATCCATCTCCACGAAAACATCTGCCGCCAGCTCCTTGGG
>JAGAPN010000002.1 GCA_017623235.1 Clostridia bacterium | reverse complement strand
ATGAAGAAATATGCTTCTCATATTCTTAATGTTCAAGGCGGCTCAGTTACTGCGGATATGGTAAAGCATCAAAAGAGCTATTCAATAGTTACTACGGCACACCCACACACAGGTATTCATCTTACCGAAAAGGGACTTGATATCCTTGAAAATTATGTTAAAGAGGTTAGAGAGGTTATCGGTTACGAGGTGCCCCTTGCAATCGACCATTTCGGTCATATTTGCGTTGAAGATTGCATTCGCTTTGCAAGAAGAATGGAACCCTATAATCTTGCCTGGATAGAGGATATGGTGCCTTGGATGTATACAGACCAGTATGTAAGACTTAAAAATTCTACTACCATTCCCATTTGTACAGGTGAAGATATTTATCTTAAAGAGGGATTTGAAACCCTTATTAAAGCAGGCGGCGTATCGGTAATCCACCCCGATATTTTAACCTGTGGCGGTGCTTTGGAACTTAAAAAGATAGGTGACATTGCTGATGAATACGGTGTTGCAACCGCAATACATATGGCAGAAAGTCCTGTGGCTTGCCTGGCGGCAGTTCATACTGCAGCAGCTATGCATAATGTATTGGCACTTGAATTCCACTCGGTGGATGTTCCTTGGTGGGCAGATATGGTTAAAGGAATTGATAATCCTATATTTAAAGATGGTTTTATTAAGGTTCCCGAAAAACCGGGTCTTGGTTTCGATGACCTTAATGAAGAAGTTTTAAGACAGCACATCAATCCTGAAATTCCCGGCTACTTTGAACCCACAGATGAATGGAACAGAGAATTTTCCAACGACAGAATTTGGAGCTAAAACCTTGACTGTGAAATTGCCGCATTTTACGGTTTATTGAATCAGATTAAATTTGACAAATATGTAGGAGAAAAATATGTTATCGGCAAAAGAACTTAAAGAAATTTGGCTAAAGGCTGCAAATGAAAAGCCTGAGCTCTGGGCTCGTATAAAGGATGGTATTGAGCAAAACCGTAAGGGAGATTTTAAAATTCGATTCGTTGATAAAGAAGGAAATCCTCTTAAAAACACCGAGGTTAAGTTCAATCAAAAATCCCATGAATTCAAATTCGGAGCACATATTTTTATGTTAGATGAGTTTGAAAAGGCTGAAGACAACGCAAAGTTCCGCGAGTTATTTAAGGAATATTTTAACCTTGCCACCGTTCCATTTTATTGGGACGGACTCGAGCCTGAAGAAAACAAGCCGCGCTTTGATAAAGACAGTGCTAAGGTTTACCGCCGTCCCGCTCCGGAGCTTTGTATGCAGTATTGTGCTGAAAACGGTATCGACACAAAGCTGCATTGTCTTGTTTACGATAAGTTTACACCGAACTGGCTACCAAAAGATAATATGGCAGAAATGGAACGCCATTACGAAAAGCGTTTTAAAGAAATTTCTGAGCGTTATGCCGGCAGAATGGTTGAATTTGAGGTCATAAATGAGACATTGCTGAGTTATATGTGGAATACCGATTCTGTTATCACCACAAAAAAGGATTTAAACGAATGGGCATTTTCTCTTGCGAAAAGATATTTTCCTGATGAAACCCTTGTTATCAATGAGGGAGGTTGCAATGCAGACGTTGCCAATAAGGGAGTTTGGTCTGCTTATTATTTGGAAATTGAGAATGCTCTTTTAAAGGGAACTCCAATCGATAAAATTGGTATTCAGCACCACCTTTTCACGGGCGCAACAGCTAAAACCGAAGAAGCCTATGAACGCAATGCCAAGTCTGAATATCTCAGCTTTGCAGACCCTGAATTAAGCTTTAAAATGTTTGATACTTTGGGCAAATTTGGGTTACCGCTTGAAATCACCGAGGTTACCATTCCCACCTTTGGCGAGGGCGAGGAATTTGAGGAACTTCAGGCTGAAATTTTAAAGAACCTGTATTCTGTTTGGTTTTCTCACCCGCTGGTGGACACTGTGGTTTATTGGAATCAGTTTGACGGTTACTGCTATGTAGGAGATTCAAATTGGAACGAAAATAACTGTCGCGGCGGTCTTTTTCATCATGACCTTACCCCAAAGAAATCGGCGCATATGCTTAAAAAGCTTTTAACCGAAGAATGGCATACCGAGGGCACCCTCACAACCGATGAGAACGGCTATATTGAATTTAGAGGCTTCTTTGGAGACTATGAATTCGATGTGTTTGATGAAAAAATTATTGCCACCTTTGGAAAGAACGGCAAAAATGACATTGATTTAATATCGGCGGCAAAATAATAACGAGGTTTAATAGTATGAATTTTAATGATAGAGAAAAAATTATTGCACTTACCCCACTTTGGAAGGGCGAAAGATTACCCGATGGCAGACCTAAGGTAGAGGATAAGTATCTTGATGCACTCTGCGGTATGACCCTGGAAGAGGTATGGAAACCGATATTTGTGCTCGGTTACGAGCATCAGTTTGTAGGCGGCGGTGAAAATCCAATGCATACATTACATAACGATGGACGCAAGCTGGTTGGCCGCGCCGTTACCTGTACCTATTGCCCAACACGCCCCGACCTGCACGATATTCAGTTTGCACGCGGCGCCGAGGATGGCTTGCAGGGCAACTATAATCAGTGGGTTATCGATAACCTTTATGAACGCGATGTTGTGGTTTGCGATATGTACGATAAGATTTATAAGGGTACATTCTTAGGCGGAAACCTTACAACCGCACTTCAAAAGCGCACCAAAAACGGCGGCGCAGTAGTATGGGGCGGTATTCGCGATGTCGAGCAAATGAAACAAATTCCCGATGTTCAGGTTTATTATAGAGGTATTGACCCGACACCAATCCGTGAATTTGTAATGAAAGACTGGAACGATATTACAAACTTTGGCGGCGCAGTATGTCTGCCCGGCGATGTTGTGTTCGGTGCAGGCGGCGGAGTACTCTTTATTCCTGCTCATCTTGTTGCCGATGTTGTTGAGGGTGCAGCCAAAACCCACGTAAAAGATGACTTTGGCTTTGAAATGATTTGTCAGGGTAAGTTTACAACAGCGCAAATTGACCGTAACACTTGGACAGAAGAAATGCTGGATATGTTAGTTGAATGGATAAAGACCGACCCAAGAGGCGAAGAATACCGCGATTTAGATTGGTCTAAAGAGTACGATTTAGCTCGCAACGGCGACCCGAATGATACACAAACCGCACTATAATGAGGTAAAACTATGAAAACAGCACTTGTTACAGGCTCTTCAAGAGGAATAGGCAGAGCTATAGCCATAAGATTAGCGCAGGATGGATATAAAGTTATTGTTCACGGCGCAGAAAATATAGCAAAAGCCAACGAAACAAAACAAATAATTGAACAAAACGGCGGAGTGGCCGAAACGATTGTTTCCGACCTCACAGATTTAAACTCAACTCGTAAGCTTTGTGAAAAGGTTAAGGAAGTCGATGTCTTAATACTTAATGCCTCGGTACAGTATCGCACTCCTTGGCAAGATATTTCGGTTGATGCTTGCCAAAAACAGCTTAACTGTAATTTTGTGTCAAGTATGATGCTAATTCAGGTTGTGGCCGATAATATGAAGAAAAATGGTTGGGGCAGAATTGTAACCATAGGCTCTGTTCAGGAAGCGAAGCCTCACCCCGATATGCTTGTGTATTCTGCCTCAAAGGCCGCGCAAACAAATATGATGAAATCGCTTTCTCTTCAGTTTGCAAAGGATGGAATTACCGTTAATAACGTAGCACCCGGTGTAATTTATACCGATAGAAATGTCGAAGCGCTTTCTGACCCCGAATACGCTAAAAAGGTTACGGATAGTATTCCCGTTGGCTTTTACGGTGAGCCCGAAGACTGCGCAGGAATTGTCAGCCTTTTGTGCAGTGATGAGGGAAGATATATAACGGGTCAAAATATTTTTGTTGACGGGGGAAAAAGCGTACAATGAAAATAAGGTTTTTAGGCCAAAGCGGTTATATTATTAAAACCGAAAAAACGGAAATAATGATAGACCCCTATCTTTCCGACAGCGTTAACCGCATAGCAGGAAGACCACGCTCCTTACCTATACCCATTAATCCGCAGGATATATCCTGTGAGGCGGTGATATGCACTCACAATCATCTGGATCATTTAGATCCCGATACGGTAGCGCAGATAAACGATGAACAGCTTTTTATCACCACAAATGAGGGTAAAGCAGAGTTGAATCGTCTTGGTAAGGATAACGTTGTTTCGTTAAATATTGGCGAAAGTACAGTTGTAAGTGACATAGAAATAACCGCTGTTTTTGCAGATCATACTGTAGAGGCTTTTGGTTTAATTGTTAAAGCTGAAAATAAAACCTTATATTTCAGCGGAGATACGCTATACAACGAAAAACTGTTTGATATTTCACAATACAAACCCGATATCACATTTATTTGTATAAATGGTAGACTTGGAAATATGAATGTAAAAGAAGCGTTAATGACTGCCAAAAAAATCGGGGCTAAAATAAACATTCCCAATCATTATGATATGTTTGCTTCAAATTCTGAAAATCCGTATTTATTTTCAGAAAATATTGATGGCGGAAACCTGCTTGAATTTAATAAGGAATATGAAATTTAACATTTTGTTGGTCCTGTATTGACTCAATCGTATCGGGTACCCAAAGCGTAGGGGACGGCGCCTCGACGTCCCGTATAAAGGATGCATCATAAGTAAAACCGCAAGTCAGCTTGACTTGCGGTTTTGTTATTCTGTATTTGCTGATGGTGCCTGCCCATTTATTGCGGTAGATTTCTTTTATATTCGAGCGGGGTAATACCGCTCATTTCCTTAAAGACCCGATTAAAATTGCGAAGGGAGGAAAAGCCACATAGGGTATAAATCTCAGTAATGGCTTGGTTTTCGGTTTCCAACAGCTTGCAGGCCCGTTCAAAACGAAAAAGGTTAATGAACTTTTTGTAGTCCATATTAAAGCATTTATGAAATAGGCTGGAAAAATAATGATATTCATAACCCAAATTTTCGGCCAATTCTTTCAGGGAGATGTCATTTTGAAATTCTCGGCTTATGGTGCTTATAACCGCATCGCGAAAGCCTTTATTTTCTGAAGAGATAACCTTTGCTTGTTTTTTGCACTCAGCACAAACGAGATATAAAAAGGCCTTACAACTGTAGTGTTCAGGCTTGCCCTCAAAGAACAGTTGGGTTTTCAGCAGCCCTACCTGCTCTTGGGGTAAGGTGAAGCTTGAAAACTGACGATGACCGTTTTTAGAGGCGAAATCAGCCACAAAGTCTTTGCTGAATACCCCAACCCAGGCCCTGGTATCGGCGGGTACTTTAAAAGAGTGTACAGCAAAGGGGGATATAAGCAGAGTGTTACCGCCCCTTAGTATAAACTCTCTGGCGTTCACAAAAACCTGCATTTCGCCCTCAAAAACGTAAATCAGCTCGTAATTGCTGTGAAAGTGGGAGTCATAGCCGGTATTGCTGTAAATATAGGCGTTATAATTGAAATTCATTTTGGAATTAAAGGGCTGGTGAAAATCATAGCGGCACCTCCGAATCTTAACTTCTGTCCATTATTTTATAACATATTTCTTGTCTTGTCAATGGGGGAGTAATATAATGAAATCGAGGTGATAGGGTGAAAGGTATGTGTTTTTCTATTGAAGAATTTAGCGTTTATGACGGACCGGGTATCAGAACCTCGGTGTTTTTAAAGGGCTGTCCTCTTCGCTGCACCTGGTGCCACAACCCCGAGGGTCAGGTTTACGGTAGACAAATTGTTCGTAGTCCTAACGGATGTATCGGCTGCAATAACTGCATAAAATATGCCGAACAAACTGAAAACGGCCCTGCCTTTACTGAAAAAAGCATTGAAAACTGCCCCGGAGGGCTGCTTCGATACTGCGGCGAGGAATGTGAGCCGGGAGAGCTTTGCGAAAAACTACTGAAAAATGCCTCAATCCTCGGCAAGGTTGGCGGAGTAACCTTTTCGGGCGGCGAGCCATTCGCCCAAAGAGATTTCCTTTTTGAATGCCTTGGCAAGCTTAAGGGCAAGATGCATACCGCGATACAGACCTGCGGATATACCGATGCCGACACCTTTCGCCAAGCTTTGACCCTTTGCGACTTTATGCTGTTTGACATAAAGATAATGGACGACGACCTGCATCGCAAATATACAGGTGTTTCAAATGAAAGGATACTTGAAAACTTTATTCAGCTTAAAAACAGCGGTCTTGATTTCGTTGTCCGCATCCCTCTTATTCCCGGGGTTTCGGATACCGAGAGTAATATAAGGCAAAGCTGCGAATTTTTTAAAGAAAACGGTGTGGATTACGTAGAACTTTTACCCTACAACAAAATGGCAGGGGGCAAATATAAAATGCTGTCCCGAAGCTATGACCCGAAATTTGATACCGAGGCGCAGGTTCATCTGCACCCCGAAATATTCAGCGAATACGGCATTAAAACCGCCGTTTTATAACAGGAGGTAATTGGTATGACGAATTTAGTTAAAGCAATGCTGGAGCAGTTGAAAAGCAAGGAATACAGAAAACTCAGGTCATCCGACCCCGAGGCTCAGCCTATACTTTACCCTGTGGAGCTGTTCGGCTTTAATATGGGCTACAGCGAGAGAACGGAATATCAGGTAGGTAACGTAACCCTGGACTATGCCACCGTTATTACCGAGGGCTTTGAGGCAACCAAAAGCAGAATTTTAGCCGCCAAGGCTAAACATACCGCCCCCGAAAAACTGGCCTTTGCCGATAAAATGCTTTCGGAGATTGACCGTATGATAGCTATATCCGACGCCCACCGCAAACTGGCTGAGGATAAGTGCCCCCGACTATTTGAAGCGCTGGGTAAAATCCCCCGAAAGGGTGCCGAAAGCTTTTACGAGGCCTGCGTTTTTATAAAGCTTATTAACGTTGTTCTGCGCCGCCGTGGTGTGCAGCACCTGGGCCTTGGCCGCTTTGACCAGTATATGATGCCCTTCTGGCAGGCCGACCTTGATAGGGGAGTGACCAAGGAAGAATTGTTTGAAACCCTGGAGGCTTTCTTTATTGCACTTAACTATGACAGCGATGTTTACGGAGGTATGCAGCAGGGCGATAACGGCCAGAGTATGGTGCTGGGTGGCTTCGATGAGGCAGGCAATTATCTTTTTAACGACCTGTCAAAAAGCTGTATGGAAGCATCGCTGGAGCTTAATCTCATTGACCCAAAGATAAATCTTCGTGTTGGTAAAAACACCCCCGATGAAATCTACGTTCTGGGTACCGAGCTTACTAAAAAGGGTTTAGGCTTCCCCCAATACTGTAACGATGACGTTGTAATTCCCGGTCTTATAAAGCTGGGCTACGATAAAGAGGATGCCTACAACTATGTTGTGGCCGCCTGCTGGGAGTTTATAATACCCGGGGTGGGCGCCGACATCCCCAATATTCGCACAATGAATTTTCCCCTTATGGTGGCAAACGCTGTGTCCGAGGGCCTGGTAACTGCCGATTCCTTCGACGACCTGCTGGCTCTGGTGGATAAGCAGGTCATTGATTGTTGTGAAGAGTTTATTAACCGTAAGTATCCGGACCTTTATGACGTCACCGCCAGCATATTTATAGGTAACTGCATTGAAAGACTGCAGGAAATGCATCACGGCGGAGCCAAATATTTTAATTTTGGTTGTCACGGCGCAGGTATCGCCAACGCTGCAGATGCCCTGGCCGCTATAAAGAAATGTGTATATGAGGACGGCACAGTTTCGAAGGAAGAGTTACTTGCCGCCCTTGAGGCCGACTTTGAAGGCTTTGAGGCCCTTCGTAACAAGCTTAAGGCTTGTCCCAAAATGGGTAACAACGATAACTATGTTGACGATATTGCCACCCATCTTATGGATGTCTTCAGCCGTAATCTGAACAATCGTTCTAATCTTCAGGGGGGTATATGGCGTGCAGGCACAGGCAGCGCTATGGAATATCTGCTCAGTGCCGCAAAATGCCCTGCAACTGCCGACGGCAGAAAAGCAGGGGACGTGTATTCCAGCAGCTTTTCGCCTTCTCTGGACGTTAAAACAGAAGGAATTTTATCGGTAATTCAGTCCTTTACGAAGTTTGATATGACCAACATAGCAAACGGCGGACCATTAACCCTCGAAATACACGACACTGTTCTTCGCAACGAGATTGGTATTGCCAAAACCGCAAAGCTGGTACAGCTCTTCGTTGAGCTGGGGGGACATCAGCTTCAGCTTAACTCCATCAACCGTGATGTGCTGCTGGATGCGCAGAAGCACCCCGAGAACTACCCAAATCTTATTGTTCGAGTTTGGGGCTGGAGCGGCTATTTCAACGAGCTTGATCTGCCTTATCAGGAGCATATTATAAGAAGAACCCATTACTCTCTGTAAAAATGAAAACCACCACAGACTATCTGTGGTGGCTTTTTATTAAAGAGCTATTACGTTATTCATATCATAAAGTCCGGGGGTCTTGCCCTTCATATAAAGAGCAGCCTTAATCGCGCCCACCGCAAAGACCTCCTTCGAGGTTGCCCGGTGAGATAGGGTGATAACCTCATCGTGGCCGGCAAATAAAACCTCGTGTTCACCTACGATATTGCCGCCTCGTATAGAGTGAATACCGATTTCGTTGGCGGGGCGCTTCTCCCTTTTAGAGTGGCGGTCGTATTCGTACATCATACGGTTGTCCAGGGTGGCGTTTATAGCTTCAGCCAACATAATTGCAGTGCCCGAGGGAGCGTCAATCTTCTGATTATGGTGTTTTTCAATAATTTCAATATCAAAGTTGCCATCCAGCACGGCGGCCGCCTTTTTGGAAAGGGCCACCAGCAGGTTAATGCCCAATGACATGTTAAAGGTGAAAAAAAGAGGAATATCTTTTGATGCGGCCTTAATGTTATCGGTCTGGGTGGCAGAGAAGCCTGTGGTTGCCAGCACGAGAGGCAGCTTTTTTTCTGCTGAGAAGCGAAGAAGACCGTCCAGCCAGGAGGGGTGGGAAAAATCTATAATAGCGTCGGCCGATTCTGTTACCTTGTCAATGCTATCATATACGGGGTAACCAAAACTGTCGTTTAAGTTAAGGTCGACTCCTGCTACTATCTTGCAGTCATCTCTTTGAGCTACGCAGTCGGTGATTACACGACCCATTTTACCTGCGCATCCGCTTAAAATAATGTTTGTCATATTACTACATCCTAAACATAGTGGCAGGGGTTAGCCTGCCACAAAATTTTTATATAAGGTTAAACTTTTTAAGCTCGCTGACTAATACTGCCTTGGTGCCTTCCTCCATAGGGGTCATGGGAAGACGAAGGGGACCCATATCCATACCCATCAGATTCATAGCGGTCTTTACGGGAATAGGATTAACCTCTACGAAAAGGGCGTCGGCAATAGAGGAAAGCTCTACCTGCATATCTGCGGCAGCCTTGGTGTCGCCCTTAAGCATAAGGTCACACATCTCAATGGTTTCCTTGGGCATTATGTTGGAAAGAACCGAAATAACGCCCTTTCCGCCCATAGCCATAAGGGGGATAACCTGGTCGTCGTTGCCTGAATATATATCCAGCTTGTCGCCGCAAAGACGGCGGGTCTTAACAACGCTGGAGATGTCGCCGTTTGCCTCCTTAATGGCCACTATGTTTTCTATATCAGCCATTTTGGCGTAGGTTTCGGGCTTAATGTTTACGCCTGTTCTGGAAGGAACATTGTAAACGATGATAGGCAGAGAAACACTGTCGGCGATAGCCTTATAGTGAGCTACAAGACCGTTTTGGGTGGCTTTGTTATAGTAGGGGGTAACAACCAGAAGAGCGTCTGCGCCTGCGGCCTCGGCCTCCTTTGCAAGGTCGATAGCACAAGCGGTATCGTTACTGCCGGCGCCTGCAATAATCTTAACACGACCAGCGGTATGCTCAATAGCTACACGGATAACCTCGGCATGCTCTTCAAGAGTCATGGTTGCAGATTCACCTGTAGTGCCGCAAATTACCAGAGCAGGAATTCCTGCATCTATTTGTTCATCAATAAGGGTCTTAAGACGGTCATAGTTTATGGAGCCGTCCTCGTGCATAGGGGTGGCGAGTGCGGTTGCAACGCCTTCAAAAATAGTGTTCTTCATAATTCACACCTTCTGTAATTAGTCCATATAGCCCTGGGCACAAAGCAGCTCGGCTAAAAGTACTGCACCGCCTGCCGCACCACGAAGGGTGTTATGGGAAAGACATACAAACTTATAATCGTACTGACTATCTTCACGGAGTCGACCGATAGAAACGGCCATTCCTCCCTCAAGCTCGCGGTTGAGCTTGGTCTGGGGCATATTATCTTCAACAAAGTAGTTAAGGAACTGCTTGGGTGCGCTGGGAAGCTCAAGCTCCTGGGGTGCGCCCGAGAACTCCTTCCATTTTGCAAGGATCTCGTCCTTGGTGGGCTTCTTGTCAAAGCTTACGAACACAGCAGCCATGTGACCGTCAGAAACGGGAACACGCAGGCACTGTGCGGTGAACTTGGGAGAATCGGCGCAAACTATCTTGTCGCCCTCAACCTTACCCCAAATCTTAAGGGGCTCTTTTTCACTCTTTTCTTCCTCGCCGCCGATATAGGGGATTACGTTATCCACCATTTCGGGCCAACGCTCAAAGGTCTTACCTGCGCCGGAGATGGCCTGATAGGTGCAAACCAGTACCTTGTTAACGCCAAACTCATCCAGAGGATAGAGAGCGGGAACGTAGCTCTGCAGAGAGCAGTTGGATTTAACTGCGATAAAGCCCTTCTTGGTACCGAGGCGCTTTCTCTGTGCCTCAATAATGGCAGTGTGGTCGGAGTTGATTTCGGGGATGACCATAGGTACGTCCTCGGTAAAGCGGTGAGCGCTGTTGTTGGAAACTACGGGACACTCAAGCTTTGCGTAAGCCTCCTCAAGAGCTTTTATTTCATCCTTCTTCATATCTACCGCACAGAATACGAAATCTACCTGCTCGGCAACCTTTTTCATATCAGCTACGGCATCTAAAACGGTCATACCCTTAAGCTTTTCGGGCACAGGCTTGGTCATAGCCCAACGGCCACCCAAAGCCTCTTCATAGGTTTTGCCTGCGCTTCTGCCGCTGGCAGCAAGCACCTTGACGTCAAACCAGGGATGGTCGGCAAGTAAAAGAGCAAAGCGCTGTCCAACCATACCGGTAGCACCGATAATTCCTACCTTGTAACTTTTCACAAAAATCACGATCCTTCCAAGCTGTGAAAATTATAATAAATTAGGAGTTGAATAGTGAACAAATTTTTTATATAATATAAATAATCACATTCTAACCCATTATGAATTAAATATAACATTCACGGGTATGTTTGTCAAATATATTTTATGCTAAACTATTTTAGTTTGACACCGTCGGAGTTGTGCAACTTTATGAAAACAAGCGATTTTTTTTATGATTTACCTGAGAATCTTATTGCCCAGACCCCAATAGAGCCGAGAAACGCATCTCGTCTTATGGTGCTTGATAAGGACAGCGGCAGGGTAGAACATACAGTATTTTCCTCTCTTTTTGATTATCTTAAACCGGGGGACACCCTCATTCTTAACAATACCCGTGTGCTTCCCGCCCGTATTTACGGTATTAAGGAGGATACGGGTGCCCGTGTAGAATTCCTGCTTCTGAAAAATCTGGGAAACAACACTTGGGAAGCTCTGGCAGGTCCCGGTCGTAAGGCAAAGCCGGGCACCGGCTTTCGTTTCAGCGAAAGGCTTACCTGTGACGTGATTGATGCCACCCCGGAAGGTAACCGTATTATTAAATTTAACTGTGACGGAGAGTTTTATTCTCTTCTTGATGAGGTGGGTCAGATGCCTCTGCCCCATTATATAACCGAAGAGCTTAAAAACAAAGAGCGCTACCAGACGGTATATTCCAAGGAGTTGGGCTCTGCCGCAGCCCCTACCGCAGGCCTGCATTTTACCGATGAAATGCTGGAGGAGTTAAAGGAAAAGGGGATAAATATCGGTTACGTTACCCTTCACGTAGGGCTGGGTACATTCCGCCCCGTAAAAGCTGAAAATATTAAAGACCACAAAATGCATACCGAGCACTATATGATACCTGCCGATACTGCCGAGCTTATTAATAAAACT
>JAGAPN010000019.1 GCA_017623235.1 Clostridia bacterium | reverse complement strand
CTAAAAACCGCCTTTTCTGCAAACTTTTTCAAAAATTTTTGTGTTACCACTTGACACAAGCATATAATACACCCAAGGCGGTGATGAGATGAAAATTCTCAAAAGAATTCTTTTAATAGTGGCGCTGATATTACTGCTAATAATAGTTGTACAAATAATGTACTTCTTAAAGACAATCTTAGGCATGTATTTCACAAATCATCTCATTTAGAAATACAAGTGATTACTCTAAAGGCCGGTGATTTAATGAAAAAAATCAACCAAGGTAAATACGAACTTTTTACTACAAAGCAAGATGCAATAGATAAATTTATTCAAATGCAAGGCCTTTGCAGGGAGGAAATTAACGGTTACCAACAAATTGAATTTTACTGTACTGCAAAAGGCAAAATTTCTGTTACCAATCCGCCTTCAAGGCACATCGAACATACCTATTCTACGTCTCTTTACGGAGAGATTGTCGAGCAAGACGGGAAAACTTATGTTGAATATTATACTGTTTATAGTCGTTATAATAATATTTTAAAGATAATCAGTCTTGTAATGTTGATTACTATGTGTGTGTTTGCGATTGTTTTTGCTGTTGCTGACCTCGGGAAAAAAGCTCCTTATATTATTTTTGTTGTATGTTGCGCTCTTTCTGTCTTTCAATTAATCAATACCTTAAAAGAAAAAAAGAACGCTCCGAGAGATTCTAAAATAATGGTGAATGAGCTTGAAAAAAGAGTAAATGCAGTAAATTTATGGGACAAATAAGAAAAGCTTTGGATTTAACCTCGGTCCTTTCTGCTTTATTTGATTTGATATTTGTGATTATTCAGCGATATAACAGACCAAGAGTTCTTAAAATGATAAAGTAATGAGGAGAAGCATCGTGTTTGGATTTAAAAAGAAAAAACCGAAAAACATAGACGTTCTAAGCCAGATGGACGGCCGAGAGCTTAAATACGTCACTCGCCGTGTCCGTGACGAGCAAGGCAACGTTGAGGAGCTTATACTTGGAAAGGCGGGCCGTATTCTGGCTAAAAACGGTGAGATTCGTGTTATGTGCGGTGTCACCGACGTGTTCCGCTGTATGGAAAAGGATGCCGAATACTACCTGCTGATGAGCGGTAACGGCGTTACCGTATCGGGTGTCGATACCATCAGCGGCGAGCAGATGGATATAACGGCCTACTATTCTTATTATCGCAAATAAAAAACAGGAGCAAAGGCTCCTGTTTTTTATTTTTCAGTATAATCCAGGTCGAATTCTATTGCGCAGTAGTAGGTAGGGTCGATGGAACGGGCAATATCCTCTATCTGTCGCTTTATGTCCTTTTTTTCCTTTTCCATACCTGCGGGTATTACCACGTCAAATATAAGATTTGTGCGTTGTTCACTTTTTGGGGTCATACGGAAATCGTGAAGGGTGAGCTGGGGGTGTATGGTTTTAAGCTTCTCGGTCATAATAGCCTTGGCCTCGATAAGTTTTTTGTTATCGGTTTCCACAGGGTCCATATGAATGGTAAGCAGTATTCCTGTCTTTTCAGCTACCCGTTTTTCGCAATTGTCTATTTGCTCGTGGCATTTTACTATGTTGATATCGGCGGGCACCTCAACGTGTACCGAGGCAAAGCACCTGCCGGGGCCGTAATTGTGGGCTATAAGGTCGTGTATGCCGAGGAAACCGTCAAAGGACATAATTTCCTTCTCAAGTTCTAAAGCCGTTTCACGGTCAAGAGGCTGGCCCAAAAGGGGATGAAGGGTCTCTCTGGCGGTGCGGAAGCCCGACCACAATATAAACAGAGAAACTGCGGCGCCCACCCAAGCGTCAATATTAAGGTCGGTCAGCATCATTACAACCACCGACAGCAGAATTGCCGAGGTGGTTATGGCATCGTTAAGACTGTCACGGGCAGTGGCAATAAGGGCAGCGGAGCTTATGTAGTGGCCCAGTTTGCGGTTAAACAGGAACATCCATAGCTTAATAATTACGGATACCGCCAGAATAATTATGGACCAGGTCCCAAACTGTAGGGGCTGAGGGTTAATTATTTTCTCAACTGAGCCTTTAAGAAGCTCAAAGCCCATCAGCAATATAAGCCCCGATACAATAAAGGCCGAAATATATTCAAAGCGACCGTGACCGTAGGGGTGGTCGGGGTCGGCAGGCTTGGAGGCCAGGCGAAAGCCCAGCATAGTTATAACCGAAGAGCCCATATCCGACAGATTGTTAAGGGCGTCGGCAATTATGGAAATTGAAGAGGATAGCAGACCCAGGGTAAGCTTTAGCCCGAAAAGCAAAAGGTTACAGAAAATACCGACGACACCCGCCAGGGTGCCGCTTTTTTCTCGGTATAATTTTTGGTCCTCTTTATACTTCTTTATTAAATTAAGTATTAAAGCAGTCATTACATTTTGCTTCCTTTAGCGCCCTTTGAGCCGAAGGATACCCCGGATAAAATGTTGGTATCAATGGTAAAGGTTAGATTTTCACGGTTGCGGCTTCTTCTGAAGGCCAGGGAGATGAGTCTATCAATAAGCTCACGGTAGGGCAGACCCGTTGCCTCCCACAGGTAGAAGGAAAGGGAGCCGGGAATAGTGTTTATCTCGTTAACGTAAACGGCATCGCTGTCGGTGTCGAGTATAAAATCAATGCGCACAACACCTGAGCCACCCAAAGCCTTAAATACCTTTTTGGCCAGCTCTCTTATTTCGGCACTTTTCTCCTCGCTGATGTCGGCGGGAATCTTGCGGGCGAGGGAAGCCATACCCTTAGAGCCGCCGCTCTTTTTGTTTCCGCCTAAATATTTATCCTCGTAGGAAAGAATTTCGTCATTCATAAAGGGCTCTTCGCAAACCGAGGCCTCACAGGAGTCGGGGTCACCCACAACCGAGCAGTTTATCTCTCTGATAGAGGTTACTGCATGCTCAATAAGTACCTTATCGGAGAAGGAAACCGCAAGGTCAATGGCATCGGCCAGGGCGGTACGGTCGGCGGCCTTTGAAATACCTACCGAGGAGCCAAGATTTACAGGCTTTACTATCATAGGATAACCGATTTCCTTTTCGGCCCTTCCTATCGTAGCATCACGGTCCTGGGCATATTCTCTGGCGTAGAAGCAGATGCAGGGCAGTACCGGAAGACCTGCCGCCTGCATAACGTATTTAAATACTGCCTTATCCATACCTACCGCGCTGGAAAGCACGTCACAGCCTACGTAGGGCAGACCCAGGAAATCAAGATAACCCTGAAGGGTGCCGTCCTCACAGTTGGTACCGTGAACAACGGGAAAGACCACGTTGATTACAATATCATCCTTCTTTTTAAATAGCTTCTGATTTAGGAAATGAAGTACAACGTCGTTACCCGATTTTATCATTGTGACCGGCTCGCTATCGGCAATTAAAGCCTTCATATCACGGAAGGGCTCAATTTCCAGCATCTTGTTTGACGTATACATTTCGCCGTTTTTTGTCACGTAAATAGGTATAATATCATATTTTTCCCTGTCGGCCGAGCGCATAGCCTGCACCGCCGAGATAATGGATACCTCGTGCTCTACCGAGCGGCAACCAAACATAAAAGCAACGGTTGTTTTCATAAAATTTCACCTTATTTCAAATAGTTGTCGGGCAGGTCGTTTTCCAGCAGTACAACGGTATTGCTGTCTGCAAAGCCCGAATATGTTTCCATAGCCTCCTTAAAGGAAGCGGCAACATACATATTGTCGGTATTAAAGTCGGTTTCTTTTACACCGTCTGCCAGGGGAATACTTCTCTGACGGCCTACGAAGATTATTTTATCGCAGACCTTGGCGGCGGCGGTGCCCAGGGCCTTGTTGTACTCATATTCTTTTTCGCCAAGCTCTACAAGACCGGGGGTGATTATAACCTTGGTCATACCCTCAAATGATTTTAACACGTTTACCGCCTCAAGGCAACCCTCGGGATTGGCGTTGTAGGCATCATCTATCAGCAGCGAGCCTGCGACAGAGGTTTTCATTTCCAGCCTATGCTCGGTGGGGGCCAGACGGGAAACGGCAAAGGCAATATCCTTTGCAGGCACACCCAGCCTGTAGGCCAGACCTGCGGCGCCTACGATGTTTAGAACGTTGTGGCGGCCCAGTAGCTTAGTGGTTATCTTAACCCGCTCATCGCCAAACACCAAGTCAAAGGTAGCGCCACCCCTGGAGCCGGAAATATTTTCTGCCCTCGTGGCAAATTCTTCGTCGGTGCCGTATAGATTTATGGTACTGTCAGCCCGCTCTCTTATAAGTGGGTTGTCACCGTTGGCAAACACCGTGCCGTCTTTAGCGGATACGGCGTCAAAAAGCTCAAACTTTGTTTTAAATACGTTGTCAACACTCTTAAAGGTATCAAGGTGTTGGGGTCCTACCGAGGTTATAAGCCCCATATCGGGATGAACGATATCGCAGATTTCCTTAATGTCGCCTATGTTTTTAGCTCCCATTTCACAAACAAAAATTTCGTGGTCGGCACGCAGCTTTTCTCTGATGGTACGAACAACACCCATAGGTGTGTTAAAGCTTTCGGGGGTGTGGAGGACGTTGTATTTCTCGCTGAGTATGCGGGAAAGAATATACTTGGTGCCTGTCTTTCCGTAGGAGCCCGTAATACCGATAACCTTGATACCTCTGACCGAGGAAAGCTTTTTCTTTGCATCGTTTATATAATGACGGGCAATAAGCTTTTCACAGGGCTTAAGGCAGTAAAGGGAAATCAGACAGGTAAGCTCGGTGCAAAGGGTAAACAGCACGAATAATGCTAAAAATACAGCCTTTATTGTGCCGTTGGTCAGCACACAGCCTACGCCGATACCAACAAGCACCGCTATCGAGAAAGCCAGCATTCTTTTTATGCGGGCGGTAAATACCAGTTTTTTTATGGAGGAGGAGTTTTTAGCAAAGCCCTTCCAGCCGAAGAAAAGGGCCACGGCGCTGAATACTATCATACTGTCGGCCAGCACCTTTTCGCCCAGCACCGCCGCCCAGACAGTCAGAGCCAGCAATACCCCCTTTATGACGTAGGGCAGGGGAGTAAGGTCACTTTTAAGCCAACCCAGAAAGCGAGAACCGAAATAAGAGTTTTGCTGCAACATTTGGTATTGGCGTATAAGGCCGAGAATAGCGGCTATAAGTCCGATGTTTAAACTTAGAATAAGCATAAATTACCTCAAATAAAACTATTTATGATAGCGTGAGCCTCATAGGGACGCTCGCAAAAACTGAAATGTCCCGTGCCCTTAATAACGCAGAGTCCTGCATCGGGAATAAGGCTTTCGATAACCTTGGCATCGGCCAGGGGGGTAGCGGTATCGTTTTCACCCCAAATAAGCAGGGAGGGGCATTTAATATTAGGCAGCAATTCTCTGATGTCGGTATTAACCAGGGAAACCAGGGTGCGACGCAGCACCTCGGGAGCTGCGTTGTAGTCGGCGCTGCCATAATGCTTTCTCGCTTTATCCAAAAGCCCCGCCGAGAAATTTTTGATTATGGGCAGGGTAAGCACGGCCTTTATAAATTTAAAGCTCTTTGCCCTGAATTTCTGTTTAAAGCTTTTTTTAGGTATAAGTCCTGCCGCATCCAGCAGCACGATTTTTGGAGGGGTCACCATACCGGTGGCCACCATATACATAGTAACCCTGCCCCCGTGGGAGTGACCCATCATTATGGGATTTTCAAGCCCTACTGAATTCATAAACTCCAGCACGAAGTCACAGTAGTCTTCCAGGGTCCAGGGTCTGTCCATAATACCGCTTTCTCCGCAGCCCGGGAAATCGGGAGCGACCAGGCGGCAACGGCCCTTAAGGGTGTTTATAATACCTGCATAAGGTTTATTGGAGGAACCCCAGCCGTGGAGCAGTAAAACGGGGGTACCCTCGCCCTCGTCAAGGTAGTTTATATCAATTCCTTTTACGGTGATTTTCATTTTTACACCTTCAAATATTCATATTCTTATCTATTATACCAAATATTGCTGAAAAATAGAAGACCTAATTTTATTTATAAAATAATAAATAAAATATGGCGTCTTTTTTTTATTGAAAAAGGCGGAAGGGTGATGTATAATCAAAATGATATTTTGCGTATTGCGAAGGGATGTTTTTTTATGAGAATCTATGAAAACGTACTTAAAACGAGCGAAAACCGCCTGCCTCAAAGGGCCTACTACATTCCCGGTGGAAAAAGTGAGTATACCCTGCTTAACGGGGAGTGGCGGTTTAATTATTATAAAAGAGATATTGACGTACCCGAAATTATTGACAAGTGGGATACTGTACCTGTGCCCTCCTGCTGGCAAAGCCTGGGCTATGAAAACCCTAACTATACCAACGTAAACTATCCCTATCCTGTAGACGTGCCTTACGTTCCGGATGACAACCCTTGTGGTGTTTATGAAAGAGACTTTGAAATTACTTCTCTCTGGGGCAAGGTTTACTATGTACTTGAGGGTGTCGGCTCCTGTGGCTTTGTTTACGTTAACGGGGAATATGTGGGCTTTACCCAAGGTACCCACCTCCAGGCCGAATTCGATATTACGGGCTTTGTTCGTCAGGGCACAAACACCCTTCGCGTAAAGGTGCTTAAATGGTGCGTAGGCAGCTATCTTGAAGACCAGGATTTCTTCCGATTTAGCGGTATCTTCCGTGATACATATATTCTCCAGCGTCCCGAAAATCATCTTGTTGATGCCTACGTTGGGGCAAAGGACGGCAAGGTAACTGTTACCGCCGATGCCGAGGCAGAGGTTACCCTTTATGATATGCAGGGTAATAAAATTGGCTCTGCATCGGGAGCTAAAACCGAAATTGCGGTAGAAAAACCCACTCCTTGGAATGCAGAGAAGCCTTACCTTTATACCGTAAAGCTGGAAAGGGGTGGCGAGGTTATCGAGATTGCCACAGGATTCCGCACGATAGAGATTTCACCTACCTACCAGCTTCTCATTAACGGCGTTCCCGTAAAGCTGTTCGGTGTAAATCATCACGATACCCACCCCACCAACGGCTGGTGTGAAACCAACGAGGAATTAGAGCGCGAGCTTTTGCTTATGAAGGAGCTTAATATTAACTGTATCCGTACCTCTCATTATCCTCCTACGCCTTATTTCCTTGAGCTTTGCAATCGCATCGGCTTCTACGTAGTTCTTGAAACCGATATTGAAACCCACGGTTTTTTGCGCCGCAAGGCAAACGTGTCCTACGGTTTTGATATAGATGATTTGGCCTGGCCGGGCACCAACCCTATGTGGCTTAAGGAGCATCTTGAGCGTATGGAGCGTGCCGTTAAGCGTGACCGCAATCATCCTTCAATAATTATGTGGTCCACGGGTAACGAAAGCGGCAACGGTCCCAACCACGTGGCAATGATGGAATATATTCGTGGTCTTGGTGACGGCCGTTTGGGCCACGCCGAGGATGCAGGCCGCAAGAGTGTAAAGCAGTTCGAGGCTATATATAATTCCGACGTATATTCCCGTATGTACCCTTCTCTGAAGGGTGTTGAGGAATTTGCAAAAAATCCCGACATCGCAATGCCCGTATTCCTTTGTGAATACTCTCACGCCATGGGTAACGGTCCGGGAGACGTTTATGATTATTGTGAGCTGTTTGATAAGTATGATAAGCTTATCGGCGGCTGTGTATGGGAGTGGGCAGACCACACTGTAGTCGTTGACGGCGTACAGAAATACGGCGGTGACTTTGAAGGTGAGCTTACCCACGATGGCAATTTCTGCTGTGACGGTATGGTCTTCTCTGACCGCTCCTTAAAGGCAGGCTCTCTGGAGGTAAAGGCGGCCTACCAGCCTATGAAGACCGCCCTGGAAGGCAATATCCTTAAAATAAAGAACCGTCTTGATTTCACAAACCTCAGTGAATATACCTTCACCTACGCCATAGAGTTGGATGGTGAAGAGCTCAGCCGCATAAAGGTAGAACTGGACGTAGCCCCACATAAGGAGGCAGAGTTGGCTCTTGAGCTTCCCACCCTCAGCGGTGAGCTGGGCGCACATCTTATTTGCAGGCTGGAAAAGGACGGAAAGCTTTATGCTCACACCCAGCACGAGTTGACCGTAAGCCTTACCTCCGCCCCCACCTTTGAAGCAAAGGCAGTATTTACCGAAAACGAAAGAGATATTATAATCACGGGCGCCAACTTTGAGTATGTTTTCTCAAAGCATTACGGAAACTTTACCTCTATGAAGGTTAACGGTCACGAAAATCTGGCCGCCCCCGTAAAGCTTTCTACCTGGCGTGCACCCACCGATAACGACGGAAAGATTAAGGACCTTTGGGGCAGATATAATATCTGGCAGGGTGAAAACTTTGAATTTAATTTCTCAAAGGTATATAGCTGTACCCTGTCCGACGGTGTTATCTTGGTAGAGGGAAGCCTGGCAGGTGTTTCCCGTTTGCCATATTTTAAATACAATCTTTCGGTTATGGTTAATGCCGACGGCGTAGTTAAATATATGCTGGGTGGCAACATCCGTGAGGAAGTTGTGTGGCTGCCTCGCCTGGGCTTTGAGTTTACTATGCCTCAGGCCAACAAGGCCTTTACCTATTACGGCTACGGTCCCGAGGAGTCTTACGCAGATATGCATCACGGCACCCTTATGGGCCTTTATAGCTCTGATGCCGATAAGGAGTACGTTAACTACGTCAGACCTCAGGAGCACGGCAACCACTATAACGTAAAACAGCTTTCTATCGGTACTGTCTGCTTTGAGGGAAAAGGCTTTGAGGCCAACGTTTCCAACTTTGACGGTTTGGCCCTTAAAAATGCCGAGCATACCGATGAGCTTAAGAGTGACGGACTTGTTCACCTCCGTGTGGATTATAAGGTTTCGGGTATTGGCTCCAACTCCTGCGGTCCCCAGCTTGAGCCCAGATATCGCCTGGCCGACAAAACCATAAGCTTTGAATTTACGGTAAAGCCCTGCGAAAAAATTTGAATGGAGTAGTTTTATGAAACTAAACGATGCCGTTGCCGTAAGAAAAATCGGTAACGATACCATAGCCTTTGTGGTTGGGGAAAGCAGGGTTGACCTGCGGCAGATACTGCGCCTTAACCCTATGGCTGAATGGCTGTTCGGCCGCCTTTCCACCCCTCACACTGAGGACGAGCTGGTGGAAGCCTTCGTGGCCGAATACGGCGTTACTGCCGAAGCGGCAAGAAAGGACATTTCCGAGTTTTTGCAAAACTGTGCCGAGCTTGGATTTATTGAAGATATATGAGAAAACCGTCGGTACTCAGCGCCTACCCAATGGATGAGCTGTCAGGCATAATCTGTGAGTTTGTGGAGCAGGGTAAAGAGGTGGTGTTTACCGCCAAGGGTCACAGTATGCGCCCCCTGCTTCGCAGTGATAAGGACCAGGTTATACTAAAGGCCTGCAACCCCGATGCTCTTGGTGACGGCGAGGTGATTCTTTACAGAAGGGACAGCGGCGGCTATGTCATTCATCGCATTGTCAGCCGAAATAAAAACGGAACCTATAATCTTATGGGCGATTCCCAAACCCAGCTTGAGCGTGGCATACGCCCCAACCAGATATTAGCGGTAGCCTGCGGCTTTATCATAAAAAACAGGGAGATTGCTTCTTCGGGCAAAAAATATACCCGTTATGTAAGTTTCTGGAGCCGCTCTAAAACAATCAGAAGGCTATATATATTCCTGTTTTACGGATTTATGCGCCTTCGCTATCTGGCGGCAGCGGCTTTCCGCAAAATTTTTCCAAAGAAATAAAAGAACGGTTGACCGCAAGGCCAACCGTTCTTACTTTATTTTCTTCTCAAAAAATGCTGAAAAATGTTGAAAAGAGATAAAGTGTGTGATAAGATGAATACGGTGTTAATTATGCGTAAAAAAACAAGAAATATAATCATTATATCTGTTATAGCAGGCGTCTTTTTACTGCTTTTAGGTCTTGCCGCCTTCGTATACTTCACCGCCACCGCACAGCTTACCCTTTCGGGCGATAAAACCGTGACGGTAGAGGTGTTTGACGAGTATTCAGACCCCGGCGCTAAGGGCGGTCTGGCTTTTTACAACTTTTCGGTGCCAATGCCCTGTTCTGTAGAAGGAAAGGTGGATACCGATAAGGTAGGAGAGTACAGTATAAAATACAGTTTTTCCTTTTTAGGGAAAAGCGCCTCCGCTACCCGCAAGGTGCAGGTGATTGATACCGTGGCTCCAACCATTCAGGTGGCAGAACCCAATTTCACCTTTAATTACAGTAGCGTGGCCCCCACACCCCAGGATATTACGGTTTCGGCCACAGCCAGCGATAATTACGACGGTGACCTTTCGGGCAGTATTACAAAAACGGTTGAAAATGGGATATGCTATTATACCGTTTCCGATTCTTCGGGCAACACTGCCACCGCTAAGGTGCATATAATCTATACCGACGGCATAAAGCCTACCCTTACCCTTGCCGGTCACAGCACTATGTATATTGCGGCAGGCGGCTCCTATATTGAGCCGGGATATTACGCCAAGGATAATCTTGACGGTGATATAACCGCCTCGGTGCAGATTTGGGGCTCCATAGATACAAGCAAATCGGGCACATATCTGCGTGAATACACCGTTACAGACGGCGCGGGAAATCGCTCAAGCATAGCACGTAAGGTAATCGTGTTCGGAACCCTTACCCATAAGGATTTTTCCGAAATTGCCCCCAACGGTAAAACGGTTTACCTCACCTTTGATGACGGCCCCGGTGTATATATCCAGCAGTTGCTGGATAGCCTTCGTCAGTATAACGTAAAGGCTACCTTCTTTGTTACTAACCAATTCCCAAAATATCAGCATCTTATATCCTCTATACATAACGATGGCCATAAGGTGGCAGTACACACCTACAGCCACCAAATTTATAAAAAGGCCAGCAGTATCTACAGAAGTGTGGATGCGTATATGGCGGATTTCTATGCTATGCAGGACGTGGTCAAGGCCCACACCGGTGACTATACAAGAATATTCCGTTTTCCCGGCGGAACCAATAACCTCGTCAGCAAAAGTCAGTGCAGAGGTGTTATGACGGCCCTTTCACAGAAGCTTTTAGCCGAGGGCTACTATTATTTCGATTGGAACGTTGACTCTAACGATACCCGTTACGGCGACGCCCAAAGTGTAATAACCTCCACTATAGACCAGATATCCAGAAAACAGAATGCCGTTGTACTTATGCACGATATAAAGAAGCAAACGGTGGAAGCGGTACCTGCAATAATTGAATACTGCCTACAAAACGGATATGAGTTTAAGGTGCTTACCGAAAACTCTCCCGCCGTCCGTTTTAAGCCTGCAAACTAAAAATAATCCTCAGTTCAGATGAACTGAGGATTATTTTTATAACATTTTAATAAGCTCTTTAAGCACAGGCTCGAATCTCACTCCGTACCAATGCTCCTTGTGATTTACAGTATTCTCAATACAAAGAAGAGTAAAGTCTGCGGCAGTTTTAGCAGCACTGTAAATACTGTGACCGTTCATAATGGCACCTACGAATGCGGAAGCATAAACGTCACCTGTTCCGTGACAACCGTCACCCACCTTTTTGTGCTCATAGTACTGTACGTCGCCGTTATCGTATACCGCTATACCCGAATTGTGGGGGTTAAAGCTTACTCCCGTCAGCACAACACGGCTACAAATGTTTGATAACCTTTCAAAAAGGGTGGTTATGTAATCAATATCATATTCCTCGCGGTACGGGGTATCGGTAAGCAGGCAGGCCTCGGTAATGTTGGGAAGTATTACGTCGGCCGCCTGGCAAAGGCTTTTCATCTGCTGTACAAATTCCATATCAAAGCCGGTGTACAGTATGCCATGGTCTGCCATAGCAGGGTCAACTATACGAATAGACCTATCCTCCAGCAGCTCGTTCATTATAGTCTTAACGTGATCTACCTGGTCAGCACTTCCCAGATAGCCGGTATAAACTGCGGAGAATTTTATATTTTGCCTTGCCCATTCATCCTTAATAATGGGAATTTCGTCGGTAAGGTCCTTAAAGGTAAAGCCCGAAAAAGCGGTGTGATTTGAAAGCACTGCCGAGGGGAGAATTGCCGTTTCGACCCCGCAAGCTGAAATTATGGGCAGAGCCACCGTCAGTGAGCATTGACCAACGCAGGAAATATCCTGAATAGTAAGTATTCTTTTGTAATCCATAAAATCACCTTACTAAATTATAAAAACCTAAAGGGTGGATGTCAACCCCGTTTTTCGCAGTATTTACCGTAAGCCTCTGCGATTTCGGCGCCTATTTTCTGCATATCCGCGGGGTTTACTTTAAGCCTCTGTCGGTCATAGGTCAAAAGCCCGTTGGTTTCGTCCTCCACGTCGCTTACCTGGGTCAGCACGGCGGCGCAAAGTCCCTGCTCCTTTATAGCGGGTATAACCTCCTCATAGTAAAGCTTCTTAAGGGCATCCCTGAACTGCTCTTCATCGGTAAAGAATTTATAGCCGTAGGTGTTGTGGGGGTTAAAGGAGTGTCCCTCTATCTTACAGGAGTATCCACCGAATTCCGAAAGCACCAAGGGCCTGCCGTCCTTCTTCAGAGCAAGGGGCTTAAAGTAAATATGCTCGCTCAGCAGGTCGCTTTCGTCGGTCCAAAACCAACCCGAGGTGGCATCCCATACTCGGGTATTATCAAGAGATTTGGCCAGATGGTAATTTTTCACCGCATCAAACTGGCCCCAACCCTCGTTAAACAGGGTGTAATAGCAAACACAGGGGTGACTGTAAAGCAGACGGGTGGTAGCCTGCAGGTCCTCTTCAAAATAGGCCCTGCGCTTGGACGATGCCCTGTGAGAAATTCCCTTTTTTAGACCTAGGGTAGGCAGAGCAGTATCAATAATAAAACTGTAGCCACCGCTGTTAACAATATCCTGGAAAACCGCCATACCGTAAAGGTCGCAGTAGTAGTAGAAGAGTTGCGGTTCTATTTTAATATGTTTTCTCAGCATATTAAAGCCTGCATCCTTCATTTTAAGGATATCGTTTTTAAATCCCTCCGGGGCGGCGGGCAGGTAAATACCATCGCTGAAATATCCCTGGTCTAAAAGTCCGTGGAAGAAATATGGCTTGCCGTTCAGCAGAATAGCGTCACCCTTCACCTCAATTGTTCTAAAGGCTAAATACGATTCTATCCTGTCCTCGCCGCTTATTACCGTAAAGGGATACAGATTGGGCTTTTCAGGTGTCCAAAGCTGTGGGTTTGCCATATCCAGTCTGAAGCTTTCGCCCTTAAAACCGTACTCTTTACCCTCAAAAATAATGGTTTTATCGTCTTCTCCGCCAAGAACAGTTATATCTGCGCCCCTGAGGTCGGGGGTTACAATAATATCGGTAATATATTTTTCGGGTACCTTTTCCAGCCATACCGTCTGCCAGATTCCGCTGACGGGGGTGTACCACATACCGCCTCGCTTGTAGCGCTGCTTGCCCCAGGCCAAATTATGGTCAAGCTCATCCTTCACCACAACCTTAAGGCAGTTTTCGCCAACCCTTGCAGCCTCGGTTATATCAAGGCTGAAGGGGAGGTATCCGCCCTCGTGGCCCCCTACGGGAAGGCCGTTTACAAAAACCTCGCATATCTGGTCTACCGCCCCAAAATTAAGCAGCAGTCGGCCGTTAAGGCTGTCTATTGTAAAGGTTCTTTCGTAAATCAGCAGGTCCTTGGGTTTTTTCAAAAACTCTACTCCCGATAGCCTGGATTCGGCAGGGAAGGGGACAAGGATTTCACATTCCTTGACCACTTTACCGCCACGCCTTACCGAAAACTGCCATTTGCCGTTAAGGCAGGTATAGGAATCTCTTTTAAGACGGGGCCTGGGGTATTCCTCCCAGGGAGTTTCGCCAATATCATCCTCCCAGGGTGTGTGAAGCTTTGCGAAATCCCCTTTATTGCCCTTAAAGAAGATGAATACAAGGGGTAACAGCAGAATTATGGCAACAAGAGCCGCCGCAAAAATGTTTTCATTGGGAAGGAAGGATTCGGTGCCATCGTTATTTACAATCTTTTCGGCGCCGCTAAGGACCGCAGCGCCTATGGCAGGGCCTATAACGCCGGGGATAAGCACCTGGGAAAATATACGAAGACCCTGGAACATTCCCGCCTTGTTTTCGGGCGTGTTGTCCCTTATCATTGCGCCGAATACCGCCATACCCGAAAGATATCCGCACATCATCAGCAGGGAGCCGATAAACACGGGCAGGGTGGTCTTGGTGAAATACAAAACGATATATCCTGCCGAAAGGCTTATAAGGGGAATAACGGCCGAGAACTTAAAGCCCTTTTTATCGTATACCTTGCCCCAGAATGCGGTAACCGCCGCCGCAATTATTATGGCAGGTGCCATAATAAACACGTAATCGGTCATACCCAGACTTTTTTCGTAATAAATAATCAGGTAGGGCATAAAAATCTGAATGGAGATGTTAAACACCGCAAAGCATATAAGGGTGATATAAAGCAGGGGAGAGCCCTTTACGGTAGAGGGCTTAAAACCGTGGAATATGCATTGCAGGTAACCCTCTTTGGCAGGGGTCACCTTGCTGTCCTTTATAAGGAACAACCCCAGTATTCCTACAAGCAATACCACCGTGCCGATTATGGAGAATATCCATACCCAGCTTTGGCTTTGCTCCAGGTCGAAGAACATAAATCCGCCGAAAACCACAAGTATAGCTACCAGAGGCATCATAGCGTTTATGCCTTCAACCGAGCCGCGGTTGGTTTCGTCGGTGGAGTCGGTTACCCAGGCGTTAAAGGCGGCATCGTTGGCGGTAGAGCCGAAGAAGGTCATAACGCAGTCGAATATTATAACCAGAGTAACTCCAAGGGCAGCCGCAGAGGCCACCTGCGGAAATAGGCTGTTAATAACCTCCAGCCTTAAAAAGACGAAGCTGAAGATAGATATACCCCACAGTATGTAACCGCCGCATATAAATAGCTTGCGCTTGCCGATTCGGTCGGACAGGGCGCCCATAAATACCGTGGTGAGGGTGGCGGCGGCCGCCGAAGCGGCTACCATAGCCGAAATATCTGCCGCAGAGGCGTTGAACATTTTGTAGATAAATACGTTAAAATACATATTCTCTACAACCCAGGCTACCTGGCCTATGAGGCTGAAGAGGGTGACGGCGCACCAGAAACGTGGTGATAATTTTGTTTTCATATATTTTCCGCCTTTGCTTTATTATATATAAATGATACCAAACCTGACCCGATTTTTCAACAATAAAAGGAGATGCTACGGCATCTCCTTATGTTTAAATCTGAACCAGGCCGTCGGTAGCTGAGCCAGAATGATGGCCGTAAACATTATCACACAGCCCCAAATTTCTCGGGTTGTGGGAATCTGACTTAACACGACCATACCCGAAAGCACCGCAAATACCGACTCAAAGCTCATAGTAATTGCCGCAATGGTGGGCTCGGTATATTGTTGCGCCACCACTTGCAGGGTAAAGGCCACTCCGCTGGAAAGCAGACCTGTGTATAAGATAGGTAACCAGGCGGCGATAAGTGCCGAGAACGTTACCGTTTCAAATATAAGGGCGGGTATGGCTGTTACCACACCTACCGTTAAAAATTGTATGCTGGAAAACTTTATGGGGTCCAGCTGCTCGGAATAATGTCCCACCACTAAAATGTGGCCGGTGTAGCATACTGCGCAGAGCAGCACCAACGTATCTCCCAGGGAGAGTGAAAAGCTTTCGGTCATACACAGCAGATAAAGGCCAATTGTTGCCAGACCCACCGCTATCCAAAGGTTTATTGCAGGCAGCTTTTTAAGGAACAACCCGCACAGGGGGACGAATATAACGTAAAGGGTGGTAATAAAGCCCGCCTTGCCTACGGTGGTGTATACGATACCGCATTGTTGGAAGGCGGCGGCAGTAGCCAGCACAATACCCGCAATTATTCCTGCTTTTAAAAGCTGCTTGTTATCAGCCTTTGAGGGTGGGGTGTAATCGGGCTTTTTTCTTGAGATAGCACCTCTTACGGCAATAAGGGGTATCAGCACCAGACCGCCAATGGTAAATCTCACCGACTGAAAGGTAAAGGGCCCGACAAAGTCCATTCCTGCCGATTGGGCCACGAAGGCGCTGCCCCATATAAAGGCGGCAAGAAGCAGTTGGGCAGTACCCAGTAAATTTTTGTTCTTCATACCTTGCCCTCCTTTTTTGTAATTTTAGCAAAGGCAGTCCACGGATTAAATGTTAAACAGATAGGCTTTTTTGTGTTTTTTTTACTTATATATAGCGTACTCCTATTTTTGCTTCGATATTAACCTTGCCGTCGGATACCGTTCTGAAGGTATAGAAGGTCTCACCGTCATCAGAGGGCTCGGCCTCGCCTATAAATATTTCTATCTTACTGCCGTAGTGGGCCTCGATGACGTAATTTATCAGACAGGAGCTCATATATACCTTTTCTCTGTCGGGGATATAGTCGAACAGCATATCAAAATACTTGGTGTTGTTCATGTGGAGGTTACGGTCAATGTCAGAATACATTATAACCCTGTCACCGCATTTTGTAAGGCTGGCGTCGGCAGGTATTTTAAATCTGGTGGGGATAGAAAGCTCTAAAGCCTCACCCGTGCCGTAGCCTGCAACGCTGAACTCGCTGCCCCTGAGCAGCCTTTGCTCCTCGGTGTTCACCAGCGCCCATATCATAAGACACTCGACTACGATTTCTTCACCGCTTTTTATTACAAAGCTCCTGGGGAAGGTGGCCGTTCTGCTCTCGGTAGCCCAGGTCTCAACAGTTATTTTTTCATATTCCTTAAGGGGACGGTGTACCTGCAGGGCTGTCCTGCTAACTATAAAGCTGAGGTTTTGGGCCAGCAGGTCCTGGTAGGTGGGCTTGCAGCAGAGCAAGTTCCTGTCGACCGTTTCCTGTAAATACCTTACCACCGCAGTAGGGGTAGCGTGGCAGTTAACGTCAATATCGTGGGCCATAACCTCAAGGTCAAGCTTAAATGCCATAGTTATCATCCTTACATTATAAGTTCAAACAAATAGTAAACAAAGGGGGAAAGAATTATAGCGGGTATGTAGTTGGCTATCTTCAGCTTGGTGGCCCCCGCAAGATTAAGTCCCAGCCCCATAATGATTATCGAGCCTACGCAGGATATGGCGGCAATGGCCCCGTCGGAAAGTACCGAATCCAGAAGCCCCGCACAAAGAGCAATAAGTCCTTGGTATATAAATAAAGGTATAGCCGAAAACATAACGCCGATACCAAAAGTAGAGGAAAGCATTATAGAGGCGGTAAAGTCCAGAATAGACTTTGTGTACAGGGTGCTGTTGTTGCCTGTAAGGCCTGCTTCTACCGAGCCCACAATTGCCATAGCCCCCACGCAGAAGAGGAGGGAAGCGGCAACGAACCCCTGGGTAAAGCTGTTATTCTGTCCGCCTCGGCTCACCTTTGCCGATAACTTGTCGCCGGCCGAGTTAAGCCCCTTGTCAATGTCTATCAATGTGCCGATTATAGCGCCTACCACAATAGATACCACAGCTACCAGAGGATTGGTCTCCCCAAGCATTCCGTCAACACCTATATATATAACGCAGAGGCCCACGCCCAGCATTACGGCGTTGCTTACCCTTTCGGGAATACCCTTCTTGCAAAGCACTCCGATAAGGGAGCCGATAATTACGGCTACAGTGTTTACAATAACACCTATCACAAATATCACCTCAAAGCAAGTTTACGGTTAGATATTCTACCATAAAAAGGCAAAAAAATAAACCCCGTAATAATTTGTTTACATTCAAAATGGGTAAAATATATAATTATTGGCAACTTGGCTAAAAAATATTCATCTTTTTGTACATCTTGTTTTTTTGAAGAACCTTGACAAAAAAGAAATGCTATGTTAAAATACAGTAAAGTGTAATGGGTACGTATGTGTCCATGCGCAAAAAAATTATTATACCAATAGGTCATAGGAGGAAAAATTTATGCGTACTTGCAAAAAACTCGTAGCATTGGTTATGGCCCTTGCTATGCTCGCAACCATGTTTGCTTTCTCAGCATCCGCTGCTGATGGCGATGTTCTTAAGGTTGTTGCTAATGGCGACCCCGTTGCCGGACAGGACTATGTTGTTTCTGTTAAGGTTGTTGACGCTGATGACAGCGTAGGCGGCGTTTCCGGTGTTATTACCGTTGAAGGCGCTGCTCTTGGTACCGTTGCTGTTGCTGATGATCTTAAGACAGACAACAACACCGAAGATGCAGACACCATCGTTAAGGTTGATGGCAACTCTTTCAAGTTTGCTGCTGTTGGTGACGACGGCGAGTGGTTCAAGCTTACCCTTACCGGCCTTGTTGAAGAGGCTAATGTTAAGGTAACCGCTTCTGACGTTAAGGCTTCTAACGCTACCGGTTCTGCTACTACCGATATAGCAGTTGAGAACCTTTCTGTAGTTGTTCCCGTATCTGACACCGGCATCAATGTTTTAGGTGCTTCTATTCGTGGTGAGAAAGATGTTACAAAACAAGGTATGCGTTATTCTGTTGGTTTTGACGAGGACTTTGATTTCTCTCAGGTTACCGAGGTTGGTATTATCTACGCTCCCAAGCAGCTTGTTGATTTAAGCAATTTTAAAATTGGCGCTGATGAAGACATCAAGACTCTTAGTGTTGCCTCCACAGATTCGATATTTAATTACATTAAGGCAGACAAAGGATTTAATGCTTATGTGTTAACTGGCATCGAAGGAAACACAGATGGATCTTACAAGATGCTTGGTGTTCGTATCGCAGTTAGGGCATATTACAAGATTGGTGAGAAGATTTATTACAGCCAGAACAATCAAGGCTCGATTTCCTCTGGTATTGACAGCAGAGCTCATCTTAATGTAACAATTGCTCTTGCAGAAACAGAAGAAACAAAGACTTTTGATGTTACTGCAATTCTTGCAGATAAGACCAAGCTCACCACTGGCACTGACAAATACACGAACAGACAAACCCTTGTTGATTTTGTCGTTGAGAATGTAGACTAATTTATAAAATATTTTGGAGGATTAATGTGATGAAGAAATCATACACAAAGCCTGAGTTTGAGAAGCTTGCACTTACTGCCGCCGAACAGATTTTACTGGCCAGCTTTGACGAAAAGGGAAATGCTGGCGATGAAAATCTTGATGAAGACATTGAGCTCTGATTAGTTTTATGTGTAAAAGATTATTAGTAGTTCTGCTGTCTTTGGTTTTGGTTTTTTCCTTTGTTGCTTGCGGAAAAGACAAGATTCAGGATACAGACATATCAGGATCTGGAGATGCTTCAAGCTCGGAAGTGGACAACACGCAAGACTTTATGACCGAGTTTGACAATAGTGATCTCACCTCCAGCGAGTTAGAAGAACTCGAAGATTTGTGGGATCAGGTTGGAGACGGCAGTATAGAAGTTAGTTCTTCTGAGCCCGCCTCTTCCACAGAAGATTCATCCGAATCTTCTTCCTCTCCATCTACACCCTCTTCTAGTACTGAAGCATCCTCTTCTGAAGAGAGCAGCTCTGCTGAAGCATCTTCCGAAGAAGGCAATGGCATCGGTGGAGATCGTGACGGATGGCTTGACACTTGGGTTTAATTTATAATTTAAAACCCCGACTATATGTCGGGGTTTTATTTTTTGTTAAGTTTGAATTTAATATTTATAGCATCAGTAATGATAAAATAACAATTACAAACAATCCAATGATTATTGTAGGGGTCGGCGTCTCGACGACCCCTAACAAAACGCAATATTTTATTAATGATGTACGGCAGCCGAGAGTTATTAACGTTACTGTTGTAGGGGCGCATCACGATGCGCCCGTTATTGTAAACAAATTAATTAGTGCGCAGCACATACATCATTGCGGTCCTTGGCTGTTGCGCCTCGGGAATCTCGCTGCTGATGTCTATTGCCTTATGCCAAATGCCTTAATTCGTTTTTCGTTTTTTTCGGTCTAAACTAATAAACCACATAATTAAAGCCCAACCTGAAAATCAGGTTGGGCTTTGGTTTTATAAAGATTACAGCAGAGCCTTGTAAAGCTCGATAATCTCTTCCTTGCTTGTATCTCTGGGATTGCCGGGACGGCAAGCATCGTCGTAAGCGGACTGTGCCAGGAAATCAAGGTCTTCGGCCTTTACGATTTCCTTAAGGTCGGCAGGAATGCCAACGTCCATAGACAACTGCTTAACAGCGTCAATAGCGGCCTTGCGGGCATCCTCAAGTGTCATAGCGTCCACGCCTTCAACACCCATAGCCTTGGCAATGTCACGGTACTTTTCACCGGTGCAGGGAGCATTGTATTCCATAACGGTGGGAAGAATAATAGCGTTAGCTACACCGTGGGGGGTATCGTAAAGAGCGCCAAGAGGATGAGCCATAGAGTGAACTATACCAAGACCTACGTTAGAGAAGCCCATACCGGCAACGTACTGACCGAGAGCCATACCCTCACGACCTGCAGCTTCATTATTAACTGCGCCACGGAGAGAGTTGGCAATAATCTCAATAGCCTTGATGTGGAACATATCGGAAAGCTCCCAAGCGCCCTTGGTAATATAACCCTCGATAGCGTGGGTCAGAGCATCCATACCGGTAGCGGCGGTAAGACCCTTGGGCATAGAAGCCATCATATCGGGGTCAACAACGGCAACAACGGGAATGTCGTGTACGTCAACGCAAACCATCTTACGGTTATTCTTTGCATCGGTGATAACGTAGTTAATGGTAACCTCTGCAGCGGTACCTGCGGTGGTGGGAACTGCGATAATGGGTACGCACTTGTTCTTTGTGGGGGCAACACCCTCAAGCGAAACAACGTCTGCAAACTCGGGATTGGTAATTATAATACCGATAGCCTTTGCGGTGTCCATAGAAGAGCCGCCGCCTATAGCAACGATACAATCGGTGCCCGCAGCCTTGAAGGCCTCAACGCCCTGCTGAACGTTTTCAACGGTAGGATTAGCCTTAATGTTGGAGTAAATCTCATAGGGGATAGAAGCGTTATCCAGAATATCGGTAACCTTCTTTGTAACGCCGAACTTAATAAGGTCGGGGTCAGAGCATACGAAAGCCTTTTTAAAGCCTCTGCCCTTAATTTCATCTGCCACAGCAGAGATTGCGCCATAGCCGTGATAAGAGGTTTCGTTAAGTACAAAACGATTTGCCATAGTAAAAACTCCTTTTCATTTGTTTAGCCGATTAAAGCTTAAATATATTATATCGTTAAATTATTAACAAATCAAGTGTATATTAATATATTTTTTTATCTTTTCATATAATGATATAGTTATCTTAATGCGGAGGTTACAATATGTGTTCTATATGCGGAATGATAGATTATAAAAGTGGCGCCGAACTGAGTGAAAATATAGTGGATAAAATGAGTAAAACCATGACCCACCGAGGTCCTGATGATACGGGAATTATAAAAACTCCCTTTGCGGTGTTTGCCCATAACCGACTGGCCGTAATGGACCCTCAAAACGGCAAACAGCCGATGTCGGCGGTGGTTAACGGATACCGTTATACCATTATTTATAACGGTGAAATCTATAATTTTACAGAATTACGCCAAGACCTGGAACAAAAGGGAATAACCTTTTCGACCAGCGGCGATACCGAGGTGGTGCTGTACACCTATATAGTATACAAGGAGCGTTGTCCCGAGCTGCTTAACGGAATATTTTCCTTCGCCATAATAGATGAAAAGGAGCAAAAGGTCTTTCTTGCCCGTGACCGATTTGGTGTAAAGCCGTTTTTTTATTGCTTTGTGGGCTCGTCCTTGCTTATTGCCTCCGAAATAAAAGCTTTGCTTGCACACCCCAAGGTAACACCCTGTCTTGACAAGGAGGGCCTGTGGCAGCTGCTTTTCCTTTCTCCCTCAACGGTAAACGGCAGCGGAGTTTTTAAAGATATTCACGAGATAGAGCCTGCCTGTGCAGGATGTTTTGATAAGGATGGACTTCATATAAATAAATATTGGAGCCTTACTCCCTGCGATATAAATATCACTACAGATGAGGCGGCAGAAGAAACAGAGCGCATACTTACCGATGCCATAAGCCGTCAGCTTGTAAGTGACGTGCCCTTGGCGGTGCTGCTGTCGGGCGGTCTTGATTCCTCCATAGTGTCATCCGTTGCCGCTAAAAATTATAAGGACAGGGGAGAAAGACTTTCAACCTATTCTTTTGAATATGAAAATAATAAGGAAAATTTTAAAAGCTCCCTCTTTCAGCCCCAGGGTGATGATGAATACGCCACCTGGCTGGCACAAAGGCTCGGGACACACCATACCGTTCTTACCGCCCCTACCGAAGCGGTTTGCGACCTTCTTACCGAGGCGGTCAAGGCCAGGGATATTCCCGGCCAGGCAGATATAGATTCGTCTTTGCTGTATTACTGCCGTGAGATAAAAAAACATCATACTGTGGTGCTGTCCGGGGAGTGTGCCGACGAAATTTTTGGCGGATATCCCTGGTTTTACCGAAAAGAGATGCTGGAAAGCGGCTTTTTCCCCTGGATTCATCAGCCCTTTGCCAGAGCTAACCTGTTCAAAGCAGATGTTGTAGACAGTAAAAACGGTTTCGAATATATATCAGGGATATATAAAAACAGCCTTGCCGCATGTCCTTTGACAGGGGAAGAAAATGATACAATGAAAACCTCAAGGATAGCTTGCTGGCTTTCTGTGAATTGGTTTATGTCATCCCTGCTCGAGCGTAAGGACCGAATGAGTATGTACAGCGGTCTTGAGGTGAGGGTGCCCTTTTCCGACCATAGGATATTGGAGTTTGTATACAATATTCCTTGGGAAATTAAATTTGAAAACGGTGTGGAAAAAGCCCTGTTACGAGGGGCTATGAGAGATTATTTGCCCGATAGGATACTACATCGCAAAAAATCTCCCTATCCTAAAACCTTTGACCCCAAATTTGAAAGAAAGGTCACAGATATGCTGGTGGCCCGTCTTACGAAAGGGGGAATTCTCAGCGAGCTTATTGATATGAATAGCTGGGAAGCTTTCATAAACGGAGAAAGCGTTACCTGGTTCGGACAGCTGATGTCCAGGCCACAACTGATAGCTTGGCTTCTTCAGTTTGACTTCTGGTTTGAGCATTATAACGTAGATATTCTGCTATAAATAATGTTTTTATAAATTATCCTTGACAAGTGCCTGATTCATATAGTATAATACCGCTTGTAGGTTTATCCTCTGCAATACTGCAAAGGGAGGGAATTAGATGAGTCAGGTTCGCCTTAAAGAGAACGAATCGCTTGATAACGCGCTTAGACGTTTTAAAAGACAGACGGCTAAAGACGGAGTTATTCAGGAAGTCCGTAAGAGAGAGCATTATGAGAAGCCCTCTGTAAAGCGCAAGAAGAAGTCTGAAGCGGCACGCAAACGCAAGTTCCGCTAACAAGCGATATTACTCAAAAGCTGAAAGCGGTTGCTCTGCAACCGCTTTTTCTGTTTTAATTTGGTGATGAAATGTTTAAACCTCATTATATTTTCAACTCTATAACCGATATTTCGGTAGAGTTTTTAGATAAGCAGGGCATTAAAGGCCTGCTTTTAGACGTGGATAATACTATGTCGGTGGCCCACGGCAATAAAGCTTTGCGAGAGGGTCTGCCCGAGTGGCTGAGCGATATGAAGGAAAACGGTATCGAGCTTATGATACTTTCCAATGCCAAAATGGCCAGGGCCCGCCGTTTTGCCGATAGCGTAGGTCTTTCGGTTATAGGTCTTGCGGCCAAGCCCTTGCCCTTTGGATACTGCCGAGGCGTGAAAGCCCTGGGGCTTAAAAGACGGCAGGTTGCGGTAATAGGGGACCAGATTTTTACCGATATCTGGGGTGGAAGGCTTTCGGGCGTTAAAACCCTTCTCGTTACCGATATAACCCCCGAAACCGGCAGATTTTTTAAAATAAAAAGATATTTTGAGAGAATAATGTTAAAGAGGTGGAAAAATGAGCGCTAAATTTGGTCCCGCAGGTAATAGCGAAAGCTTTACACAAATGGGATATAAGCACAGTCTTCAGGTGCCCGAATATGTTGAAAAAATGGGACTTGATGCCTTTGAGTATCAGTGCGGTCGAGGGGTCAATATCGGCCTTGATAAAGCCGCTGAGCTGGGCCGCCTTGCCAAGGAGAAGGACATAGCCCTGTCCCTTCACGCCCCCTATTATATTTCTATGTCCTCTATCGAGGAGGCAAAGCGCCTCAATTCTGTAAATTACATTTTGCAAAGCGCCCGTGCAGTAAACGCTATGGGCGGTCAGCGTATCATCGTTCATACGGGCTCCTGCGGTAAGATATCCCGTGAGGAGGCCTTGAGCTTGGCCAAGGATACTATGAAAATAGCCATAAAAGCCCTTGACGACGAAGGGCTGGGCCATATTCGCATCTGTCCCGAAACTATGGGAAAGGTAAATCAGCTTGGCACCCTTGATGAGGTGCTGGAGCTTTGCACTCTGGATGAGAGACTCATTCCATGTATTGATTTCGGCCATCTTAATGCCCGTGACAGAGGAATACTTAAGTCTTATGCTGATTTTGCGGCAATATTTGAGACTATAGAAAACAAACTCGGTATTTCGAGGCTTAGGGAATATCATTCCCATTTTTCCAAAATAGAATATTCCGCAGGAGGCGAGGTAAGACACCTTACCTTTGAGGATAATATATTCGGTCCCGATTTTGAGCCTGTGGCCGAGCTGACCTATAAAAAACAATGCTCTCCTACCATTATTTGTGAATCGGCAGGTACCCAGGCCGAGGATGCCAAAAAAATGAAGGATTACTATTGGAGTGTGGCAAAATTAAAAAAATACTTGTAATGAACGGCCCCAACCTTAATATGGTGGGTATCCGTGAGCCCGGCGTATACGGAAGCGAAACCCTTGAATCCATAAACGAGGAGATTAAGGCGTATGCCGAAGGCTTGGGCCTTGAGTGCGATTTTTATCAGTCAAACGTTGAGGGCGAGCTTGTATCAAAAATACATTCCGTGCTGAAGGATTATGACGGCTGTGTGCTAAATGCGGGAGCATATACCCACTATAGCTATGCTATCCGTGATGCTATTTCGGCGGTAAACAAGCCCTTTATCGAGGTGCATATGTCAAACGTACACTCCCGCGAGGAATTCCGTCACAAATCGGTACTGTCTGCCGTCTGCAAGGGTGTTATTGCGGGTTTTGGCAAAAACAGTTATATGCTGGGAATTTCAGCACTTAAGGGTATGCTTTAATGGAAGCCTTGCGTTTTGTTACAGATAAAACTGCGGTGCTGATTTTTACCCCCGTTAATCGCAGATATCTTACCGGCTTTGCATCTTCTCTCGGTTATCTTTTGCTGACCTCAAAGGGTAATATCCTTTTTGTGGACAGCCGTTATTATGAGGCGGCAGGCAAGAGGGCTGAGGGCACCGAGGTAAGACAGTTTACGAAGATTTTCGACCAGCTGCAGGAGGTTCTTGCAGAGGTCGGAGCCGAGAAGCTGCTTATAGAAACCGAGGTTTCGGTGGAGTTTTATCAGCGTCTGCGCTCAAAGCTTGCTGTAAGAGTTGCACCGTCGGCTCCCTTGACCAATCGGCTGCTGCAGCTGCGCTCGGTTAAGAAAAAAGAGGAGATTGAAAGCATCGTCTGCGCCCAGCGTATTGCGGAGAAAGCCTTTGACGATATTTTGCAGTTTATAGCTCCCGGTGTTAGTGAGAAAGAAATAGCGGCTCTGCTGGAATATAAAATGAAGCAGTACGGCGCCGAGGGAATAGCCTTTGATACTATTGCGGTATCGGGGGCCAATTCTTCCCTGCCACACGGTGTTCCCACCGACAAAGCAGTAGAAAACGGTGAGTTTGTCACTATGGATTTCGGCGCAGTAATAAACGGTTATTGCAGCGATATGACACGTACCGTTGCGGTGGGTTATGCCACTGACGAAATGGCCAAAGTTTACGAAACCGTGCTAAACGCTCAGGAAAACGTAATTAAAACGCTGTCGGCAGGCATTACAGGCAAGCAGGCTGATGCTGCCGCCCGTGATATTATAACCGAAGCGGGTTACGGCGAGTTTTTTGGTCATAGCACCGGTCACGGCGTGGGTCTTGAAATTCACGAGCAGCCCAATCTGTCACCGAGTGCCGATAAGATAAAGCTTCGGGCAGGCCAGATAGTAACCGACGAACCGGGCATATATCTTCCCGGTAAATTCGGCGTCAGGATAGAAGATATGCTTCTCGTTCAAAAGAATGGCTGTAAAAACTTGACAAAAGCGCCGAAACATCTTATAATTCTATAAAGAGATTTATTTATATAAGTCTATTTGTTAAAAGTTCTTTTTTGGAGGAAAAATAATTATGGTAACAGCAGGCGATTTTAGAAATGGCGTAACCTTTGAGATGGACGGCAACGTTTATCAGATCATAGAGTTCCAGCACGTTAAGCCCGGCAAAGGAGCTGCCTTTGTTCGTGCGAAAATTCGCAACATTATTGCAGGTGGCGTGACAGAGCGCACCTTCAACCCTAACGACAAATTCCCCACCGCATTCATTGAGAGAAAGGATATGGACTTTTCTTATGAGGACGGCGGTCTTTACTACTTTATGGATCCCGAGTCTTATGAGATGATTCCCGTTAATAAGGAAGACCTTGGTGATGCCTTTAAGTTTGTTAAGGAGAATATGACCTGTAAGATTTTGTCCTATAAGGGCAGCGTTTTCGGCGTAGAGCCCCCCACCTTTGTTGAGCTTCTCGTTACCCAGACCGATCCCGGCTTTGCAGGTAACACCGCTATTAACGCAACCAAGCCTGCCACTCTTGAAACCGGTGCCGAGATTCGTGTACCCCTCTTCATCAACGAGGGTGACCTTCTTCGTATTGATACCCGTACCGGCGAGTATATGGAGCGCGCATAATAGACATTTAATTGTGTAAAATAACTATTACTTTAGCATAAGGAGAACAGTTATGACCATTTCCGAGAAAATTTCTTATATCAAAGGCCTGGCCGAGGGTCTTGCACTTGACGATTCTACTAAAGAGGGCAAGGTGCTTACCGCTATTATTGACCTTCTTGATGATATGGTAGATGAGATTGATGCTATTGATGAGGCCTGTGCAGAGCTTGGCGAGCAGCTTGACGCCGTTGACGAGGATCTTTCCCTTTTAGAGGACGATTTCTACGTTGACGAAGAAGATGAGGACGAAGACGACGAGTATTACGATGATGACGTATACGAGGTTGAGTGCCCCAACTGTAAGGATCTCATCTATATCGACGAGTCTATGCTCGAAGAGGAAGAAATGGCCTGCCCCAATTGCGGCACCCGTCTTGAGTTTGAATTCGAATGTGATTGCGACGGCGACTGTGACTGCGGTGACGCCGAGTAATAGGTTTATCATTTTCGGCCGCACTTATTTTTAAGTGCGGCTTGTTTTTTAGGAGGCTTATATGAAAAAGGAGAAATATAACCCTTGGTATCTGCTCTTAATTATACCCTTTGCCCTAGGTTTTACGGTTGCTCTGCTTGAGGAACATTTTTATTTTGCCGAAAAGGCTGTATTTGATGCTTTAAGGCTTATGTCCCCTTGGGCAGACCTCCCCATGAAGGTGCTTACTGAGTTGGGCAGCGCAGTTGGTGTAATTTCTATGACGGTTGTAATCTTAATCGTATCGGCCATAACAAAGCGTTTTATGACCGTGGGCCTGCCCGTGGCAATAGCCTCGCTGTTATCCCGTGGCGTAAACATTCTGCTGAAAAATATTATTGACCGCCCCCGACCCGATTTTAAGGTCTTTGCGGCAGGGGAAAGCAGCTTCCCCAGCGGTCACGCTCAGAACAATATGGCCCTTTACATATCCCTGCTTCTGGTGCTGCTTTTAGTGGTTACTGCCCCTAAATGGCGCATAACCCTTAAGATTACCCTTATTGCTCTGCCCGTTATTATCGGTGTTACCAGGCTATATTTCGGGGTACATTATTTATCCGACGTAGTGGCAGGCTGGTCAATGGGCGCCCTTGTGGCTACCTTTGCCGTGTGGGCTTATTTCAAAATTTATAATCATTTAAAGGAAAAGAAAAATGCCAAAGCTTGATTTTTCTCTCAGCTTTCAAAAAAACGAGGAGGCTGTGGGTGGTTTTCCCGTTATAGTAGTTGCCGCAGGCAGCGCCTCCCGTATGAAGGGTGTGGATAAAATGTTTGCGCCGCTGCTGGGGGTTCCCACCGTTATCCGTACCCTTAAGGCCTTTGAGGATAACCGTAATATTGCCTCGATTGCCGTAGTGACCAGGGAGGAGAAAATTGCCGAAATAAGGGCGCTTGCCGAAAAATACGCCATATCCAAGCTGGATTACGTGGTGGCAGGCGGCTCCTGCCGTGAGGACTCGGTTAAAAACGGTTTGATTTTATATAAAGATAAATATTCAAAAGCTCTGGTACACGACGGTGCCCGCCCGTTGGTCAGCGGTGAGGTGATTGACAGGGTTGCCGAAGCACTGAACCGCTGTGACAACGTTACCTGCGCCGTTCCCCTTAAGGATACCGTGAAGGAGATAGATGAGGACGGCCTGGTGATATCCACCCCCGACCGTGCAAAACTGGTCAGCGTGCAGACTCCACAGGGTATCAGTATAGATGCTTTTTTTAGGTCATCGGAAGAAAATGACCTTTCCTCCTTTACCGACGACACCTCGGTGCTGTCGGCCGTAGGCGTTCCCACCCAAACCGTAGCGGGGGACTATATGAATATAAAAATAACCACTCCCGAAGACCTGGCAGTTGCAGAAATGTATCTGGGAAAGGAACTGTAATGAACATCAGAATCGGTCACGGATATGACGTACATCGTTTTGCAGAGGGCAGAAAGCTCTTTATCGGCGGTGTAGAAATTGAGTTCGAAAAGGGCCTGCTGGGCCACTCGGATGCAGACGTATTGTTGCACGCCGTGTGCGACGCCCTGCTGGGTGCCGCCGCATTGGGGGATATCGGACGGCATTTCCCCGACAGCGACCCCTCATATAAGGGTATTGACAGCAAGCTTTTGCTTGCTCATACCGTAAAGCTGCTGAATGATAATGGTTACCGTATAGGCAATATAGATGCCACCGTTATAGCCCAGCGCCCCAAGCTGGCGGCTCACATTCCTGCTATGAAGGGATGTATTGCAGAGCTTTGTGCCATAGAGCCCGATGCCGTTAACGTAAAGGCCACTACCGAGGAAAAGTTAGGCTTTACGGGTAGGGAAGAAGGTATTGCCGCTCACGCAGTCTGTATAATAGAAAAGGTGAAATAATGTCGCTTATCCGTATAGATAAATACCTTTCGGTAGCCTGCGGCACCTCCCGTACAGATGCAAAACAGCTGCTTAAAACCGGAGCCATTACCGCCGACGGTATTAAAATCACAAAGGCTGACACCAAGGTAGATGAGTCGGCCTGCGTTAAAAACGGTGATAGCCTGCTTGTATACAAAAGGTATATTTATATAGCTATGAATAAACCTTCCGGAGTGCTTTCGGCCTGTAATGATAAACGGGTGAAAACGGTTATCGACCTTTTACCTGAAGAGCTTAAAAGAGAGGGCCTTTTCCCTGTGGGCCGTCTGGACAAGGACACCACGGGTCTGCTTATCATTACCGACGACGGTGATTTCGGCCACAGGATAATCTCACCCAAGTCGGGAATAGAAAAGTGTTATCTTGCAGGTCTTGATGGCGATATTACCGATGAGGACGTAGCAGCCTTCTGCAAAGGCATAATTTTAGCCGATGGTGAGGAGTGCAAGCCCGCCCTGCTTGAAAGGGTAGGAGAGGGCAAGGCACGGGTTACCATAAGCGAGGGCAAGTATCATCAGATAAAGCGTATGTTCGGTACACGTGGCTTGGGGGTAGTGACCCTGCACAGACTCAGTATTGGCGGGCTTTTACTGCCGGAGGATATACCTGCAGGCGGCGCAAGAGAGCTTAAGAATGAGGAACTTGGTGCAATTTAGGTTATTTTAAACAAATAACCCAAAAATGTTTGTTTATTAAAGATATAGTATTTTTTGAAACGATTTGTTATAATATTAATGCGGTGACGGGGTCAGTGTGCCCTGTTTACAATATATAGGAGGCAAAATTTATGGCAAGTTTATCACTGCGCAATGTCTACAAGAAGTACCCCGGCGGGGTTGTAGCAGTATCTGATTTCAATCTTGAAATCAAAGACAAAGAGTTTATTATTCTCGTAGGTCCTTCTGGCTGCGGTAAGTCTACCACCCTTCGTATGGTAGCCGGCCTTGAGGAAATCTCCGAGGGTGAGATCCTTATCGGTGATCGCGTTGTTAACGACGTCGCTCCTAAGGATCGTGATATCGCAATGGTTTTCCAGAACTATGCGCTTTATCCTCATATGACCGTTTTCGACAATATGGCATTCGGTCTTAAGCTTCGTAAGACTCCTAAGGATGAAATTAAGCGTCGCGTTGAAGAGGCTGCTCGCATCCTCGACATCTCCCACCTTTTAGAGAGAAAGCCTAAGGCTCTTTCCGGTGGTCAGCGTCAGCGTGTTGCTCTCGGTCGTGCAATCGTTCGTGAGCCTAAGGTATTCCTCCTTGACGAGCCTCTTTCCAACCTGGAT
>JAGAPN010000001.1 GCA_017623235.1 Clostridia bacterium | reverse complement strand
GACGGCGCTCCGTGGCGGCAAGGTTATCGGCTATTTGTCCTTTGAACTTAAAAAGGACAACAAGACCGATGTCGTCTTGCTGGACGACGGCACCTACACCGTATCGGTTGCGGAAAACGGCGCAGGCGTGGAGCTGCATCTCACACTGAACGAGGAAAAAGGCACCCTTGCCCCGACCGAGATCGGCACCATCGAAAAAGCAGATCCAAACTCACCCCAAACGGGAGATAACACAAACCTCTCTTGGTGGTGGCTCCTTCTGATACTCAGCGCCACCTGCATAGTATTTTTAGAAATCTATCGTAGAAAGAAAAAAGCTTAATAACGAATACAGCCCCTGCTACCTATTTAGCAGGGGCTGATGTTTTTAAGTCTATCCGGTAATTTTTAATGCAGAGTGTAAAATGCAAAATGCGGAATTAAAGCGCCCCTCTCCTTCCTCGAAGGAGGGCTCCCAACTACAATAAGGCGTTGTGGGGGTTGGCAAATTTATTCCGACTGTGGGACTGTCTTTCCACCAGGCTGGCGGTGAAAGAAATTTTCTTATCGCTCTTATAATATTTATTCTTCATTTTTTCACACAACAGGCCGTAAGCCGCCCTGCAAACCTCATCACAGCCGTAATCAATGGTGGTGAGGGAGGTTTCGGCAAAGCGGGAAACCCTGATGTTGTCCATCCCCGTTACCGACATATCCTCGGGCACGCTGATTCCCTTTTCCCGAAGACGCTTTATCAGTCCGAAGGCTATATCGTCATAGGCGCATACAACGGCGGTATAGGCACGGTCACTTTTAAGTATTCTATCGGCGCAATCAACACCTGCCTGCTCAAATCTGTCACCGCTTACAATGACCGCCTCGCTATCCTCGGGCAGGGTCATAGCCCTGCAGAACAGCGCCGCCTTAGATTTAGTTCTCTCTTCCCCTGCGAAGGCAATATTTCTGTGCCCCAGTCCACGGAGCAGGGCCACCGTCTGCTCTACCGCAGGCCAAAGGTCGGTAAATACGGTATCCACCCTGTCGTCGGCGGTACTGAAAAGGGATACTATGGGGGTGTCGCAGTCCTTTTTAAGCCTGCCCGACAAACCGAAAACTATAATCCCGTCCACCCGAAGATAGGAGGAATAATATTCTATCAGCTCAAGCTGGTTATCAGGGCTGAAATGGCAGGTGGAAATCAGCACTATTCCCCCTGCATCCTCAATAATCTCCTGGAGGCGCTCAACGTAGCGTGAATAGTTGGTGCTGATAACCTCGGGACAGATTATGGCGATAATGGCCTTGGAATATCTGCCTCTGTAAAATCTGCCGAAGCAGCCGTACTCCTTGGCAATTTTAAATATATGGGCCTTGGTATCGTCGCTAACGTCCTCAGCATCGGCAAAGGCTTTGCTTACGGTAGATACCGAAACGTTGGCCAGCCTTGCCAGCTCCTTCATTGTCATAATGCCGCCCCCTTTTTTACGATTATAATACCAAAAACTCTTACCTTCAAGCATTTCGAAAAATTTTCGTAAACTCTTACCTTGAAAATCCCTTTTTACTGTGCTATTATCCCCTTGAAAGGGGGGATTTTTGTGGAAAACAGCCTTTATGAAAGCCATTCCTTCCGCAGAGGCCGAGGCCTGTGTATAGCCCAGGCCACCTTAGAATATCTGGTTTCTCTGCTTTGCACAGGCTCCTTTTTAGCCACCCTTACCAAGGCGCTGGGCTTTTCCGACAGCCTTACGGGCATTATATCCTCCTTTATTTCCCTGGGCTGCAGCTTTCAGCTGCTGTCGGTCTTTATAAAGGGTCGCCGCACCAAGCCCCTTGTGCTGGTGATGAGCCTTATGAACCAGCTGCTCTTCACCTTTTTGTACGCCGTACCCCTGCTGCCCCTGCCGGGAAAGGTTAAAACCGTCCTTTTTCTGCTGTCGATTTTTTCGGCCTACATTATATATAATCTTGCCCACCCCAAAAAGATAAATTGGTATATGTCCTTTGTGGAGGACAGCCACAGGGGCATCTTCACCGCCAACAAGGAAATTATTTCTCTGATTTCGGGTATGGTCTTCTCCTGCCTGATGGGGGCTCTGATTGACGGCTTCACCGCCGAGGGCAAAACCCACACCGCCTTTTTGCTGGCGGCCATAACCCTCTCCCTGCTTATGGTAGCCCACACGGTGGTAATGACCGCCACCGCCCCACCCCCCAAGGACAAGACCAGAGAAATTAAATTTTCCGACTCTATAAAACAGATTTTTGCAAACAAAGCCCTGCTGAAGGTAACGGCGGTATTTATAATCTACAATATTGCAAACTACGCCGCTACCCCCTTTTACGGCATCTACCAGATAAACGAGCTGGGGCTCTCCCTCACCTATATATCCATAATCACCCTGGCAGGCAACCTCTGCCGAATAGCGGTTTCCCGCTTCTGGGGCGGCTATGCCGACAAAAAGGGCTTTGCCCGAATGTGCGAAAAATGCTTTGCCCTTATGGCGGTAAGCTTTTTGTGTGCGGCCCTGGCATCCCCTAAAAACGGCGCCGTTTTGATGCTTTTCTATTTTATCTTCCATTCTATTGCTATGGGCGGCATAAACAGCTCCCTTGTCAATATGATTTTCGATTACGCTCCCCATTCCCTTCGGGCAGATGCCCTTGCCATAAGCCAGGCGGCCTCGGGGGTGGCAGGCTTTTTGGCCACCCTGGCGGTCAGCCCCGTGGTTTCCCTTATGCAGGCCGGGGGCAACAGCCTCTTCGGGCTGACGGTCTACCCCCAGCAGGTAATTTCTCTGTTCAGTCTTGTCCTTATGGGCGTTCTGATATTGTTCTTAAGAAAGGCGGTAATAAAATGAGTAAAATTTTAGTAGATTTTTCAAAAACCCAAGGCAAAATAAAGCCTATGCATGCGGTTAACAACGGCCCCGTATATAAATGGCAGCCCGACCTTCGCATCACCAATATAGACCACTATAAAGCGGTAGGTCACCCCTATGCCCGTCTGCACGACACCTGCACCACCGATTCCTACGGCAGAGAATTCGGTGTAGACGTGCATCGTATATTCAGTAATTTCGATGCCGACCCCGAGGACCCTGCATCCTACATATTTGCCGATACCGACCATTATCTTAAGGTTATCGACTCGGTAGGCACCAAGATATACTATCATCTTGCCGCCACCATAGAGCATACCATTACCAAGCTGGGCACCCTGCCCCCAAAGGACTTTAAGAAATGGGCGGTAATCTGCGAGCATATTATCCGCCACTATACCGAGGGCTGGGCCAACGGCTTTTACTATGACATAGAGTATTGGGAAATCTGGAACGAGCCCGACCTTGACCCCGACGATGCTACCCACAAGCGCTGCTGGGGCGGCACCAAGGCCCAGTTCTTTGAGTTTTATAACGTAGTGGCCCACCACCTTAAGACCACCTTCCCCCACCTTAAGATAGGCGGCCCCGCCATCGCATTTCACCTGGACTACGCCGAGGAATTCCTGGCCCAGGTTACCACTCCTCCCGATTTCTTCACCTGGCACCGTTATCACACCAACCCCGAGGCTATTATGGACCGTGCCGTGAAAATCAGGGCCCTGCTGGATAAGTACGGCTTTACTCAGTGTGAAAGCCACCTCAACGAGTGGAACTATATGAGAAACTTTGCGGGAGATGCTTATCTCTATTCCCGCAGAACCATTAAGAGCCTTAAGAACGCCGCCTTTACCGCTTCGGTTATGTCGGCAGGCCAGAAGGCTCCGCTGGATATGCTGATGTATTACGATGCCCGTCCCTGCGGCTTTAACGGAATGTATTCCACCGACTTTGTCTGCGACAGGCTGAAGGGCTATTATTCCTTCTACGCCTTCGGCAAGCTTTACAGAATGGGCGAGCAGGTATATTCCTCCGACGATGAGAATATCTACACCTGCGCCGCCAAGGGCGAGGACAGCTCGGGCATTATGATTACCCACTATAACGATGACGATAACGCCGAGGCAAAAACCGTCACCCTGGAGGTATCCGGCAGCTCTGCCGCCACCGCCACCCTCTATCTGCTGGACAACGACCACGATTTAGAGGCGGTAGAAACCCTGGATATAAAGGGAGATACCACCATCACCCTTAATATGCCCAACCTCACCTTATACTATATTGAATTCAAATAAAGGGAAGCCCTTCGAGGCGCACTTCCTTATGAAGTGCGCCTCAGTTATATTCGCCTTGCGGCGAGTTATATTGCTTCGCAGTTATATGATGCTTCGCATCGTGATATTGTCCTTCGGACAGTTTAGGGGCGAATATAATATCACTGAAACCGCAAGGTTTCAATATCACTTTTGCCTTCAGGCAAAAATATCACTGCAAACGATAGTTTGCAATAGCACTTTACCCGCCGAGAAGAACACTTTTTATTTTTCGGCAAGTAATATTTTTTCAAAGTACGTAACCCACTATGACACTTTCACAATCCTTGTGCAAAGTGTCTTTTGTTTTGTTAAGATAAAAAACGAGAGAGACAACTTCTTTACGAAGTGTCTCTCTCGGGGCTTCCCTTTTTATTTGACATAGCCCCTGCAGCGTGATAAAATGAAATTAAAGTAAATTCAGGGAGGGTTTTTATGAGCGCAGCATCCGAAAAGCTTTACGAAGAATTTTTAGATAACTACCAGCTTGAACACGGTCTTTACAACCACGTCTTTGAAATTATGGATAATCCCCTTGAAAAGCTGGACGAGGTAAAGGTGGTCTACCTGGGAGAAACTATGGTCCCTGCCACCCCTGCGGTGCAAAACTCCATAAAATTCCGCAAGCAGCTTAATCTCGCCCCCTACCACGCCGAGCTGGAGCTTAAAAAATACATCGGCAGCTATAAGGGCTGTGTTCTGGATGAGGATGACGTTAACCTCTTCTGTTACACTGTAGAGGAAACGGTGCTTCGCCATCTGCTGTGGCCCTTCCACCTGATAACCAACCAGGCCGACCTTATTGAAAAACAGTTCTACCCCCTGGCCCATATGATGGAAACCGAGGTAGTCCAGAAGGTTTTTGACGCCCTTTATGAATTTAATCAGGGGGTGCTTGCCAGCAATCAGCGCATTGACGAGGATATGGAGGACGAGGTTGAGCGTATGAAGCGGCAGACCGACCGCTGGGCCGCCAACGCCCCCGTTGAGGTTTCGGGCACCATCCGCAGGGTGGGCCGCCACCTGGAGGTTGAGGCTACCGCCCGTTCCACCGTTACCGACGGTATGATAAACGCCGAATACCAGGCCCACAACCTTGTAGCAGGTATGAGTGCCAATCGGGAGAAGGCCGCCGTTCACAGGGAGCTTATGAACACCCTTGAAAGCAAGCTTTTAAGCGTTACGGGCATCTATTTGCGTAGGTTTTACGACTGTCTTTCCAAAATGGGGGACATCATCGGCACCAACCTGCTCCGAGATACCCTTTGCACCGATAAAAAGAATTTCCGCCCCCACGAAAGGGAAAATATCATTCAGCTTATTGAAGAAGCCCCTTATGAAACCGATTTTTATCAGCTGGCCTATCTGCTGCGGTGCTACGACCACGATTTTTCCGACCTCTTCGGCACCCACGTTGCCATAACTATGTTTAACGATTACATAAGGAATAAGAAGATAGACGAGGAGGATTTCTATTATAAATTCTTCGCCTATTTCTACGATTTGGAGCATCCTATTCAGCACGAGGGACTTTTCCTGCGCTTTAAGCATAAGCTGTGCGAGCAGATAAAGAAGCACTGCGAAAAGATAAAGGCCACCCGACCCGAGGTATATACCAAGGAAAACGCCAAACAGATTCTGGTTACCCCCTACCGTATGGCCCAAATAATCCCCGGCCTTGATGAGGCGCACAAGAAAAATATGATAGACGCCTGCCACGAAATATACGATAAGCTATTATAAAAAAGGACCCTCACGGGTCCTTTTTTAAATGCAAAATGCAAAGTGCAAAATGCAGAATTAATGAGTGACTTCGTCACCTTTATATCCGTGCGGCTTTGCCGCACACCTTTTTTATTCTTTATTCTTTATTCTTTATTATTTATTCTTTTACACGGACGCTTCGTGAAGCGCCCCTACTGTTTTTGTGCCGCTTGAAATTATTACCTCTTGGTGATATAATATTTCTTGTAAAATTTTGCAAAGGAGATTTTTTATGCAGTTCAGCGTAAATCATCCCATAATTTTCATAATTGTGGGAATTGTTATTGCTATTGTGCTGGCTCAATCGGTCTTCTTCCTGGTTAAGGCTGTCCGCCGTGCCAAGGAACTGGGCATCGAAAGCAGTACGGTAAAAAAGACTATATCCTCGGCGGCGGTATTCACTATCGCTCCTGCCGTTGCGGTGCTGGTGGGTGTTGTGGCCCTTTCTAAAAGTCTGGGTATCGCCCTGCCCTGGCTCCGCCTCTCGGTAATCGGCTCCATTACATACGAAACGGTTGCCGCAGGCAACGCCCTTGAGGCCCTGGGCCAATCGGCCGCCGAAACCATTACCGACCCCTCTACCTACGTTACGGTGCTGTGGGTAATGACCATTTGTATTGCGGCAGGTCTTATCCTGGCCCCCCTCATCACCAAGAAAATCCAGTCGGGTATGAACAAAATCGGTATGAAGGACAAAAAGTGGGGCGAGCTTTTCAACAACGCTATGTTCCTGGGTATGATTTCGGCCTTTTTGGGCTACGTTTTCTGCGACGTTACCTACCTGGGTGACGGCCTGCTCCAGGGTCTTACTCCCGTTTGCGTAATGCTGGTTTCGGCCGCCGTTATGGCTGTTCTGGGTGTTATCTCCATTAAGTGCAAGGTCCGCTGGCTCAATGATTACGCCCTGCCCATAAGCCTTATCTGCGGTATGGCCTCGGCTATACTTTTCTCGGATATTTTCGGCGGATATGAAATTACTAAAGAAATGATAGAGGGGGTACGCGGATAATGAAAGCACAGCTTAGTTATATGAATTCTATGCACCGCTGGGGCAAAATCTGGGGCCTTGGCGTTGCCGCCGTTATTTTTGCGGTACCCGTTGTCGTATCAATTATCTTCGGCTGTCTGCCTGAGTGGGCCGCCCTGGGTAAGGCCCTTTTCGCCACCCTGCCTATGTACTGGGCGGTAGGAATCGTTGAGGTCTTCACCTACGTGCCTATGCTGGGCGCAGGAGGCACCTATCTTGCCTTTGTAACGGGCAACATCTCCAATATGAAGCTGCCCTGTGCGGTTGACGCTATGGAAAGGGCAAAGGTAAAGGCCTCCAGCGAGGAAGGTGAGGTCATCTCTACCATTGCCATAGCCGTTTCCTCTATCGTTACCACCCTTATAATTCTTCTGGGCGTGGTCCTTATCATTCCCCTTACCCCTATTCTGGAGTCCCCCGTGCTGGAGCCTGCCTTCGGTATGATTTTGCCCGCCCTCTTCGGCGGTCTGGCGGTGGTATTTATCTCCAAAAACGCCAAGCTGGCCATCGCCCCCGTGCTGCTTATGCTGGCCCTCTTTATCTTTGTGCCCGCCCTTAACGCCTCCACCGTTGGCATTATGGTGCCCGTTGGCGTGGTATTCACCGTTTGCGTGGCCCGAATTATGTACAAAAAAGGAATGCTGTAAATGATTGCTTTATATATTGCTCTCGGCCTGCTGGCCCTGCTGATTGCGGTGCTGGTCATCCGTGCCGCCGCCTTCAAGCCAAAGACAGGCCCTGCGGTCTGCTCCGAGGAGGAGGTTTTTGATAAGGACGTTACCATATCCCGCCTCCAAAGCCTCATAAGGTGCAAAACCGTATCCTACCGTGACCCCGCCTTAGAGGATGACGGTGAATTCAGAAAGCTTTTAGACCTTCTGCCCACCCTTTACCCCGAGGTTTTTAAGGTTTGCGAATATACCGAGTTCCCCGACCGTGGCCTGCTCTTCCGCTGGAAGGGCAAGGGTGACGGGGACCCTGCCGTGCTTATGGCCCACTACGACGTGGTGCCCGTAAACGAGGAGGGCTGGGATAAGCCCGCCTTCGATGCCATTATAGAGGACGGTGTGCTGTGGGGCCGAGGCTCCCTGGATACCAAGGTCACCTTTAACGGCGTGCTTTCTGCCGCCGAGCATCTTATAGAAAAGGGCTTTACCCCCGAAAAGGATATTTATTTCGCCTTCTCGGGCGGCGAAGAGGTTAACGGCAAGGGCGCCGTTAATATAGTTAACTACTTTAAGGAGCAGGGCATCACCCCCGAAATGGTGGTGGATGAGGGCGGCGCCGTGGTGGAGAAGGTATTCCCCGGTGTAAAGGCCCCCTGCGGCCTTATCGGTATTGCCGAAAAGGGTATGATGGATGTGTGCTACACCGCCAAATCCAAGGGCGGCCACGCCTCTGCCCCCAAGCCGGGCAGCCCCATTGTAAGGCTCTCGAAGGCCTGCCTTAAGGTTGAGGCCCACCCCTTTAAAAGGCATATTACCGCCCCCGTTGCCCAGATGTTTGATACCCTGGGCCGACATTCCTCCTTTGTGTTCAGACTGGTCTTCTCTAATATGTGGCTCTTTAGCGGTCTTATCGACAGCCTGCTTTGCAAGAAATCAGGCGGCGAAATAAACGCCCTTATGCGTACCACCGTAGCCTTTACCCAGGCAAAGGGAAGCGACGCTACCAACGTTATTCCCCCTAAGGCCACTATGGTTTCCAATATGCGACTTAACCCTGCCGATACTATGGATTCGGCCCTGGAATACCTTAAAAAGACGGTAAAGGACGACAACCTGGAGATTGAAATTATCCACGGAATGAATCCTTCCCGTATATCCCGCACCGACTGCGTGGGCTACGACAGGGTAGCCTCGGCTGTGGCCTCCACCTGGAGGGGCAGCGTGGTTTCACCCTACCTTATGATGCAATGCTCCGACTCCCGTCATTGGGGGGTTATCTCCGATAAGGTTTACCGCTTCTCGGCTATGGACCTTACCGCAGAAGAGCGTGCCACCATTCACGGCAACAACGAAAGAATAAGACTTGACTGCGCCAACCGTGCCGTTGAGTTCTATATCCGACTTATGAAGCTGTGCTGATGAAAAAGGGAATATTTGCGGGTCTTAGATGTGTGGCGGTCTTTGCCGCCACCCTGCTGCTCTGCTTTGCCTTACTGCTTCTCTCTGCCCTTATCCCCAACGGCGCCATAGAAGAAAATATGAAGGCCTCCGCCTTGACCTTTAAAACAGCGGAGGCCTTTCCCTCTTCCGGGGGGACCCTTAACACCGTTTCCGACAACTATGCCGATGCGATACTGCTTGGCATTTCCTGGAATATGGGCAGGGGCGACCCGATTACGGCCATTCTGGATACGGGCTATAACAGCGGCGGCAAAGCAGGAGCAAACTACGGTCTTTATCTGACCGTTTTTGAAGGCGCCGACCCCGATACCGACTATACCCGATATGCCCACGGCTCTGCCGCCTTTCTGCGATTTTTCCACCTTTTCACCGATATTAAGGGTGTAAAGCTTATAGGCGGAGCCTGCATATTAATACTCCTGTGTCTTAACCTTGCGCTTCTTTTTATAAAGGGGCACAGGGGGCTTTGCGCTGCCCTGGCGGCCGCATTCCTGCTTATAGGCTTTTGGAATATATCTTTAAGCCTTGAATATATACCCACCTTTATTATCGCCCTGCTGATACTGCCCGCCTATATTCTGCTGGAAAAGCGGGGGGACACTCCTCTTTTACTGCTATCGGCGGCAGGGGGAACTTTAACCGCCTTTTTTGATTTTCTCACCACCGAAACGGTGGTACTCCTTCTGCCTATGGCTATGGTAACAGCCATAAGAGGAACGGAAAGCCGTTTGGGTAACCTTAGGGAAAATATATTTTTATATCTGAAAAACGTTGCCGCTTTCCTGGGCGGATACGGCTCCCTGTTTATCTTTAAATGGGCCGCCGCCACGGCGGTAACGGGGGAAAATAAATTCCTTGCCGCACTATCCTCGGCAGGTCAGCGTGTAAACGGTGAAATAGAGGGCATAAACGGACCCCTTTCGGCCCTGCCGGCCGCACTTCTTGCAAACCTTACAGCGGCGCTGGGCGGCGAGGATGGCGCCCGAATAAATTACCCCCTGGCCATCGGGGGCACCCTGCTGTTTTTGGGTCTTCTGGCCTCTTTTATATTTCTTTTCCGCAGACCCGATGTCGATTTCACCGCCGGCGGTCTTCTTCTCATACTTGCGGCGGCGGTCCCCCTCAGATTTATGGTCCTCAGCAACCACTCCTATCTTCATTGCTTTTTCACCCACAGGGCCTTGGTGGTCACTATTTTCGCCCTGCTGGCGGTGGCCGCCCTCAACACCCGACTTTGCCCCGTAAAAAAAGGCAAAAAGAAAATTAAAAAGAGGGGTGCAAAGGGATGATAGAGCTTACCGTTTTAATGCCCTGCCTTAACGAGGCCGAGGGTATAGGTCTTGCTATAACCGAAGCCGCCTCCTTTATAGAGCGCAGCGGCGTTTCGGCCGAAATTCTTATTGCCGACAACGGCAGCACCGACGGCTCCGACAAAATCGCAAGACAGCTCGGCGCAAGGGTCATTCAGGTAGCAGAAAAAGGCTACGGCGCCGCCCTTATTGCAGGTATTTCTGCCGCCGAGGGTAAATATATTATTATGGGCGACAGCGACGGCAGCTACGACTTTCTTAATTTAGAGCCTTTTTTACAAAAGCTTCGAGAGGGCTATACCCTTGTGGTGGGCAACCGCTACGAGGGAGGAATTCAGAAGGGGGCTATGCCCTTTTCTCACCAATACGTCGGGGTTCCCCTCCTCTCCTTCCTCGGTCGGCTGCGCTACAAGACCTTTATATCGGATTTCCATTGTGGACTTCGTGGCTTTGACCGTGCCAGAGCGCTGGAGCTGGGGCTTCGCTCCCCGGGTATGGAATTTGCTACCGAAATCATCGGCGCTTTTGCCCTGGCCCGGGAGCCTATATGTCAGCTTCCCACCACCCTTCGTCGCGATAGAAGAAGCGGCCGTCCCAAACTCCGAACCATAAGGGACGGAGCCAGACATTTGAGGTTGATTTTTTTAAAGGAATTACCCTGAAAGGCCTTGAATTTTGATATAAACGGTGTTAAAATATTAATAAATCCATATAGGAGGCTACAATATGAAAATACTTACCACCCGCTTACGCTCTCTTGTTGCTCTGTGGTTGGCCGCTGTAATGCTGGTTACCCTGTTTGCTTTCAGTGCCTCTGCGAAGAGTATGCAGTCGGTTTATTTTTATCTTGGCAATGAAACCATAACTGCCGACACCAACACCTACGGTATCCAGAGCTCCGATATTCTCGATACCGAGGTTGATTTAGATTCGCCTCTTAACGAAAACGACAGTATGGACGTTATTCTTGAGGGTAAAGGCGGCGACCTTGCAGGTTGGACCGTCTGGCGTGAGGTCGGCTCGGGACACCTTAGTGCAACAACCATGAGCCTGGCTGCCGACGTAAAGCTGGGCACCCTCACACAGCAGCAGCTTCAAGATGCCTATAACACTTCATTATCGGTTGATTGGGATGAGCTTCTGTTCGTTCCCGATATTGACCTTAAATATTGGTTTACCCGTCAGCCCACCAAGGAGTATCCCGGCGTTGAAACCAATAAGCCTGCTGACAGCTACCAGTGGTACAAGGCAGAGTTTGCCGATTTCGAGCTTGTAGACGCAGATGTTTCCAATCCCACACCGAGTCAGACCGGTGTCGACTATCTGTATGAAGGTTCATATAATAAAGCAACGGGCGTATGGGACTCAGATGTTAACCACACCGGTTCTCATCTTATAGACGCCGAGGTAACTATGGGACGAGGCGACACCCTTACCATAACCGTATCCGACAACTTTGACGGCAAGGTTGTGGAGTATAGTAATTTTGACGTTTTCACCAAAAACGGTAACGTTTACACCTACACCCACACCGGCAGTACTACCGATTTCAATTTTTATCTTGCCGACGCCACCGTTCCATTTACCGCCACAATTTATTTAAACAAGCTTGCCGACTTCAAGCCCGTACAGGGCCAGACCAATAAGGTTTATACGGGTGACGGTCTTGCTTTGTGCAAGGCATCCTTTGAAAACGGTAAATACGTAATAAGCAGTGATACCGTCTTACCCGACAGCTATTACATCACACAGCAGCCCTCTTCCGAGGACCCCACCGTTAAGGTTAACAAGCCTGCAGACCTAAAGAGCTACCAGTGGTACTCTGTTAAGGATATCACCGGCAAGCATATTTTCTCTCCCGATAACACAGAGGAAGATGTTAAAATAGAGGTTAAAGCCTTCTCCACTGCCACTGAATTGCTTGATTTCCTTCAGCAATTTTCTTCTAATGAAGACCTTTACACTTCGGGCCAGTTCTTTATTGCAGGTGAATACCGCGGCAAAGGTGTTTGGGCACCCATTCTGAATGACCCCCAGGACCCTAATAATCCCAACCGCACCTCCCTCTCGGCTCTTGACGCCTTCGGCGGCGGCAAGCTTACCGTTGACCTGCAGGTTTCCGATGAGCTGCAGGCCGAGATAGACCGCGATAATAATCTTTCTCTTGAAGATGTTTATGATTTAGAGGTAGTTGCCCTCAGCAAGAAAGACTTGAGCGGAAATTCCTCTCCGGCTCCCGTTGTTCCCGATGCTGACGGTGTTTACACCATTCCTGAGAATGCTGATTATATTACGATTCGCTTCACCACCGATAAAGACGGTCTTACCATTAAGCCTGTTTTCGACACCACCACCTTTGAGCTTACAGCGGTTGAAGGTCAGACCAACGCAACCTTTGACGGCGATGCAGGCAAACACCTTGTAAAGGCTACTATGAAGGACGATACCGTTCTCACCAGCGATATGGTCATCGTTCCCGAAGAGATAGTAAAGACCGGTGACACCACTCCTTATGCCCTTTGGCTTACCGTATTCGCCCTGAGCGGCGTAGCCTTTGTATTCTCCGTTTCAAAGCTGAGGAAGGCATAAATTTTTAAAAACAAAAAGCCGTGGTTTACCACGGCTTTTACCTTATAAAGGAGATTTCTTATGAAGCTTTTTATTGCATCTGATATTCACGGCAGCGCCTTTTGGTGCGAAAAAATGCTGGAAGCCTATAGGGCATCGGGGGCCGAGAGGCTTCTGCTGCTGGGTGATATTCTTTACCACGGTCCCAGAAACGACCTGCCTCGTGATTACGCCCCAAAAAGGGTTATAGAAATGCTGACGGAATATAAAAACGAAATTCTCTGTGTAAGGGGCAACTGCGACACCGAGGTGGACCAGATGGTGCTGCCCTTCCCCATTCTTTCCGATTACGCCCTGCTCTGCCTGGGAGATACCACCCTTTACGCCACCCACGGACATAAATTCGGCAAGGAAAATCCCCCACCCTTAAGGGAAGGGGATATACTGCTCTGCGGTCACACCCACGTGGCGGCGGATGAATACTGCGACGGCTTCAGGTATATAAACCCCGGCTCGGTATCTATCCCTAAAGAGGGTACCGGAAACGGATATATCCTCTTTGAAGACGGCGAGTTTACACGGCATTTGCTGTAACGGGCGCCTATTTTATTAATGTGACGGAGTCACTCCAAAATTTTGCATTTTGCGCTTTGCATTCTGCATTTATTCGGGCGCACGCGCAAGCGCCCCTACACAAAAAAGGACCCTCACGGGTCCTTTTTTTAATCGTACATTCCTTTTGCGGTCATTTCGGCAATGGCATCTACAACGCCCTGCTTATCCTCACGGTAGGTAACACCGTACCAGCGGTCGTCGCTGGAGAGGATTTTAACCTTTTTCTCTCCCCTTTTAATAAGGGAATCAATTTCCAGCGGAATATAAAATTCCTTTTTGGGCTCGGCCAGATTATCCTTAAGGAAGATTTTGAAATCCTCCAGCAGGTAGTCGAAAATATCGGGGGTGAGGCCCCACATATTCATAGAAACCAAGGTTTCGGGGTCGTACTGGGTAATAACATTGCCCTCATCGTCAAAGGCCTTGCAGTCCTGAATCTTGGTAACCTCGTTAACGTCTACCAGGTAACCGTCCTCCGACTCGCATACCCCTCGGGAAACGGTGCCGTTTTCGGTAAGGGTGTTCTTCAGGCGGAAGCCCACCATAGAGTATTCGCCCTCGTTCTGCTTTTTAAGCTCCTCATAAAGGACCTTAAAGGCGGTCTTGCCGTAGTAGTCGTCGGCGTTGATAACGGCAAAGGGCTCCTTCACAATATCACGGCAGGCTAAAATTGCCTGGCCCGTACCCCAAGGCTTCTGACGGGTAGCGGGACAAACAAAGCCCTCGGGCAGGTCCTCCATTTCCTGGAAGGCATATTCTACCTTCACCTTTTTGGAAATGCGGTCGCCTACCAGGCGCTTAAAATCATCCTCAATAGCGTGTTTTATTACAAAAACCACCTTATCAAAACCTGCGGCCACAGCATCATAAACCGAATAGTCTACAATAGCCTCTCCGTTTTTGCCCACCGGCTCTGCCTGCTTAAGACCGCCGAAACGGCTGCCCATACCTGCCGCCATAATTACAAGTGTTGCATGAAAGCTCATAAATATTTCTCCCAAAAAATGATATTGGCGCCGTGGAATAATCCACCGCCTGTTACATATTAATATTATTACATCATACCTGTTTTGTCAAGCAGCAGGGCGATACCGACGTATATATAATTTATACAGAATATTTACATTTATTTGCTTGACATTTGTAGGTAAAAGGCATATAATAAGTATCACTTGCGACCCCCACAATAATATGAATGGAGTTAGAGTAAAAATGGCTAAAAGCATACAGCTTACCAAAGACGGCCTCGAGAAGCTCAAGGGTGAGCTTGAACGTTTAAGAACGGTCGGCAGAACCGAGATTGCCGATAAAATAAGGGTTGCCCGTGGTTACGGTGACCTTTCCGAGAACAGCGAATATGATGAAGCAAAGAACGAGCAGGCTAAAATTGAAGCCCGTATTATAGAGCTTGAAAAAATGCTGGAAAACGTTACCCTTATTGAGGATGACGTTAATACCGATACCGTTACCATCGGCGTCACCGTTACGGTTTTCGATGAGGAGTTTGAGGAAGAGCTTACATACAGAGTGGTAGGCTCGGCCGAGGCTGACCCTATGAACGGTCTTATCTCCGACGATTCCCCCGTGGGCAGGGCTCTTCTGGGCTCCACCGTAGGCTCTGAGGTTATGGCCGAAACACCTATGGGTGAAATCAAGTTCAAAATTCTTAACATCAGTAAATAATTTTGCGGCGCGGACAGGTAAACCCTGCCCGCGTTTGTTTAATAAATTCAGGCGGTGAAATTATGGCAAAAAAAAGCGAAACCCTGCGCCAGCGTGAGCAGGCCCAGCGTGACCTTTTAGAGCTTAAAAAAATGCAAATGGGGCAGATAGACCCCGCCTCTCTCCCTAAAGAGGAGCCTATTGTTCCCAAGACCCTTGAGGAAAAAAAGCAGAATTTCCTCTACTACCACAAGTACAAGGTAATTGTGGCGGTGGCGGTGGCGGCGGTGCTTTCCTTCCTTATATATTCGGGGGTTACTGCCACCAAATACGACGCCAAAACGGCCATTTTCTGCTACAGGTTTCTGACTACCGACCAGGCAAGTGCCATAGGCGACTACCTGGAGAACTATTATCCCGATATGAACGAAAACGGCAAGGTAGACGTTCAAGCGGTGGATTGCTCCTTCGACCCCGACCAATCCTCCCCCGACCACACCAACACCATGCTTACAAAAATCCAGGCTATGCTGGTGGCCGAGTCGGACACCCTGCTCTATCTGCTGGACGAAAAGACCCTGGCTTATATGAACACCATTTCGGATAATCTTGAGCTGTTTGAGGCCAAGAATACCGTAGAGCTGGGTCATTCCTTCTACGAGGCTACGGGACTTAAGGCCGAGGAGGGTGAAAAGCTTTACCTCTGCCTGCGTACCGTAGGCGGCACCGTTCTTGAGCAAAACAAGAAGGTTAAGCCCCAGTTGGCCGCCGCCGAAAAGGTGCTGGAGCAGGTGCGGGCCGAAAATGAGGATACCGTGGCGGCCTCCGGTCACAGGGGCCACGCGCTGCTTTCCTCCCGTTCTCTGGGTACCGTAAAAAGGCTGGTGGGTGACGTTGACCTGCTGGTTTTTCTGGTAAACGACAATAATTCCTCCTGGGACGATAAAGCAAAGGCCGATTACGATAAGGTTCATCGGTCGGCGGTGGAGGCTCTGGAGGCCGAGGCCGCACAGCGTGGGGTGGGCCTTGATATTAAAACCAAATACCAATCCCTTACCCTTAACCGTGTCTGCGGCGACCCCGAATGGGATTGGATAAAGGCGGCCATAAAAAAGCTGGGGGTTTCCTCCCTGGCCGAATACCAGCAAAATTACCTAAAGAAAAATGACGGCTGCAACACGGCTCCCGTCATTTTTGTTTTAAATAAGGAGGTCCGTTCCTTCACCTATTCGGCCTCCAAGGAATACCCCGATTTTGATGAGTGTTCGTCTATAGGCAAAAGCGACGGCAAATTTCACCGCTTCACCATTGAGCATGAGCTGTTGCACCAGTTCGGCGCCGAGGATTTTTACTATCCTGCCGACGTAAAGGCCCTGGCAGAGGAGCATCTGGACCAAAGTATTATGCTGAACGGCTTTAAAATCGACCCCGTTACCGAGTATATCATCGGCTGGAACGGCAGGCTGAGCCTGGCCGCCGACGAATTTTTAAAGGCCACCGCCCACCATACAAATGAATCTATAGAAGCCGCCCTTGACGCCGAGTGGGGCGACGCACTAAAAAATTAAACGACCTGAACTAATTCAGGTCGTTTGCTTCATTTTCGACAGGCAGAAGCACCTGCTTATAAAGCCTTAAGGTGTTGGCCGCTACCGAGCTGCCGCCTACCGTAAAGCCACATTCGGGGTGTTTTGCCAAAAGCAGGGTGTTTATCTCGGTCAGATACTTATCGCTGTCGGCAATAAAGGCATCCTTAAATGTAATTTTGTCAAAGGCTACCTCAATAGTGTCGGCGGTAGAGGCGGCCAGATATTCGGCCAAAGCCTCGGCCTTTGCTTCCTCATATATAAAGCCCGATTTTACAAAATAGTTCTCCTCGCGGCCCCCGCAGGCAGGTACGTTGATATTAAAGGGCACCCTGCCGGTTTCCAGCAGGCCGGGGGCAAACCGAGTGTAATCCTCGTTGGGGTTATGGTCAAGAAGAATGACCTCATCGGTAAGATTAAAATACGCGTGGGAGGAGCTTTCTGCGTCAATATCATTCCAGGTAACGTCCAGGTGATACCATTTGCCGCCGATTTCCACCACGTTCCACATGTGACCCTCGCCACCCGCTACCCCGGTTACCAGGCCTGCGCGTATGCCAAACTCACCAAGCAGCAGCTGCATTGCCCTGGAGTAGCCCTCGCAAAGGGCCTTACCGTTTACCAGGGCGCCGTAGGCGGTGTAGATAAAGGGGTCTGTTGTGTCGTTATTATATGTAACGGCCTCGCAAAGCAGGTCGTGAAGCTGAAGCTCGATTTCATAGGGGTCGGTGGCGGTAACCTTGGCCTTTATGGCCTCTACGGCGGCCTCCAGCTCGGCCGACATTACCTCCTTCTCGCTGCGGAGTATCATAAAGGACTTGTGGTCCTCGGAATCGTTAATACCGGCATCGGCCGAAAAGAGCATAAGGGCGGCGGTGCCTCCCTGTCCGTCGCTACCCGTGGCGGTGCCGTAATAGGGGGGCAGCCAGAATATATCGGGGTGGTCGTTTGCAAGAGCGGTACGCGCAACGGCAATATCCTGTCGAAAGCCTTCCCCTGCCTCACCCAGAACAATCCAGCCCGATTGCATATTTTCGGTAGCGGTGTGCATACTGTCATAATAGGTCTTCTGCCTGTCGGAAAGCACGGTGTAGCAGTAATGGTTGGAATGGGGACTTTGAGGCTTAACCTCGGGGGGCAGCGGGTCAGGCTCGTTGTCCGGGGGGTCGCCCTGCTGGGAGGAGGAGGGACCTGCCAAGGAGGAATCACTCTCGGAGGAGGGGGGCGGTCCCGAGGACTGGTCGGAGGAATCTATAATATCCGAGGAAGGAAGGGATGTAGAGCCGCCGTCACTTGAGCTTCCCCCTTGCCCGTTACAGGCGCAAAGGGTCATAAGTACAGCCAATATAAGCAACCAGGCAATAAATCTTTTCAAATTTCTCCCTCCTTTAAAATTTTACTGAAAAATGCAGTTTGAAAACAGCTCGGGCAGGTAGCCTATCCAATCGTAGCAGACAGGATAGTTAAGGTCTGTCCTTACACCTTCAATTATAAACATAAAATCTCCCGAGGACAACCCTGTTTTTGCAATTTTTTCAAAAAAAGCAGAGGAAATTTTAAGCATTTCCTCCTCCGTCGGTCTTTTTTCAAGCAAAGGGGCCAGAGATGCCGAGGAAAACCGCTCGGTTTTGCCCGAAACCGACATATCCACGCCCCCCAGACGGTCACAAAGCCGACATAGAAATCGGTCGGAAATTTCCATAGTATAGCCAATTTTATAGCCCAGGGCCTCAGCCCCCTCGGCGGCATTTGCGGCAAAGGGGTAAACCCGTACCGATATATCGGCAAAATCCAGATATATAAGGGCGCCCTCGCCCTCCTCTCCAAGGGCAAGCAGAGCGCAGTTTTCGGGTAGGTCGGGGTAATAATCTATTCCCGAAATCTCCTCCCCCACACGGTCGGGGGCTCTGCCTATTACGGCAGGCAGCAGCAGTATTCCCAGTAAGACTGTAAGCCCCGTACAAAGGGTCAGTGAGGCCAAGGCCCACAGTGCGGCCCTTCCCTTCTTTTTCATTTTCTTCACTCCAAATTTTTATCATTATAATTATTATGATAAAATTTGCTTGAAGGTATACCGAAAAGGTGATATAATTAGCCGAAGAATTTAATATTTCCGCTCGTGGCGCAGTTGGATAACGCAGCAGATTCCGATTCTGAAGAACGGGGGTTCGAATCCCTTCG
>JAGAPN010000018.1 GCA_017623235.1 Clostridia bacterium | reverse complement strand
GGCCTAAGACACCGCCCTTTCACGGCGGTAACACGGGTTCGAATCCCGTCCGGGTCACCATAAAATAAAAAGCGCCATCCGATAGGATGGCTTTTTTATTTTATGTTATCAGACAGGGATGAGAACCCGTAGGGTTCGTCGACGCAGCCGCAACGCTGCGATAAGCGGTGCGGTCTGCCAAAGTCTTGAGTAAGGCGAAGAATTTTGGGTACCGCTCGGAGCGGTCAAAATTCCGCCGACGGAGAGTACCCCGTCCTATTCGGGAGGTTTATCTCGCAACCGACAAGCTTTTATTGGTTCGTCGACGCAGCCGCAACGCTGCGATAAGCGGTGCGCCCGTGTAAAATAATAAATAATAAAGAATAAAGAATAAAAAAGGTGTGCGGCAAAGCCGCACGATTTATAAACGTGACGAAGTCACTCATTAATTCTGCATTTTGCATTCTGCATTTTGCATTTATTAGGGCGCTTCGTGAAGCGCCCCTACTTTATTCAAAATCAAAAATATGAATCCAGCCCAGGAGGAACTGACGTTGGTCCTCCTTGCCCTTGGCAATCTGGGAGGCGGCCACAATAGGCAGCCACTTTTGCACGTACTGCTTGGCGGTATCGCTCTTTCGGCAGTAAAGGTCAAGATATTTTTCGGCCAAATCATCCTTACCGTCCAGCTTGAAGGTGAGGAAGGTGCGGGCCACGTCGGCCGAGGCGTTGCCTTGGGTAGCATGGGCCCAGTCGATAATATAATCTACCCCGTCATCACCCACAATAACGTTGCTGGGGCAAAAATCGCCGTGACAAAGCTTATCGTGGCGGCGCATACCCTCCAGCCTTATATGAAGCTCATACCTGACGGTGGCGGGAATATACTCCTTGGTAAGGGAAATCTTGTTGTTAAACTTATCCTTCTGGGAGGAAAGCAGGCTGGCCTTTTTAGAATTTATAAGCATCTGCAGGTCAACCAGCTTGTTTAAATACTCCTCTTCCCTTTCGGGATGCTCCTTCATAAGCTGGGAGAGGGTTTTACCCTTTATATAATCCATAACAATAGCCCAACGGCCGTCATCAAGCTTGGTGACCTGGCGTACCTTTGGCATAGGCAGACCGCTTTCGGCCACTCTGGCCTGGTTTAAGGCCTCGTTAAGAATATCCGCAGGAGAAAAATCACTGCCAAACACCTTAATAAGGCTGTCGCCCTGCTGATAAATGACCTTGTTGGGCCTTTCTGCAATAATTGTTCCGAGTTCCATAATAAAAAATGCCCCCTTGAGAGAAAATAACTAAAAAGCGAAGGTGGTCCTCACTAATTTAATTATATAATTCAAGGGGTGTTTTGTCAACCGTATATTATGCAATTTATATAATGCTAAAGAACTTTTGTTTTATTTTTAGTGTAAAACCTACAATTTTCGACCCTGTTCTACTCTACGGCTTTTCTTGCCTTGCCCGGGGACATTTTATAGACCCTTTTAAAGACCTTTGAGAAGTAATTGCTGTCGGAAAAGCCGCAGGCCGCCGCTATTTCGCCGATTCTGCGGGAGGTATCGCTTTTAAGCAGCATTTCGGCCTTTTTAAGACGATAAACGGTGAGATACTCGTTAAAGCCAAAGCCGGTTTCCTTTTTAAAGGTACGGGAGAGATGCTCACGGCTGACATAGCAATAGGCCGCCGCCTCGGAGAGAGAAACCCCCGTAACGTAATTTTTCCTTATATATTCCGCCGCCCTTTCTACAATGGGGCTTTCGCTGATGGGTGTTTCGGCGGTATCCCTTGAACGGGCAATTAAAATAAGCAGCTCGGCCAGGCGGCAACGAAGCATATCACAGGAAAAACCGTCTGGAGAGCTATACTCCTGCTCCAGCGCCGATATAATATCCTTTACGGCACGGTCGGTAAGGGGGGAATGGGGAAAACAATGGTTTTTATCCAGCAGCTCCTTCACCGAAGAGGGAATATAAGAGGCATCACAGCTTATAAGTATACGGGAATGGAGCCTGGTGTCGTAGCTGGTTTTGTGGATAACCCCTGCAGGAATACAGGCAATATCCCCGGGGGTAAGTCGATAGGACTTTTTGTCTATAAACTGCCAACAGGAGCCTTCTGTAAGGTAATATATTTCATAAACGGGGTGGTAGTGGCTGTCACGGGACATCGACGGGCCGCCCTGGACGGTCTTTCGAATTTCAAAAAACTCGGTGGGCTCTACTTCTTTGAATATATTCATATTATCACCGATTTTATTATAATTATATTAGTCAAAAAAATCAAGTTAATGTCACTTTATTATCAATGAAATCAAGGAAAAAGGGATTTTATTGATACAAAGTATTACCGAAAGGATGTGGCGTTATGAAAAACAGCTTTGGTCTTGTAATGGATATAGGTGAGCAGATGCTTATATCCGGGGCCGAGGTCCACCGTGTGGAGGAGTCGGTTGCCCGAATGTCGGCCGCCCTGGGGGCCGACAGAGCCGACGTTTTTATTATAACCAGCAGTATGATACTCACGGTATTTTGCGGGGAGAGCTCCTACACCGAAACCAGGAGGGTTACGGCAGGGGGCACCGATATAGAAAGACTTCACAGGCTGAACCACCTTTGCCGCAGAATATGCGGAGGCCTTGATTTGGCCGAGGCAAGGGACGAGTTCGCCTCCATTATGAGCCAAAAGCCCTACCCCTTGTGGGTGGAGGTGGCGGCCTACGGTCTTATAGCCGCCTGCTTTACCCTGTTTTTCGGGGGCGGAATAGCAGAGGGTGGCGTTGCCCTGGCAATCGGCCTTATACTGCGGTTGACGGTGCTGGTTTCCGACCGCCTTACCTCAAACAAGATTTTTGCTAAATTTCTTTGCTCCTTTGTTTCCACCGCCCTGGCCTTTTGCGGCCTGTGGCTGGGGCTCATACCCACGGTGGACAAGGTAATTATAGGTAACATTATGACCCTTATCCCGGGCATAGGCCTTACCAATTCTCTTCGGGACCTTATAATCGGCGACAGTATGACGGGTGCCCTGCGACTGATAGAGGCCGTCCTGGCCGCCCTTGCTATTGCAGGTGGATACCTTGCTTTCGCCCTTTTCGGAGGTGGACTGCTATGATTCAGCTTATTCAGATAATAACGGGAGGCCTGGGAGCCCTGGGCTTTGCCCTGCTGTTTAACATTCGCGGAAGAAAGCTGGTGGCCGCTGCCATAGGAGGCTTTCTCTCCTGGGGAATTTTCCTGGGGCTGGGCTTTATAATGCCGGGTGAGCCCATAAGATACTTTTTGGTGTCGGCCATAATCTCCCTCTACTCCGAGATAATGGCCCGATGGCTCCGCACCCCCACCACCACCTTTATAATTACCGCCCTTATCCCCCTTATTCCCGGCGGCTCGCTGTATTATACAATGAGCGCCGCCCTGGGTGGAGATATGGCCGACGCTGTCACCCGAGGCCTTTACACCCTGGAGCTGGCCGCCGCCCTGGCCCTGGGTATAGTTCTGGTTTCGGCCCTCTTTAGAGTGAGAAAAAGGCACTTGTAGGGGCGTTTGCGCGTGCGCCCGAATAAATGCAGAATGCAAAGCGCAGAATGCAGAATTAATGAGTGACTTCGTCACATTTATATCGTGCGGCAAAGCCGCACACCTTTTTTATTCTTTATTATTTATTCTTTATTATTTAAAAACCCCCTTCTCTCGAAGGGGGTTTTTGTTATTCAGCCTTGCTTTCGGCTATAATTTTTTGTGCGATGGAGGCGGGAACCTCTTCATACCTTGCAAATTCGGTGTAGAAGGAGCCAACACCACGGGTTACCGAGCGGAGAACGGTGGGGAAATCTGCCAGCTCGCTCTCGGGAACCTCGGCGGTGATAACCATAAGCTGGCCGTCGGGGTCCATACCCAGAACTCTGCCGCGACGCTTATTGATATCGCCCATAATATCGCCCGAATTATCCGAAGGAATGGTGGCAACCAGGGTAACCACAGGCTCTAACAGCACGGGATTTGCCTCGGGAATACCTGCCTTAAAGGCCAGGGAGGCGGCGGTCTTAAATGCAAGCTCGGAGGAGTCTACCGGGTGGTAGGAGCCGTCGGTAAGGGTGGCCTTTACGCCAACCATGGGATAGCCTGCCAGCACGCCGTGCATAGCCGACTCCATAAGTCCCTTCTCAACTGCGGGGAAATAGTTCTTGGGTACCGAGCCGCCGAATACGGTTTCGGCAAACTCAATGCCCTCGGTATCCCAAGGCTCAAACTCAATCCAAACGTCACCGAACTGGCCGTGTCCGCCCGACTGCTTCTTGTGGCGGCCCTGGGCCTTGGCCTTTTTGCGGATGGTTTCTCTATAGGCAACCTTTGGTGCCTCGTAAACAACCTCAACACCGAACTTGGCCTTAAGCTTGTTGGCAACGGTATCAAGATGCTGCTCGCCCAGGCCTGCCAAAATCAGCTCGCCTGTAGCGTCGTTATTCTTGAGGGAAACGGTGGGGTCCGCCTCGGCCAGACGCATAAGACCGGAGGCCAGCTTTTCTTCCTCACCCTTATTCTTGGGACGAACTGCCATTTTATAGTTGGGCAGCTCATAAGCAATCTCGGGCAGTCTTACGGGACGTGCGGGAGAGCAGAGGGTGTCGCCGGTGCCTGTAGCGTTGAGCTTTGCTACCGCACCTATATCACCTGCGGCAACACAGTTGGTTTCAACCTGCTTTTTACCGCATACGAAATAAAGCTTACCGATACGCTCGTTAGCGCCTGTACGCATATTGAGCAGGGTCATATCAGAGGTAACCTTACCGCTGACAACCTTAAAGTAAACCAGCTTACCCACGAAGGTGTCAACTACCGTCTTGAATACGATAGCGGCGGTCTGACCCTCCTCATTAACGGTGAGCTGAACCTCGTTACCGTCGTTATCAACCCCTGTTTCACCTGCAACGGTTTCTGCCCAGGGAGCCAGCCAGATAAGGCCGTTAAGCAGCTGGTCGACAGCCTGCAGTTCGGCGGCGCTGCCGCAGAAAACAGGGGCTATCTCACCGCGGCGAACGCCTGTGGCAAGACCCATAATAAGCTCGTCGGGGGTGAACTCCTCGCCTGAGAAATATTTATCCATAAGCTCTTCAGAGGTTTCGGCAACCGCCTCGTTAATAGCGGTACGCAGACCCTCAAGACGGTGACCCATATCGGGCATAGGCACAACGGTAGCCTTGCCGTCCTTATAAGCGTAGGCACGGAAATCAATAAGATTTATGTAGCACTGTACCTTATGGTCCTCAACGTAGGGTACAACTATCGGGCAAACCATAGGACCGAAGGTGGCCTTAAGGTCCTCAAAAACCTTGTAGAAGTCGGCGTGCTCGTGGTCGATTTTATTAATGAAGAATAATTTTGCAATACCCTTTTTAGAGGCGGCATCAAAGGCCTTTTTAGCGCCTACCGAAACGCCGCTCTTACCCGAAATTACGATAACCGAGCTGCCTGCGGCACGGAAGCCCTCGCTAACCGAGCCTGCAAAGTCGAACTGACCTGGAGTGTCTATAATATTAAGCTTAACATCCTTCCATTCGCAGGGTACCACCGAAGCGGATACGCTGGACTTTCTGCGTATCTCCTCAGGGTCAAAGTCGGAAACGGTGTTGCCCTCGGCAACGGTTCCCAGGCGGTCGGACTTACCTGTGAGGTAATATGCGGCCTCCACCAGCGAGGTTTTGCCTGCCGAAGCGTGACCTGCAAAAACCACGTTACGAATGTGTTTAGCGTTATAACCTTTCAAAAAAAGCGCCCCTTTCATATATAAAAAACCGCTTTTCCCCGGTCAACCGCTACAAGTTGACGGAAATTTGGCAGTATTTTCGACAAATTGCACAAAACGCAGTATGCCGTGTTGAGATTTATAATGTAATATTACCACATATCGCCCAACAAATCAATAGTAAAGTTTTAAAAATTTTAATTTACCCGCCGCCGTCCGAGGGAGGGGCCAAAGCAGGCGGCGGCACGGATAAGACAGGTGAAAAAGCCCACGGCGTAAAGCAGGGGGTCACAGCGGGAAAACAGCTCTCCCACCGAGGCGGTGGTAACCGCCAGAGCAAAGGGATGGGTAAGGGTGACGGCATACTCACTGCCGAAAACAGCCAGGGTATCAATAAAGGTCAGCCCCAGCAGGGCCGACCCCAGGGCCAGGCCCTTGCCCCCGCCAAATTTACCGCTAAAACTCTCGGCTATGGGCAGTATGGCCCCCGCCAGAGGCAAAAAGGAGGACAAAAAAGCCCTTCCCACCCCCGAAAGGGTTGGCGCCTTATAGGGGATAAGATATTTTACCTCCATAAAGGGTAATGAAAATCCGAAAATCAGCAGCAGAAAAACCACCGTTATGGGGGCCAGCACCAGCGCGGCCTTAATTACCTTTTCTCTGCCCGAAAGCCCCAGGGCCAGGGCCACCGCCCCAAAGGTGATAAAGGGCAGAACGGTGGAGGCGCTGTCCAGCAGGGTATCGGCGGCCCAGCGGGCAAAAATCCAAAGGGTGTACACCCCTGCGACTGTTTTCCCAAAAGTAAAAACCCTTCTTACCGTCCTGTTTTTCGGCAGGCGGCCCAAAAGCTTTATTCCCGCTATTGCCGCCGTCAAGGCAAGGGCAACCCCTAAAAGGTCGTCGGCAAGATTCCCCGTAAACCGCTGGGCCAGCACCGCCTCACCCAGCAAAGTCATTGTCACAAAAGCGGTGGCGGAATATCCCCTCACCCTACGGCTCCCCCCTTCATCCTTTCGGCATAGGCTCTGCTTTGTCCCTCATCCAGAAGAGTTTGGGGCTGTCCCTCCTTATAAAACAGCATCCCCTCCACCTTGGGACCCTCGGCAATATTGGGCAGGGCAAATTCTCCACCGTTTACAAGCAGGGCGGTGGATATTTCATATAGGGCGGTGTGGCCGCCGTAGCCCTGCCGTTTGTAATTTTGCTTTATAAGGGAGCTAAGCTGGGTGCCTGCCGAGGGACTGCCGCTCTCCAGCAGGGCCTTTTCATCTTTGCAGACCGCCAGGGCCGCCGACAAATTTACCTCTCGGCCTTTACAGACCTCCAGGACCTGCCGTATACCTGCCGCCCTTACCTTATCCGACAAAACGATAAGATTAAGATGACCAAGAGCCACCCCCTTGGAAAAACCCCTTTCGGCATCCTCAAGGGCGTCGTCCACATCTTTTCCTCTGCCCTCCACGGTGAAGGTGTCGGGCAGACCGTTCTGCTCCCCTTTTTTTATATCCACCGCCTGCAAAATCACCCTATAGCCTGTAGGCTCCTCTCCCAGGGCCAGGGTGGTTACCATATATTCTCCCCCGGGCTCGGTATAGCCGCAGGCCGAAAGCAGCAGGGTCAGCGCCAGGGGTAAAATTAACTTTATTTTCATACTATCTCTTCCTTTTTAGGTCGTTATTCTGTATAGGGGGGCGACGTCGCATCCTGCCCCAGGTCACCCGTACCAAGGTATCCTTAAGGGACTGACCGTCGGGATTTTTAAGGGCCGAGGTGGCATCCACCCCAAAGGAGCGGATGTTCAGCACACTAATCAGCACAAGGGTTATGCCCAAAAGGTAGCCGTACAGGCCTCCGATTACGGCGGCTCCCACCAGGGCCAGCCGCAGGAAAAAGACGGGAGCCGACAGCCTGGGCACCATAAGGCCGCATATTCCCGAAAGGGCCACCGCTATAAGCATAGGGGCGCTGACCAGCCTGGCCTCCACCGCCGCCTGACCTACCACCAGTCCCCCCACTATGCTGAGGGCGTGACCCACCCCCTGGGGCATCCGCACACCCGTCTGCCGCAGTATTTCAAAGGTGAGGATAAGCAGCACCCCCTCGGCAAAGGAGGTAAAGGGCACTCCCCCTCGGGCGGCCGCCACGGTCAGGGCAAAGGGGGTGGGCAGCAGTTCAAAATGAAAGGTTATAAGGGCCAGATAAACCGCAGGGGCGCTGACCGCCAGCAGAAAGGCGGCTATGCGCATAAGGCGGTTAAGGGAGGCCAGCCTGCTTCCTATATAATAGTCCTCGTCCGATTGGAAATTTTCCGAAAAGAGGTAGGGCAGGGTTATCACCACGGGGGTGCCGTCCACCACCAGGGCAATCCGCCCCTCCAAAAGGCCTGCCGCCACCACGTCGGGCCGCTCGGTGGAGCCGTTTCTCTTAAAAAATCGTCCGCCGCCCCCTATCTGCTCGGCAATATAATTAGAATCCAGCACCCCGTCCATATCAATGGCCGAAAGCCGTGCCCGAAGTCTTTTAAGGGTGGCCTCATCGGCCAGGGATTTAAGGTAGCAGATAAAGACCAGGGTGTTGGTCCTGCGGCCCAGCCGCACCATTTCGCACCGAAGGTCGGGGGTCTGCAGTTTTCTTCTAATCATAGCCAGATTAAACATAGCCGCCTCGTCAAAGCCCTCTCTGGGACCCTTCAGCACACGCTCGTTTTCGGGCTCGGAAATGCCCCTGGTACGCCAGCCCTTGGTATTAAGGGTCAGCCCTACGGCGCTGCCCTCTAAGAGGAGCAGGGTATCTCCGTAAAGTACGGCCGACACCATATCCGAAATATTCCCCGTATATTTTACCTCATTTGCGAAAAGCAGCTCCTCCCCTACCCAGCGGGCAAGGGGGGTATCGCCGACGTAGTCGGGAGCCAGCACCAAGGGCCGCACCACCGACAGATTTACCGTTTCGGTGTTTACCATTCCGTCAAAAAAAATAAGGCAGGCCGAAACGCCGCCGCCAAATACCAGCTCCCTGGTCCGCAGAACGCTGTCCCCTTCAAAAAGATTTTTGAAGGTGGAAATATTTTCCTTTAGAGAGGTGCCGATAGTTCTTTCCATAATTATCACCTTTATTAGTCTTGCCTTTAGTCGGTCAACTATTCGGTGAAATTACATATAATGTAATAATACATTTAAAAGGAGAGCGTTATGGATAAAGAGCTTTTTAAACAGTACATAGACCAGATGCGGGCAATGAAGGCCTCGGCCTCCCTGCCCGAGGAGACCCCCACCCCTCGAACAGAGGCCGAAAACAGCCCTGATATGCCCGGCACGGGCAGGCTAATTGTAAACGTCACCTCAATCAGAGGCCTCTACCCCGTATCTATGGCGGAGGTTACGGTTTTTACCGAAAAGGACGGGCAGGAAAAGGTTATAGCCCGCGCCCTTACCGATACCAGCGGCAAAACCCCGACCCTGGAGCTGGCCGCCCCCTCGGGAGAGCTTTCGGAGGCCCCCGACCCCTCGGAGCGACCCTACGCCTACTATAACATCCGTACCATAGCCGACGGATTTTTAGACAATATCAATCTTAACGTGGCGGTCTTCGACGGGGTGACCTCGGTGCAGAGCGTTTCCCTGCAGCCCCGTACCACAGGGGTGGACGGCAACCGACCCATAGTTATTGACGAGTATGAAAATTATACCCTTTAGGAGGCCGTTATGCCTATTCAGTCTATTCCCGAAACCATTACCGTTCATCTGGGAGCCCCCGATTCGGCGGCCGAAAACCTTACGGTGCCCTTTGCCAATTACGTAAAAAACGTGGCCTCCAGCGAGATTTACCCCAACTGGCCCGAGGCCGCTCTGCGGGCAAACATCTATGCCATTACCACCTACGCCTTAAATAGAATTTATACCGAATGGTACCCCTCCCGCGGGTATGATTTTGATATAACCAATTCCACCCGCTTCGACCAGGCCTTTGTGCCCGACAGGGACATTTTTGAAAATATCAGCAATATTACCGACCAGCTTTTTAACGATTACGTGGTGCGGCAGGGCACCGTAAATCCCCTGTTCACACAGTTCTGCAACGGCACCACCTCAACCTGCGACGGTCTTAGCCAGTGGGGCACGGTGGACCTGGCAAATCAGGGCCTCACCCCTTATGAAATTCTGCAAAGATACTACGGCAACGATATTAATATTGTAACCAACGCCCCCGTAGAGGATATTCCCCAGTCCTACCCCGGGCGGCCCCTTCGGGTGGGGGATGCAGGCAACGACGTGGAAACCCTGCAGGATGAGCTTAACCGAATAGGGCAAAATTACCCCGCCATACCCAAAATTGCCACCCCAAACGGCATCTTCGGCACCGATACCGAGGCGGCGGTAAGAAAATTTCAGGAAATATTTGACCTGCCCCAAACGGGACAGGTGGATAAGGCCACCTGGTACAGGATAAAGAGGTATTATACGGGGGTAAAAAGCCTGGCCGAGCTTATCTCCGAGGGGGTCACCCTCCAGGAGGCCCAGGTGCCCTACGAGGAGCTTCTGACCCTGGGCTCATCAGGCACCCCCGTAAGACTGATACAGTATTATCTCAGCGTTATCGCCTATTTTAACGGCAGCCTTAATATTATCCCCTTAAGCGGCAGCTTTGATGAAACCACCGCTGAGGCGGTAAGGGTTTTTCAGCGGTTTTACGGCCTCGCCCCCGACGGGGAGGTTGGCAGAGAAACCTGGGATAAGCTGCAGCAGGTCTATCTTAATACCATAAGCAGCATCCCTGCCGATTTTTACGGCGGCGCCGCCAAGCTTTATCCCGGATACTTTCTTTCTGAGGGTATGCAGAGCTCCGACGTCACCGACCTGCAGGGGTATCTGAGCTTTATTGCCGACTACTATGAGGACATCCCAAAAATTCCCGTTACGGGCTATTTCGGCAGTCAGACCAAAAACGCCGTCCAGGCCTTTCAGCGCCTCTTCGGCCTGGAGCCCACAGGGGCGGTAGGAGCCGTCACCTGGAATGAAATCGCCACCCAGTACGACCTCCTGCGAGCAACAGCGTGATATTATATTCACCCCTAACTGCCCAAAGGGCAATATCACTGCAAAGCAATATAACTAAAAAGCTCTTGTTCCTTCGAACAAGAGCTTTTCTGGGTGTTTTGAACTTAATGGCACGAATGAAATGTGCCTGAAAACCGAATTATTTCTTTACAACAATTGTATTAACTGCCCTATCTCCTATTGACTCTTTAGTAACAATCAAAATTATACCATCAACAGGATAAATAAAGAAAAATAAATTTCTAATTATTCTTTGTTTAATAGATGCTGGTTCATTAGTGTTTTTATCCAAAACATACAATCCAAAAATTCGCTTTCCAATACTTCTCCCCTTAAAAATTACATCTCTAAATACAAAAGTAATCGGATAAAGAAATACTAACATCATAAAAATCAATATGTAACCAATGTTTTGAAATGAAGGTTGCTTAAACATATCCATAAATATGATTGTATATAACAAGCAAGGCAATCCAGATAAATTCCAATCTATAATCCAAGCAATAATTCTTCTAATTCTCACATTAGTATTCATCAAATCATCTCCTTGGGTGTATTATATGCTTGTGTCAAGTGGTAACACAAAAATTTTTGAAAAAGTTTGCAGAAAAGGCGGTTTTTAGCCGCCTTTTC
>JAGAPN010000017.1 GCA_017623235.1 Clostridia bacterium | reverse complement strand
TATGTAAAGAATGAGGAGCCTGACGTTATCATCAATATTGTTGATGCAACAAACCTCAGCCGTAGCCTTTTCTTCACCACACAGCTTTTAGAGCTTGGCGTGCCTGTTGTGGTTGCTCTTAATAAGAACGATATTAATAAGAAAAAGGATAATAAAATAGACGAAGCTCTCCTTTCCGAAAAGCTGGGTTGCCCCGTTATTAAAACCGTTTCTACAGGAAACGAGGGTCTTGAAGAGCTGATAAAGGCCGCTGTTGCCGCCTGTGGTAGGGAGCAGAAGGCACCCTATAACCAAGGCGATATTGACTTTACAGATAAGGCCGTGGTTACCGAGGCCGATAAAAAGCGCTTTGAATTTGTAAACGCTATCGTTTTAGAGGTAGAAACCAGAAAGGTTCTTACAAGCGAGCGTAATTTCCAGGATAAAATAGATGCTGTTCTCACCAATAAATGGGCAGGTATTCCTATATTTGCCGTTGTAATGTTCTTAGTTTTCTACATATCCCAGTCCACCCTCGGCACCTGGATAGCCGAAGGCTATGAGTTTGAGTCGGGCGCTACTATCCCCGGTCTTGTAACCCTGCTGGAAATCTTCCAGGAGTGGGTAGCAGGTCTGGTATCCGGCGCCGCACCCATTCTGCAGTCACTACTGGTTGACGGTATTATCGGCGGTGTTATCGCCGTTATCGGCTTCCTGCCTCTGGTTATGGTAATGTATTTCCTTATTGCCCTGCTGGAGGATTGCGGTTATATGGCCCGTGCCTCCATTGTGCTTGACCCCATCTTCAAAAAGGTTGGCCTGTCGGGCAAATCGGTTATTCCCTTCGTTATCGGTACAGGCTGCGCTATTCCCGGTGTTATGGCCTGCCGTACCATCCGTAACGAGCGTGAACGCAGAGCTACCGCAATGCTGACACCCTTTATGCCCTGTGGCGCCAAGCTTCCCGTAATTGCCCTGTTTGCCGGCGCATTCTTCGGTGATTCCGAGTGGGTCGGTCCCTTAATGTACTTTGCAGGAATTGTTATTATCTTCCTTTGCGCCCTGCTTATTAACGTAATTACAGGCTACAAGCACAGAAAATCCTTCTTTATTATGGAGCTGCCCGAGTATAAGGCTCCCAGCCTTTGGAGGGCAACCAAATCTATGTTCTCCCGTGGTTGGGCGTACATTGTAAAAGCAGGTACCATTATTCTGGTATGTAACGCCGTGGTACAGATTATGCAGACCTTTACCTGGTCCTTTGTTGAGGCCGAGTCTGCCGATGCATCCATCCTTGCAAGCATAGCCACACCTATCGCATACCTTATAGTGCCCGTAGTAGGCGTTCTTTCCTGGCAGCTGGCCGCCGCCGCTGTTACAGGCTTTATCGCTAAAGAAAACGTTGTCGGCACCCTGGCCGTATGCTTTGTAGGTCTTGAAAACCTCATTGATACCGAAGAGCTGGCCCTTATGGAGGGTGCAGGCGCCGACGTAGCCGCCGCCTTTGCAATCACCAAGGTGGCTGCCCTGGCTTACCTGATGTTCAATCTCTTCACTCCTCCTTGCTTTGCCGCTATCGGCGCTATGAACAGCGAGATGAAGAGCGCAAAATGGCTCTGGGGCGGCATCAGCCTTCAGCTTGGTGTGGGATTCACCGTAGGCTTCCTGGTATATCAGATAGGTACCCTTGTTACTACAGGTGCCTTTGGCGCAGGCTTCCTGCCCGGTCTTATCGCCATTCTCTTGATGGCTATAATCATTACTCTTATTACCTTAAACAATGAAAAGAAGTTCAGAGCAGAATATGCCCTGAAAAAGGCTTAATTTATGGAAAATTATATAATTATAGCAATCGTTCTGATAATAGTAGGCCTTGCTGTCGCCTATATTATCAGAGAAAAGAAGAAGGGCGCCAAATGTATTGGCTGTCCTTACGCTAAGGAGTGCGGCTCTAAAGCCTGCTCCTGTGACAGCAAAAAATAATTCTTGTGTTTTAATTTGTATGCCGTATGGGGCGCTGATTTCAGCGCCCCATAACTTTTTGCTTGATAAAATCGCCTGCATATATTATTATAGATATAGTTTTTTTAGAGGAGTTTTTTCAGTGAAACAGTTTTTGTATCCGGCAGATATTCTACTGCCTAAAGGGGAATATGATAAGTGGGCGGTAATAGCCTGCGACCAGTACACCTCCGATAAGGAGTATTGGAAAGATGTTGAGAATATCGTTGGCTCTGCACCTTCAACCCTTAACCTTATCCTGCCTGAAATTTATCTTGGTGAAACCGACAGCAGGGTAGAAAAGATAAATAAAACTATGGCCGATTATTTAAAAGATAACGTTTTCAATACCATAAAGGATTCTATGGTTTATATTGAAAGAGAGATAACGGGCGGCGGTATCCGAAAGGGTGTATTGGGTCTTATTGACCTTGCTGAATACGATTACAACCCCGGCAGCAGCGCCCTTACCCGTGCCACCGAGCAAACTGTGGCCCAGCGTATTCCGCCTCGTGTTCGTATCCGCAAGGATGCGCCTCTGGAGTTTCCCCATATTCTGCTTTTTATCGACGACCCGGAGGATAAGGTAATATCCTTCGATAAGACCGAGCTTGAAACACTTTATAATTTTGACCTTATGAAAAAGGGCGGTCATATAGAGGGATATCGTCTGGAGAAGGCCCACCAAAGCAAGGTTAATGAAAATCTGGCCGAGCTTGTAAGGGAAGGCCTGCTGTTTGCCGTTGGTGACGGTAATCATTCCCTGGCCACCGCCAAGGAGTGCTACAACCTGTCTAAAAATCCTGCCGCACGGTTTGCCCTTGTGGAGGTTGTTAATATCCATAATCCGGCTATTGAGTTTGAGCCAATTTATCGTGTACTTTTCGGCGTAAAGACCGATGAGATTATTGCCTATCTGAACAAGCACAACAGCGTAGAAACAGGGGATAAGACCCATAATTTCACCGTGGTAGATAAAAACGGAGAAGTCGAGCTGCAACTCGTTCCTACCTCAAAACTGCCCGTGGGCACCCTTCAGGGCTACCTGGATGATTATCTCGTTCAGCACCCCGAGATTGAGATAGATTATATTCACGGTGTTGATGCCACCCGCAAACTCTGTGAGGCCGATAATACCGTAGGCTTCCTCTTCAACGGCATGGGTAAGGATGAGCTGTTTGATGCAGTGATACAGGACGGCTCCTTGCCAAGAAAAACCTTTTCGATGGGTCACGCCGATGATAAGAGATTTTATATTGAAGGCAGAAAAATAAAGTAATGGATGTTATTTTTAAGGACGAGCATATTATAGTCTGTATAAAGCCTGCAGGATTGCTGTCGGCTGAAGACGCCTCTGGAAAGCCCTCGGTACCCCAGCTGCTAAGGGAAGAGCAGGAGATAGATATGGTATATCCCGTACATCGCCTTGACCGTGAGGTGTCCGGACTTATGGTCTATGCACTAACCCAAAAGGCTGCGGCAACCTTAAGTGCGGCCGCCGCGGACCACACCTGCTTTAAGAAGGAATACCTGGCGGTGATTTCGGGATGTCCCACGGAAGAGGAAGGCACCTTTGAGGACCTGCTTTTTAAAGATTCCGCAAAAAATAAAAGCTTTGTTGTGAAAAAAGAGCGAACAGGAGTCAAAAAGGCAAAGCTGTCCTATAAAATAGTGGAAAGTTTTGATGACAAAACCCTGGTCAGAGTAAGATTGTACACAGGCCGTACCCATCAGATAAGGGTGCAATTTGCCTCCCGTAAAATGCCCCTTTTGGGTGACCGCAAATATGGCGGACCTCCAAATGACAAGGGGATAGCGCTTTACTCCTGCTGCCTGGAATTTGCTCATCCCGATTCGCACGAGGTGTTAAGGTTTGAGCATCCAAAGGCTTTTTTTGATATGGTTTAAGAGGGTTTTTTAAGGCCTAAAAATTTTTATAATTTTTTTAAAATAATTGTTGACATACCGAATTCAAGATGATATAATAATTAGGCTCGCTTGAGAGCATATGCGGATGTGCTGGAATAGGCAGACAGG
>JAGAPN010000016.1 GCA_017623235.1 Clostridia bacterium | reverse complement strand
TTCGGCTGGGGCGAGCTTTGGGGTATTGCCGACCGTACCAACTACGACCTTGGTCGTCATCAGGAGGCCAGCGGTAAATCCCTGGAATACTTCGACCAGGAAACCAACGAACATTACGTTCCCTACGTTGTTGAGCCCTCTCTGGGTGCCGACCGTGTAGCCCTGGCTTTCCTCTGCGACGCTTATGATGAGGAAACCGATGATAAGGGTGAAACCCGTGTAGTTCTTCGTCTGCATCCTGCCCTCGCTCCCTTCAAGTGCGCAGTTCTGCCCCTGTCTAAAAAGCTGGCAGAGCCCGCAGGCGAGGTTTTCGATATGCTGGCAAAGGACTTTATGGTGGATTATGACGACGCAGGCTCTATCGGCAAGCGTTACCGCCGTGAGGATGAGATAGGTACTCCCTTCTGCATCACCTACGACTTTGAATCCCTTGAGGATAAGGCCGTTACCGTTCGTGACCGTGATACTATGGAGCAGGTTCGTGTTCCTATTGCAGAGCTTAACGCCTACATCGCCTCCAAAATTAAATTCTAAAACTAAAAGAGCTGAACTTTCGTTCAGCTCTTTTTTTATTTCTCTAAAAGTCTGTCCATAATGGAGGGACCGTGTTCAATGTAAAGACCTGTGGCCAGGGCCGTCTTCTCGTTGAAGGTTTCAACACCCGACATAGCCTTTCGGCTGTCATATATCATAAAGGGAACGGGGTCACTTGAATGGGTCTTGGTCAGCAGGGGAGTAGGATGGTCAGGGCAGATAAGTATGCGGTAATCCTCGCCCATTTCATCCAGCGCCGATTTAACGGGAGCAAGTATCAGCTTGTCAATAAGACCGATAGATTTAACCTTGTTTTCGGGCTCACAGCGGTGTCCGCACTCGTCGGGGGCCTCAACGTGGATGTAAACCAGCTCGGTGCCCGATTTGAATGCATTAATGGCCGCATCGGCCTTGCCCTCAAAATTGGTATCAATATATCCCGTAGCGCCTTCTACCTCGGGGGTGTCCATTCCTGCGCAGATGCCGATACCCTTAAGCAGGTCAACTGCCGAAATAACACAGCCCGAAACACCGTTCTTTTCCTTAAAATTAGCCACAACGGGCTTGGTGCCCTCACCCCACAGCCAGATAGAGTTTGCAGGGTTTTTGCCCTCGGCAATACGCTTTTTATTTACGGGGTTGTCCTTTAAGAATTCATAGCTCTTTTTCATAAGAGCGATAAGGGGCGCGGCGTTTTCCGAGGTGCTTAAATATTCACCTACAACCCTGCCGCTTATATCGTGGGGAGGGGTCATATTTCCAAGGTCGGTGGTGCCGCCGTCCACAACCAGGCAGTGCCTGTAGCTGACACCCGAATAAAAGCTGTAAATATCATTACCCAGCTTTTCCTGTACCGTCTTAATAATTTCCTCTGCCTCGGCGGTGGAGATATCACCTGCGCAGTAGTCTACCATAGTCTTGTCCTCATAGTTTTCCTCATCCGACAGGGTAACTATGTTGCAACGCAGGGTAACGTCGGTATCCTTAAGGTCGATACCGATGGACGCCGCCTCCAAGGGTGAACGACCGGTATAAGAAACGGTGGGGTCGTAGCCCATAACCGAAAGGTTGGCTACGTCGCTGCCGGGCTTCAGACCCTTGGCGACGGTTTTGCAAAGGCCTACTTCTGCGGCCCTGGCCAGGGAATCCATATTAGGCTTGTCGGCCAACTCCATAGGGGTGTGACCATTTAAATATTCAGACGGAGTGTCGGCCATTCCGTCACAAAGTAAAACTAAATATTTCATAAAATATCTCCTTTTAGGGTTTATGATACTATTATATTATCTCAAAAGCCGAAAGTAAAGAAAAAAGACTTTATTATTTTAATAAAATGTATTATTATGTAGGTATAAAACCTTAAGGATGATTAAATGCCCACTGTAAAACCCGAGGTGCTTTCTCCCGTAGGAAACGCCGAAATGCTTACTGCCGCCGTTAGGTGCGGCGCCGATGCCGTATATCTCGGACTGGATAGCTTTAACGCCCGCCGAAATGCCGAAAACTTCACCGCCGACACCCTTGCCGAAGCGGTGGCTTTTTGTCATGTCCGTGGTGTAAAGGTTTACCTTACCCTTAACATAATAATTTCCGATAAAGAGATGAAAACTGCAGTAGAACAGACGGTGCTGGCCGCAAAATGCGGTATCGACGGGGTCATTACCGCCGATATTGGTTTTGTACGCATTATAAGACAGGTTTTGCCCGAACTCCCCGTTCACGCCTCAACCCAGCTTACCGTTCATTCTCCTGCCGCCATAAAGCCTCTGAAAGAGCTGGGCTTTTCCCGTGTTGTGGTTTCCCGGGAGATGAGTAAGGCCGAGCTTGCAGAGTTCTGTAAGGAGGCCGCTGCACAGGCTATGGAGGTAGAGGTTTTCGTTCACGGCGCTCTTTGTATGTCGATGTCGGGTCAGTGCCTGCTGTCGGCAATGCTTGGGGGGCGCAGCGGCAACCGTGGCCTTTGCGCAGGCCCCTGCCGTCTGCCCTTTGCCGCAAAAGGAGGAAAGGGCTACGATTTAAGCCTTAAGGACCTGTCTTTAATCCCACACCTTGGCGAGCTGGCCGAAATGGGGGTAGCCTCTCTTAAAATAGAAGGACGTATGAAGCGGCCCGAATACGTGGCCGCCGCTACAACCGCCTGCCGACAGATGCTGGATAAAGGCTCTGTGGATGAGGCTATCGGCTCCGCCCTTGAAAAGGTCTTTTCCCGTTCGGGCTTTACCGACGGTTACTATAAAGGAAATCTCGGCCCCGATATGTTCGGCATCAGAACGAAGGATGACGTTACCGCCGCCGATACGGTGTTTGCCACCCTGCATGAGCTTTATCGTAACGACCGACAGACCGTGCCCCTTATCGGCAGGGTTAATATATCGGCAGAAATGCCCGTTACCCTTACGGTCAGCGATGGAAGGCAGGAGGTAACCCTTTCGGGCCCCGTGCCACAGCCTGCGATTAACCGTCCTTTAGATGTAGCCACCGTTACCGAAAAGCTTAACAAAACCGGAGGTACACCCTATTATTTCCAAACCCTGGAGGCAGACGTAGGGCAGGGGCTGTCCCTTCGTATATCCGACCTTAACGCCCTGCGCCGTGACGCCCTTGATGAGCTTTCGGCCTTGAGGGCAAAGCGACCCGATATAAAGGAACTACCTTTCCCTGAAACGGAAAAGCTTGTCAGCAGCCCCCAAAGCCTTAAAACCGTTATCCGTGTAGACAATCTGTCCCAGCTCAAGGGCAAGGTAGAGGGCTGTGATTTGGCGGTTATCCCCATAAATGCCGATACCCAGGCTCTGCCCGATAATATCCCCTTGGCGGTGGAGCTGCCCCGTGGCATATCCAATGAAAAATATATCCTGTCACGTCTTGCCGCCTTTAAAGAAAAAGGGGTAGGGGTCGCCTTTTGTTCAACCCTTGCGGCTACCGAGCTGGCAAAGACCGCAGGTCTTGGTACTGTAGCTCATTTCGGATATAATATTTTTAATTCTGCCTCCCTTGAGTATCAGGCAGAGCAGCAGGCCTTGGCGGCGGTGCTTTCACCCGAAATGCTTATAAAGGATATGGCGGAGCTTTCCTGCGCCCTTCCAAAGGGTATAATCTCCTACGGCCGCCTGCCTCTGATGCTTACCCGCAATTGTCCCGTTAAAAACGGCGTATCCTGTGCCGAATGTGGAAGAAACGAGGGCCTTACCGACCGCAAAAGCACAACCTTCCCCGTAAGATGCACAAACGGCTACAGCGAGCTGCTTAATTCAAAGGTAATTTGGCTTGCCGACCGCAAACGGGAATATGATTTTCTCGATTTTCAGCTTCTCTATTTCACCGATGAATCCTTCGAGAGGGTAGAGGAGGTACTGGCCGCTTATAAGGCAGGCTCCGCACCCGATTGCGAATTTACCCGAGGACTTTATTATCGTGGCGTAGAATAAAAAATCCCTGCACATCGTGCAGGGGATTTTTTTAGTCTTCGATAGCGGCCTTGCGGCTCATAATGTCATAGAAAAATTTGCTTTCAAACTTTTCTCTTCTGTCATAGGTGTAAATACCGTTCTGCTCCTGCTCAACGTCGGTGAGCTGGGTGTAGCAAAGACCGAACATCTTGTTGTTATCCAGCAGAGCGTCGGTAAGACCCTTAAAGCGATACTTAAACTCTTCCTCGGTCTGGGGAGCGTTGCCGTAGCCCCAGCTCTTGGTGCGGTCGTTTTCCCTTTGGGGGTCGTCTATCCATCGGATTCCGCCGTACTCGCTGAGGAAGGTGGCCTCTCCGCGGTAGGTCTGCCTCTGGCTGAATTTATCAAACAGAACGCCCTCGGTCATAAGCTTGTCGTAGTTCTCCTTAAAGGAAACAGGGTCCTGATTATAATCGTGCACACAGAAAATATCGGTTCTGACGTGGTAGTTACCGCTGGTATCAATGCAGGGACGTGTGGTGTCTATTGCTTTGGTAACGTCGTAAATAATGCCAATGCTCTCATCGTGTTGCTGATGACCGTTTTGATTCCAGGTTTCGTTGTGGGGACACCAACCAACGATGGCAGGGTGGTTAAAGTCACGCTTTACCTCTTCCATCCACTCGGGCAGCATACCGTAAATGTTGTCGGCATAGCTGTGGTCAAGACCCCAGTCGGGATATTCGCCCCAAACAAGATAACCCATCTTGTCGGCGTGATAGAGGAAACGTTCTTCAAAAATCTTCTCGTGAAGACGGGCGCCGTTAAAGCCAACGTTAAGGGAAAGCTGAATATCTTTAACAAGGGCCTCGTCGGAGGGGGCTGTGTAGATGCCGTCGGGGTAGAAACCCTGGTCAAGCACCAGACGCTGGAATACCGACTTGCCGTTTATAAGAAACTTGTAGCCGTCAAGCCTTACCTCGCGAAGGCCGAAGTAGCTGTCCGCCTTGTCTTCGCCGAAGGTGATGGCAACGTCGTAAAGACGACCGTGGCCAACCTCCCAAAGATGCTTTTCAGCAAGGTCAACGGTAAAGGTCAGCTTGCCCTGGGCAGCCTTGGCAGAATAACTGCCCATAGCCTTGCCTTCAAAGCTTACGTCAAAAGTAAAATCGCCCTTACCGCAAAGCTGTGCCTCAACGGTAATACTGCCGTCAGTAACGTTGGGGAAATACTTTACGTAATCCACGTAGTTGGCGGCGGTAAATTCAAGCCATACGGTTTGCCAGATACCTGTAGTACGGGTGTAGTAGCAGCCGTAGGAGCCGTATTTTGAAGACTGCTTGCCCGAGGGAATAAGACGGTCACGGGTATCATCCTCGGCGTAAACTGTTATCTCATTTTCACCCTCACGCAGGGCAGAGGTTATATCAAAAGCGAAAGAAACGTAACCGCCCTTGTGTTCGCCGACGAGATTGCCGTTAACAAAGGCCTTGCAGTGGTAATCAACTGCGCCAAAATGGAGCAGGGTACGGGGAGCAAGGGTGTCAAGGGTAACGGTACGCTTGTACCATACACCGCACATAAAGTCGGTATGGCCCACGCCGGAAAGTTTGCTTTCGGGACAGAAGGGAACGGTAATTTCACCCGAAAGGGCGGCGCCCTCATTGGAAAGACCGCGGGCCTCGCCGCTGCGTCCGTTGTCAATTTCAAACTGCCACTGACCGTTAAGGTTAAGCCAGCCGCTTCTCACAAACTGGGGACGGGGATATTCTTTTCTTGGAATTTGCATTTTTTATCACTCCTTTATCCTTATTAAAACATTTTTCTCCTAAAAAATAAATGTTTTTTTGTATCAGAGAATTGACATTTCCTCCTGCGAAGATTATAATTTACCGCGGGGTGATTCTAATGAATATTATATCCGTCCGCCACGATTGGCCCGAGAAGGCAGGCTTTCTTATATCCCGTCCCGAGGGTATTGAAAGCTATACCTTTATCCATTTTTTAACCCCGGTGACTTTTAAACTTGAAGGTAGAATTGTAAACGCCCGTCCGGGTGCTTGCATTCTCTATGAACCAAATACACCTCAGTGGTTTCACTCTGAGAGAGATGTTATACATAATTGGATTCATTTTGGCAAAGATTTCGCCGAAGTGATAAGGGAGTATAAAATTCCTTTAAATACCGTGCTTTACCCTAATAATACGGCCTTTATCTCTGACCTTTTCCGTAAGCTTGAGCAGGAGCATTTTTCCGAGAATCCGAAAAGGGCCAGGCTTATGGAAAGTTATACTATAGAATTCCTTATAAGGTTTGAGCGTGCCCTGGCCCAGGGCGCCCCCACAGTCCACCTTACCCGTAAGGAACGGGATAAGATGCGAAGCATCAGACAGGAGGTGCTGTCTACCCCCGAAAAAAGGTGGAATGTAGGACTTATGGCCGAAGCGGCATCCCTCAGCCCTTCTCGCTTTCACGCCGTGTACAAATCAGCCTTTGGTACCTCTCCCATGCAGGACGTTATACAGTCCAAGGTCAACTACGCTTGCTCTCTGCTTTTGGCGGATGAAAACGCCACTCTGCAGGAGATTGCAGAAAATCTCGGCTATAACGACCAGTATCATTTTATCCGCCAGTTCAAGGCGGTAATGGGTGAGACCCCCGGAGCCTACCGCCGAAAAAGAAAACAATAAAAGACCGCAGATTAATCTGCGGTCTTTTATTTTATGCCTTTCCGTTGCAACCGAAAAGCATCATTTTTTTCATAGTTTCCTGTTTGATAGCCTCAACTTTTTTGCTTCTGGCAATAAGGTAATCGGCGTCGGGATTTTGGTGGATAGCCGAAAGTCCTGCTCTGCAAAGGTCGGTGAAGATGTTTACCTTGGCAATACCACCGGAAATGGCGTTTCTGAAATCGTCATCAGAAAGACCCGAGCCGCCGTGAAGCACCAGCGGAGTATCGATGGCAGCTCTTATTTCGGCCAGACGGCCAAGGTCAAGCCTGGGTTTAGTGCGGTATACGCCGTGAGCCGTGCCGATGGCAACAGCCAAAGCGTCTACCCCTGTGGTCGCAACGAAATCAACCGCCTCCTGGGGCGTGGTATACATATCATCGGTAGCGCCGTCGTCGGTAACGGCCTCGCCAACGTGGCCGATTTCTCCCTCCACCGTAACCCCCATACTGTGGGCAAGCTTTACCATTTCCGCAGTGGTTTTAAGATTTTCGGCGGTATCTCCTGCCGAGCCGTCAAACATAATGCTGGTAAAGCCCAAATCCAGGGCCTGCTTGCAGCGCTCAACCGTAAGGCCGTGGTCGTAGTGTACCACAACGGGCACCTTGGCTGCCTTTGCTGCCGCAATAACCGAGGGGCTGATGAGATTAAGCTCGCCATAAGGCAAAAGCACCTCAGCAGTACCTATAATTACAGGGGAGCAAAGCTCCTCCGCCGCCGAAATAACACCCTCCAGCATATCGGTGTCAATGGTGTTAAAAAGTCCTACGGCATAATGTTTTTTCTGGGCATCAATTAATACGTCATTAAGATTCGCTAACATTGTATCACTCCTAATCTTCTATCTTAGGCTCTCTGACAAGCCTATTATCTATAAAAATATCGGTTTCATCGGTGCTGCGGGTGGAAAACTCCGAAATTACAGCCCCGTCCTCGGCGGCCTGAAACCAATGCCAGGTTTCGGGCATAATAGTGTACTGTTCACCGGGGTTCAGTATTATTTCGTGGAATACGTCCACGTCGGTCTCGGGTAATCTTGCCTTAATATCCTCGGCTTTTCCCTCACCCTCAACGTAAAGGTATACCTTGCCGTATCTGCAACGGAAGGTTTCTTCCTTTGCGGGATTACCGTCAGTGGGAACGTGCTTATGTTGGGGACAGGTCTGGAAGGGCTCCAGCACCATTTCCTTTGCGCAAACACGCTGGGTGTTTATGTAGGTGAGCAGTTGAAGACCAACCTTACTTACCATTCCGATTTCGAAGTCGACCACCTCGATGCGACTTTTTTCTTCATCAGTCAGTACAATACCCGCTTTATCATAAAATTCAAGGGCTTTTTTTACCTGATTTTCGTATTCTTTACGTTTCATATTTTACCTCCAATTCTTTCGTATTTGTTTTCCATTTCAAATATTTCATCACGGCTTTTCATTCCGTCTATCGAGTTGGCGGCAAATAGGTTACAGGCCGCCGCAGCCGAGGCAAACTCTAAAATTCTCTTTGACGGAAAATGATTGTAAAGTCCGTAAAGACAGCCGGCGCAGAAGGCATCGCCCGCTCCTACGCTGCCCTTGATTTCTTCGGGGGGAATTTTAAGGGAGGGCACCTCTATAAATTCGCCACTTGCGGCATCCAGCAGAAAGCTTACCGTCTTGCTGTGTACGATAACCTTATTTCTAACACCGGCTTCAACCGCCTTTTCCATAGCCAGGCGGATGTTCTGACGGTTAAGATTTCCCGCATCATCATAGGCATCCAAGCCCCATATATTACAGCACTCTATTTCATTAATTATTACGTAATCACAGTAGGCCAGGGCAGGGGCTATGGCCTTGCCGTAATCGGCCGAGTTGTCGCTTACAACGTCAATAGAGGTTTTAATTCCGCTTTGCTGTACCTTTTTAAGAAAACGGGCCATTACGGTGCCGTATTCGGGGTCGGGCGCATCAAACTTATCTAAAAGCAATATGTAGCCAATGTGAAAAATATCACAGTTAAGGCCTTTTATATCAATGTGAGCAGGGGAGAATTCGGCGTTGGTACCTTTTTTGTGAAAAAAGGTGCGTTCTCCCGAGGGCATACTCATAACGTCGCAGAAGCTGGTAGGGGTGTTAGGCAGGGCGCAAACCCTGTCAACGTTTATGCCGTGCTTTTGCAGGGTAGAAAGAATAAAACGACCGTTTTCGTCGGTGCCCACCATGCCGCAGACGTTTACGGGAAGTCTGGGGTCAATCCTTGCCAGGTCAATGGCGGTGTTGGGGGCGCAACCGCCCACCGAAAGGGAAATATCGTTTATGTGGGTCAGCATACCCACTTTAGGAAATTCCACAATACTTTTCACCACGTCGGCTATCATATTACCTGCTACGGTAATGCCCTTTTTGTTAAGCATAAGATAGTCGATAGATACACCGAATATGGAAGACAGCAGGGGAAATATGGTTACGTCGGGGTAGCTTTGTCCCTTTTCCCATTTACTCACCGTCTTGTCGCTGACGTTTAGCTTTTCGGCCAGCTCTTTTTGTGTCATACCCCGGTCTTTTCTAAGTCTTGCCAAGGTGTCACCGATATTAGTTGCGGCCATAATACGCCTCCTTTGACTTGATAAATAAAGTTTAACATTAGTAAATGTTATTTGCAATCTAAAAAACAGAGAATTACTCTGTGATAAATAGTAAAAAACGCCTAAATTCTCCTAAAAAGAGAAAAACGACCTTGGGAGGAGTCCCAAGGTCGTTTTTTTTATTTTTTTACCGACAAATATTCTTCTGCAAAATGTACTGCCGTGGCACCGTCTGCAGCGGCGGTCACCACCTGGCGAAGCGCCTTGGTGCGAATATCTCCTGCGGCAAATACTCCTTCTATGTTGGTCTTTGTGGTTTCATCAGCTATAATATAACCGTTTTTGTCCACGGCAACCCCGCCAAGGTCAAGCTCTGTGGCAGGGGAGCGGCCTATGCTTACAAAAAGTCCGTTGCAAGAAATAGCAGATTGCAGGCCTGTTTTCACATTTTCTACCGTTACGCCCTTAAAACCTTCCTCGGATTTAAGACCGATAATTCTGCTGTCCCAAATAAACTCTACGTTATCGGCCTCCATCAGGGGCTGATGATATATTTTTTCGGCCCGCAGAGAATCCCTGCGATGTACAAGATAAACCTTTTGGGCCAGTCGGGAAAGATAAAGGGCATCCGCTGCGGCAGAATTGCCGCCTCCCACCACCGTTACGGTTTTATCCTTATAAAATCTGCCGTCGCAGTGGGCGCAGTAGTGTACCCCTCTGCCGGTCAGAGTGTCTTCGTCTGCCAGTCCCAGCTTTCTGGGATTGGCCCCCATAGCTAAAATAACCGTCTTGGCATAATAGGTCTTGCCGTCGGAAATAATTTGTTTTATCTCGTCGGTCAGAATAAGACTTTTTACCTCGGCGTATTCGGTGGCGGCGCCAAAACGCTCCGCCCCCTGCATCATCTTCATACCAAGGGTAAAGCCGTCGATGCCCTCGTCAAAGCCGGGATAATTGTCAATATCTCCCGTAAGAGCCATTTGTCCGCCGGGGGAGAGCCTTTCCAGAAGTAGGGTGTCCAACCCTCCACGGGCAGCATATAGGGCGGCAGAATATCCCGCAGGGCCGCCACCGATAATTACGGTATCGTAAATATGCATATTTTCATCTCCTTGCGCCGTTGACATTCCCGCCACTAATGAGTAAAATATAATAAGACGTAGTGAAAAGGAGTGTTTTCATTGGCGCGTGCTATGTTTGAGCCGGTTTTTCGCACGGTTTTCCCATTCTGGGATACCATTACCGAAGAACAGCGTGGTTATATATGTGAAAATTCCGTAGCCCTTACCTATCCTAAAGGGGTAACCATCCACGACAGCACCGATTGCTCGGGGGTGTTTTTCATCCGTTCAGGCTGCCTTCGGGTTTATATAATGTCCGAAGACGGCAAGGATATTACCCTTTACCGCCTACATTCGGGGGATATGTGTATGCTGGCCGCCTCCTGTGTGCTGCAGGCCGTCACCTTCGACGTTTTCATTGACGCCGAGGAGGACAGTGAGTGCTACGTAATCAGCGGTCCCGCCTTTGCCTCGGTGTCTGAGGCTAACCCCGATATAAAAATATTTGCGCTGGAAACGGCGGTCGGCCGCTTTTCCGACGTGATGTGGGTAATGCAGCAGATACTCTTTATGAGTATGGACAAACGACTGGCTATCTTCCTGCTGGACGAGTCCGCCCGTTTAGGCGCCGATACGATAAACCTCACCCACGAGCAGATTGCCAAATATATAGGCTCGGCCCGTGAGGTGGTTTCCCGTGTGCTGAAATATTTTGCATCAGAGGGGCTTGTGGAGGTCTCCCGTAAGGGGGTAAGGTTGCTGGATAAGCAGGCCTTAAGGGCTCTAACCCTCTAACATTGCCAGAATCTGGGCCTTGGGTCTGGCTCCTGCGGATTGATTTACAATCCGTCCGTTTTTCATTACTACCAGATAGGGTATGCTTATAACGCCGAAGGCCTGAGCCAGCTCGGGCTCTTCGTCAACGTTGATTTTGCCTACCAGATACTGAGGATTTTCCTCAGCTATCTCATCCACCAGGGGAGAAACCATTCGGCAGGGGCCGCACCAATCGGCATAGAAGTCTAAAAGCAAGGGCTTATCGGAGGCCTTTACCTCATCGAAATTGTTTTTATTTATTTTAAGAACTGACATAATTTGTACTTCCTTTCTTTTATTGTATCTTTATTATACCCGTATAAATTTGCGTTTTCTGTGACAAAGTCACATTTCTTCCTTGATTTTTTATATTTGTTGTGTTATAATCCACCTTGCAAAAAATATGGACGTTTAGCTCAGCTGGTAGAGCACCCGCTTGACGTGCGGGCGGTCATGGGTTCGAGTCCCTTAGCGTCCACCAAACGATAAAGCGCCCCATCCATAAGGATGAGGTGCTTTATTGTTTTTTGTTTTGCGGATTTTTCGGCCTCGGCGGCAATAATCTCCTTAACCCAGGCAACAACTCTGTTACGCTCGGCAGGCTTTAAGCCGTTAAGGAGCTTTTCGGTTGCCGCATTGTTACCGCCAAGGGGCTGACCAGCCTTGCGTAGAATTGGAAATGTAAAATATGCTTGACATTTTATAGGGCTTGCTTTATAATCAAATTGTAAAGCAAGCTTTACTTTTTTTGGAGGTGATGTTTTGAAAAACAAAATAAAGGAAATGCGGAAAGGGAATAACGTTACCCAGGAAGAGCTGGCCCTTGCCGTGGGAGTAACAAGACAGACCGTAATATCGCTGGAAAACGGAAAATATAATGCCTCTATTCAGCTGGCCTATAAAATTGCAAAATTTTTCGGGGTGACAATAGAGGAGCTGTTTATCTTTGAGGAGGAATGATTATGGATTTTAGAAGAAAACTCAAAATCAGATTATATATAGCAATAGCCTACGTGATATTGGGCATAGCTCTGATTGTAACTTTTAATATAATTAAAACCGAAAACGATTTTCTGTCATCCTTTGGGCTGGCGTTGGTAGTCATAGGAATCGTGCATATAAGACGGTATTTCCTTATTACAAAAAATGAGGAAACCATAAAACGCCGACAGATAGCCGAAACCGATGAGCGGAATATAGCCATAGCCGACAAGGCAAAAAGCATAGCCTTTATTGTCTACGTTGTGCTGGCGGCAGTGGCAATTATTGTACTTGAGCTGTTAGAATATTCACTGCTTTCTATGGTGCTTTCTCTCACAATCGGCCTGCTTGTGGCGGTGTATTGGATTGCTTATTGGATAATGTATAAAAAATCATAAAATAAAAAACACAAAACGCCTTAACTTTTTTCTTGACAAAACGGTTAAATGTCTATAAAATATCAGTAACAGGCGTTTGAGCGGAAACCAGTATCCGTTTTACCCCATTTCAGAGAGCTGTTGTTTGGTGCAAAACAGTAATGGGCATTTCGGTGAATTCCTTCCGTTAGCCGTCGGCTGAAGGCATAGGCTGTGTAGGCTGTACCGGTTGCAACCGTTATATTGCAGGGGTGTTTTTGCACCCGATGAGGCTTCATCTGTGAAGGTGAGGCGAAGCAGAGTGGTAACACGGTAATTCCGTCCCTGCATCCCTTAGGGTGCAGGGATTTTTTGTACCCAATACAATAAAAGGAGAAAATATTATGAAAAAAATCGTTTCCCTTGTTCTTACCCTTGTGCTGTGCGCTTGCGCCTGCCTGACCTTTGCTTCCTGTGGCAACACCGCCGATTATAACGTAGGCGTTTGCCAGCTTATGAAGCACGACTCCCTTGACCAGGCTACCCAGGGCTTTGTTGACGCCCTTGAGGAGGCTATGGAGAAGGCCGGAAAAACCATTGACATTGACGTTCAGGTAGCGGGTGAGTCTAACCTTTGCGCTACCGTAATCAACACCTTCACCTCCAAGAAGGTAGACCTTATTATGGGTAACGCTACCCCTGCGCTCCTTGCCGCTGCCAATGCTACCAAGGATATCCCCGTGCTGGGCACCTCTGTTACCGATTACTCCAATACCTTCGGCGGAAAGGTTCCCGCTAACGTAAGCGGTACCTCCGATGCCGTTCCCTTTGACCAGCAGGCCCAGATGATGATTGATACCCTTGGCCTTAAGGAGGGCGACCAGGTAGGCGTTATTTACTGTCTTAACGAGTCTAATTCGGTTATCCAGTACGAGGCCGTAAAGAAGCACTTTGAGGCTAACAGCATCACCGTTAAGGCTTACACCTTCTCCGATACTACCGAGCTTCAGACCGTTGTAACCAACGCCGCTAACAACAGCAAGGCTATCTACGTTCCTTCCGACAATACCGTTGCCGACAACGATAATGTTCTGGCAGCAGTTTGCGGAGATAAGGTTCCCGTATACACCAGCTACGGCGGAAGCGTTTGCTACGCCAGCCTGGCAATCGATTATTACCAGCTGGGTGTTGAAACCGGAAAAATGGCTGCCGAAATTCTTTTGAACGGCAAGACCCCTGCCGATTTCGAGGTAAAGACCCTTACCCCTTCTACCACCTTCAACGCTGATTTGTGTGCGAAGCTGGGTATTGCAGTTGACGAAAAATAATTACACTTTGAGGTAAATAATGGCTTTTTTGAATGCGCTGCCGGGTGCGGTAGCCGAAGGACTTATATGGGGCCTTATGGCCATAGGAGTTTATATCTCCTTTAAAATACTTGATATTGCCGACCTTTCGGTAGACGGCTCTATTTGTACGGGCGGCTGTGTCTGCGCCGTACTGATAGCAGCGGGTGTGCCTGCTTGGGTCAGCCTTATCGTCGCCTTTATAGCAGGGGCTGTGGCAGGCACTATGACAGGCCTGTTTCATACTGCCCTGGGGATACCCGCCATCCTGGCAGGAATACTGACCCAGCTTATACTTTACTCGGTAAACCTTTCTATCCTGGGCGGAAAATCTCTTGCCCTTATTGACGCAAGGCTCCACCCCCTGGTGCTTAATATGAGTGATAATATTGGTGCCATAATAGCCGCCGTGCTTATAATTGCCGCCATAATCATTATACTCTGGCTCTTCTTTTATACCGAGGTTGGCCTCACCCTTAAATCAACGGGTGACAACCCCGATATGAGCCGTGCCCAGGGCGTAAACGTTAAGCTTAATAAGGTTATAGGCCTTGCCCTTTCCAACGGTATCGTTGCGGTGGCAGGCGCCTTGCTTGCCCAGTATAAGGGTTCTGCCAATATTAACGACGGCCGTGGCGCTATCGTTATCGGTCTTGCTGCTATATTTATCGGTCTTTCTGTGTCGCTTAAAATAAAACCCAACTTTGTTGTAAGTCTTATCGGCGTTGTAGGCGGCGGAGTTGTTTATTACATAATTTATAACTTCGTTATCCTGCTGGGCCTTAAGACCGATTACCTTAAAATGCTCTCGGCAATAATTGTTGTAATCTTCCTTGCCGTACCCTATTTAAAGGGAGAGTATTTCAAAAAGCTGAAGCCGCTTCCTATAGAAGAGCAGACAGGGGGTGAAGGTAATGCTTAAAATAACGAATTTGCAAAAGACCTTCAACCCCGGCACCGTTAATGCTAAAACCGCCCTTCGTGGTCTGGAGCTTACCCTGAACGAGGGTGATTTCGTGACCGTTATCGGCGGTAACGGCGCAGGTAAATCCACAATGCTTAATGCAATAGCAGGCGTGTGGAAGCCCGACTACGGCACCATTGAGATAGACGGTGTAGACGTCACTTCTATGGCCGAGCATAAAAGAGCCGCATTTTTAGGCCGTGTTTTCCAGGACCCCATGAAGGGCACTGCCCCCGATATGGAGATTGCCGAAAATCTGGCTATTGCCGCAAGACGAGGCACCAAGCGCCGCCTTGTGTGGGGTGTCAGAAAGGCCGAAAGGGAAGAGTATAAAAAGCTTCTTGCCCAGCTTAATTTGGGCCTTGAGGACCGCCTTTCCGCAAAGGTGGGTCTGCTGTCAGGCGGACAGCGTCAGGCAGTAACCCTGCTTATGGCTACCCTTAAAAAGCCAAAGCTGCTCCTTCTTGACGAGCATACCGCCGCCCTGGACCCCAAAACCGCCGCCAAGGTGCTGGAGATAACCGATAGGCTTGTAAATGAGAATAAGCTTACAACCCTTATGATAACCCACAATATGCACGATGCTATTGCCCACGGCAATCGTCTTATAATGATGCACGAGGGCAGAATAGTGGTGGACATTTCGGGTGAAGAGAAAAAGAAACTGACCATCAGCCAGCTTCTGGGCCTTTTCGAGCAGGCCAGCGGAAGCGAATTCACCAGCGATAAAGCAATACTTTCAAAGTAAAAAATGCCGTGGTGTATAGCCACGGCGTTTTTGCGAAATTTAAAAATAGGGTTTGACAAAACTAAACCTTTATGATATACTTTTAACACTTTAAACCACAAAAGCGAACAGGAGAATCACAATGTCACCCAGAAAAGGTAATCTTATGGGGGTACGTGAGGACGTAAAAATTCTCGACGCCACCATCCGCGACGGCGGACTTTGCAACAATTTTGAATTTACGGATGAGTTCGTTACCGAGCTTTACAAGGCAAACGTAAAGGCCGGTATTGACTATATGGAGTTCGGCTATAAATCCAGCACCGCAATGTTCGATGAAAGCAAATTCGGCAAGTGGAAATTTTGCAAGGAAGAGGATATCCGTAAAATAGTGGGGGACAACCCTTCGGATATGAAAATATCGGTAATGGCTGACGTAGGCCGTTGTGACTACAAAACCGACTTCTTAAAGAAGAGCGAAAGTGTTATTGATATGGTGCGGGTGGCCTGCTATATTCACCAGATACCCGCTGCCGCCGAAATGGTAGAGCATTTTCACGATTTAGGCTATGAAACCGCCTGCAACATTATGGCGGTGTCCCAGGCCAATTCCGATACCCTTATGCAGGCCCTTGATATGCTGGCTCATACCAACGTGGACGTTATTTATCTTGTGGACAGCTACGGCTCCCTTTATCCCGAGAACGCATCCGACCTGGCCCAAAAGTATATTGCCGCAGTAGAGGGCACGGGCAAAAGCATAGGCTTCCACGCTCATAATAACCAGAATCTGGCCTTTGCAAATACAATCGAAACAATGTCCTACGGCGTTTCCTACCTCGATGCCACCGTTCAGGGTATGGGCAGGGGAGCGGGCAACTGCTCTACCGAGCTGCTGCTGGGCTTTCTTAAAAATCCCAAATATAACCTTTATCATATACTTAAATTTATTGAAAAGCACGTGCAGGCCCTGAAGGCAGAGGGTGTAGTATGGGGCTATGACCTTCAGTATATGCTGACGGGTCAGCTTAACCGTCACCCCCGGGAGGCTATAGATTACACAAACGATGGCCGCGCCGATATTTCTGAATTCTATAAAACCTTACTTGATAATCACTAAATCAAAAGCAGATGGAGCAGTGCCCTCCGTCTGCTTTTTTATAATTTTGCAAATTATTCCAACTATCTTCTTGATATAATGCAAAAAAATTGGTATAATAAAAAATAATGTGTTTATATAAAGGGGGACGCCATTTTGAAAAACAGTAAAAAGCTGGTAATAGACAGCTTTTTTATCGGCGCCGCCCTTTTTTCTATGTATTTTGGCGCAGGTAATATGATATTTCCGCCTTATCTTGGCCTTGAGGCAGGTACCTCCTGGTTTTCGGGCTTTTTAGGCTATTATATTGCCGATATCGGCCTGGCCGTTGTGGCAATACTTGCCTTAATCAGGGTAGGGGGCCAAAAAAATCTTATGGACCTTTTGGGTAAAGGTGTAGGCCGAATAATGCTCTTTGCCATAGTAATGTGCATAGGCCCTATTATAAGTATTCCGCGTACCGCCGCCACCACCTACGAGCTGTCTATAGCTCCCTTGGCGTCCGGCTTTAATATGCCGCTGTTTTACCTGCTTTTCTTCTTGCTTACCCTGCTGCTTTGCATAAAGAAATCGGCGGTTGTGGATATTGTGGGTAAAATACTTACCCCCGTGCTTTTCCTCGGCCTGCTGTTACTTATAATAAAAGGGCTCATAACCCCTATGGGCGATATTATCGAATCTCCCAGAAGCGACAGCGTTATTGCCAACGGTATAGAGGCAGGCTACCAGTCTATGGACGTGCTGGCCTCGGTAATCTTCGGCGTGCTTATTCTAAACAGCGCCACCGAAAAGGGTCATACCGATAAGGGGTCTCAAGCAAGGGTTGCTACAGGCGCAGGCCTGGTGGCAGGCGCAGGACTCCTTGTTATCTACCTTGGCTTGACCTACTTGGGGGCATCGGCCACGGCACATTACGATATGCATATCACCCGTACCGAGCTGCTCACAGGTATAATTGATACCCTGCTGCCGGGCAGCTTTGGACTTATATTTTTCGCGGTTGTGGCTGGTATGGCTTGCATTTCTACCTCGGTGGCTCTTACCAGTTCTGCGGCAGAATATCTTGAATCTATCAGTCGGGGTAAGATAAGCTACAAGCATTACGTTATAATCATTTGTATATTCGGCGCTGTGGCTTCTATGGTCGGGGTTGAGGGACTTATCTCCCTGGCCGCCCCCATACTCAGCGTGGTATATCCCCCTGTTCTTGTGTTGGTGCTTTTAAGCTTTTTGGGCAAATGGCTAGGTGTGCTGCCTATCAGGTTTGCCGCCTTTACCGCTATGGCCTTTGGCCTGGTGGATGCCCTGGCTGCTTTCGGTATCACCGTGCCCTACGTATGGACTCTGCCTCTGGCATCCTTTGGCCTTGCCTGGGTATTCCCGTCACTGTTTATGTTGGTAATCGGTGCCGTCATACAAAGAATATTAACAAATAAAATGAAAAAATTTAAAAATTAAATTGTAAATTGTATTTATTTTTCAGTTTAAATATTATATAATTGTACTATTATGTGCTTAAGGAGTGTTTACCTTGGCTAAAACTATGGTTGATAAAATATTAGAGGTTGAGCAAGAGGGCAGGCAGATTGTTGCCGATGCTCGGGAAAAGGCCCGTGTTATGACTTCAAATGCCCTGGAGCAGATGAAGGAATTAAAGTCTCTTGCCGCCAAGCAGGCCGAATCTGATGCCGCCACTATTGTGTCTGAGGCACAGACCGAGGTCGAAAAAATAAAAACCGAGGCCGGCCGTAAGGCCTGGGCCGAGGGCGAGAAAATTTCTGCCAAAGCCGATAAAAACCGTGAAAAGGCTGTAACGGCTGCGGTAGAGATTATACTTAACTGATAATAACCGTTGGAAAGGCGGTGAGTATTTGGCAAAACTTGATATGCAGCGGGTGAAGATATTTGCACCCATCAGTCAGCAAAAGGGAATTATGACCCTACTGCAGGGTATGTCGGTTCTTGACTTGTCTGCGGCTACCGAGGCGCCCCACAGCGGCTTTACCCGTGAGGACAGGGCAGAGGAGGCGGCCGAATACCGCAAGCTGTCTGCAGGAGCCGATAAGGCGCTGGCCGTTCTTGCTTCGGTAGTTCCCGAAGGTAAAGGCCTGCTGGCATCCTTCTCGGGCAGACGCAAGGTTACCCTTGATGAGTTTAACGCCATTGAGAGCGAGGTTGACAACCTCGAAGCGGTCTGCGACAGGCTTCACAGCCTGGACCGTGAAAAGGCCGAGGCTGCGGCCGAGATTATAAGGACAAACACACTAATAGAGCAGCTTTCTCCCTGGGAGGGAATAGACCTGCCTCTTTCCTTTACAGGTACCGAGAAAACGGCCACGTTTATAGGCACCATACAGGGCTCCTACACCCTGGAAACTCTGCTGGAGGCGCTGGCTAAGGCGGCTCCTGAGGTGGAGCCTTACGTTGAAATTGTAGGTTATGCCGCAGGGCAGACCTTGGTTTGCGTAATATCCTCACTATCCGAAAAGGAAAAAACACAAAACGCGCTCAGAGGTTTAGGCTTTGCCCTGCCTCCAAGCACCGAAAACGTTTTGCCGGCTCAGCGTATTGACGAGCTTAGGCAGAAAAACCGTGAGCTTGGCGAAAAAATAGAAGCCGCCAACAGCGAGATTGCCGACCTGGCACAGCATAGAAGGTCATTAGAGCTTTTGTGTGACTGGTATCTCTCGGCAGGAGAAATGGCCGACACCGCCGCCGCAATAGACCGTTCGGGCTATACGGTGTGCATAACGGGCTATCTGCCGACCTGTGACCTGCCTCTTATGAAGGAAAAACTTGAGGAAGAGTTTACGGTCCATATTGAGGCGGAGCCTGCCGCCGATGACGATGCCCCGGTAAAGCTTAAAAACAACGCATTTACCGAGCCGGCGCAGTCCATTACCTCAATGTACGCTCTGCCGTCTTCGGCAGATATTGACCCCACTCCCATAACATCCTTCTTCTATTATCTGTTCTTCGGTATAATGCTGTCGGATGCAGGCTATGGCATATTGATGTGGATAGCCACCTGGGCGGTTAACAGGTTCCTGGACCCCGAGCCTAATATGCGTAAAAATATGAAGCTCTTTATGTATTGCGGCATCTCCACCACCCTTTGGGGCTTATTCTTCGGAAGCTTCTTCGGGGTAGATATAATCACCGCAATATTTGGACAGTTACCCTTCAAATATCCGTTTATAAATCCCTTGAATGGTGATGCCCTGGCAATGCTTATTTTAAGCGTGGGGCTGGGCTTTGTTCAGATAATTGCAGGCCTTGCGGTCAAATTTTACATTTCCGCAAAAGCAGATGGCATTATAGATGCCCTGCTGGATACAGGCCTGTGGATAACCACCCTTTCGGGCTTTGCGGTAATGGCGGTAGGTATGATAACCCTCCCCGTACTGCAAACCGTTGGCCTGGTGGTAGCCTTTGGCTCTATGGCACTCATCGCCATTACGGGTGGCCGCAAGAAAAAGGGCGCTATGAAGATATTCGGCGGTATCGCCAATCTTTATGATATTACGGGCTACGTCAGCGACCTTTTATCCTTCTCCCGTCTTATGGCCCTGGGTCTTACCACCGCAGCTATGAGTATGGTTTTCAACAAGCTGGGAGTAATGGTAAGCGCAGGTATAGCAGGCAAGGTGTTTATGGTGGCCATTCTGCTGGTTGGCCACGCTATTAATTTCGGACTTAATGCGCTGGGCGCTTATGTTCATACTTTAAGACTTCAGTACGTGGAGCTTTTCTCGAAGTTCTACGAAGGTGGCGGAAGGCCCTTTAAGCCCTTCGCCTTTAAAGGTAAATACATTCGTATCAAGGAGGAAAAATAATTATGACAGGTATAGTTTTTGCACTTGCAGGTGTAGCTATCGCAACGATTTTAGCAGGTATTGGTTCGGCCAAGGGTGTTGGTATGGCGGCTGAAGCCGGTATGGGTGTCCTTGCAGAGGACTCTTCTAAGTTTGGTAAGCTTCTGGTTTTAGAGCTTCTTCCCGGTACCCAGGGCCTTTACGGCTTCATCGTATCGGTAATGATAATGCTTAACATCGGCGCTCTGGGCGGCGGAATTGCCGCTGACCTTGAGCTTTCAAAGGGTCTGCTTTATCTTGCGGCATCTCTGCCCATCGGCCTTGGCGGTCTGTTCTCGGGTATTGCCCAGGGTAGAGCCGCTACCGCAGCTATAGGCCTTATTGCCAAGAAGGGCGAGGATTTCTCTAAGGGTATGGTTTCCACCACCCTGGTTGAGATTTATGCTCTGCTTGCCTTCCTGGTATCCCTCCTGTCGGTAATTGCTATAGGTTAAGGTGCGGCTTATGAGCGCAGAAGAAAAAATTTTAGCCGGTATTACTGCCGAGGCTAAAGCCACGGCAGAGCAGATACTGGGTGATGCAGATAACAAGATTGCAGAGATGAACGAACAGGCCAAGGCCGAGGCAAAGGCCTATTCCGGCGAGGTAGTATCAGGCGCACTGCGTCGTGCCAAAACGATAAGGGAAAACGCTGAATCGGCCGCTAATCTTGTCATCCGTGACGCCAAGCTTGCAAAGAAGCTTGATGAAATATATAAAACGGTTGATGCCGCCAAAAGGTATATTGTAGCCCTGCCCGATGCTGCTTATTTCGAGAAGATGGTGGCCCTTGCCGCAAGGTCGGCAAAAGGGAAGAAGGCGATGCTTTATTTAGGCGCCGTCGATATTAAGCGTGATACCGCCTGTGTTAAGGGCCTGTTGGAAAAGGCCGGGGTAAATGCCGAGGTTCAGACATCTCCCGCCCCCTTTGACTATGGTATTCTGCTTAAATACGGAGATATTGAATACAATCTCTCTCTGGAGTCGGTAATTGCAGAAAAGCGCGAGCTTTTGGAGGACAAGATAAATACCCTTCTTTTTGCCGACTGATATTCTAAAGAAAGTGAGGCGACGGTATGGCGGCAAGCTATGCCTACGCAGTAGGTAACGTGCGGGCCAAAGAGGCCGCCCTGTTTAAAAAGCAGGATATAGAACAGCTGTTGGCTGCAGATACAGCCGAAAAGGCCGCTGCCTTCCTGCGTGACAAGGGTTACGGTGAGGCTGATACCCCACTATCGGCAGATGCTCTGCTTAAAAGTGAGGAGCAAAAGCTGTGGGAGTATATTAGGTCGGTTGCCCCCGATTTTTCGGTTTTTCGTTCCTTTGTGCTTCAAAATGATTTTCACAACCTCAAGGCCGTCTTTAAGGGGCTGGCAGCAGGTCGGAATACCGATAATCTGTTGCTTTCTCCCACAACGGTGGATATAGAGGTTATAAAAAAGGCCGCCGCCGAGCAGGAGTTTTCCCTGCTGCCCGATTTTATGCGGGATGCGGCAAAAACGGCTTGGGATGCCCTTATTAAAACAGGTGACGGGCAGACCTGCGATGCTATTCTCGATGCGGCTTGTCTGGAGAGTCGTAGGCGCTTTGCCGAGGATATAAAAATCCCAATGCTGTCCGAGCTTATCAATGCTTCGGTCTTTTACGATAATATTAAGGCCGCACTCAGATGCGCCTGTGCCGAAAAGCCGGCCGATTTTATTGAGCTTTGTCTTACCGATACCGATAAACTACCTAAAGCCCGCCTTAAAGATGCGGTGCTGAAGGGTAGGGAGGCCGTGCTTGAGCTGATGTCGGGTGTTTCTGCTTACGGCTGTGATAAGGCGGCTGAGGCCTTCGGTATATCACCTACAGAGTTTGAAAAATTTGTAGATAATTATATGATGTCGGTGGTTGCCAAGGGTAGATATATAGCCGTCGGCGCCGAGCCGCTTATAGCCTATCTGCAGGCTCGTCTGGCTGAAATTCGTGCTGTGCGTATTGCGGTGAATGCCGTAGCCACAGGGGAAGACCGTGCATCTGCACGGGCGATGATGAGGGAGCTTTATGGTTAAAATTGCAGTTTTCGGTGATTATGAAAGCATAAAGGGCTATGCCGCCGTCGGTATGAATGCCATCCCTTGTGAGGACCCTTCTACCGCCCGCGAGCAGTTTAAGACCTTAACCTCGGGAGATTACGGCATAATCTACGTTACCGAGGAGCTGGCCGTCCTGTTGGCCGAGGAAATTGCCAACCTGGACGATAAATTTCTTCCTGCCGTTATCCCCATACCGGGAGTTAAAAATAATAACGGTATAGGAATTTCCCGCCTTAAGGCCTCGGTTGAAAAGGCCGTAGGCTCGGATATTATATTCAATAAATAAAAATTCTACTCTAAGGAGCTTTGAAATGGCAAACGGAGTTATAACCAAGGTTGCAGGCCCTCTCGTTATTGCAGAGGGTATGCGAGATGCAAATATGTTTGACGTGGTAAGGGTTAGTGACCAGCATCTTATCGGTGAGATAATCGAGATGCACGGTGACAAGGCCTCTATCCAGGTATACGAGGAAACCTCGGGCTTGGGCCCCGGTGAAGAGGTGGTATCTACAGGACGCCCCCTGTCGGTTGAGCTTGGCCCCGGTCTTATAGGCTCTATCTTTGACGGTATTCAGCGCCCCCTGGCCAAGATTATGGAGGTCAGCGGCACCAATCTTCAAAGAGGTGTTGAGGTACCCTCTCTTGACCGTGAGAAAAAGTGGCCCTTTGTACCCGCTGTTCAAATAGGTGATGAGGTTGTCCCCGGTGATACCCTGGGTACCGTGCAGGAAACCCCCGTTGTTTCTCACAAAATAATGGTACCTGCAGGAATTTCGGGTAAGGTAGCCGATATTAAGAAGGATTTCTACAGCGTAGAGGACGTTGTTGCCTGTGTTGATACCGAAAAGGGTAGGGTAGAGCTTACTATGATGCAAAGCTGGCCCGTTCGTGTGGGCCGTCCCTACAAAGCCAAGCTTTCTCCCGATATCCCCTTGGTAACAGGTCAGCGTGTAATTGATACCCTCTTCCCAATCGCTAAAGGCGGTGTTGCAGCCGTTCCCGGTCCCTTCGGTTCAGGTAAAACGGTGGTTCAGCACCAGCTGGCTAAGTGGGCCGCCGCAGATATTATCGTATATATCGGCTGCGGTGAGCGTGGCAACGAAATGACCGACGTTTTAAACGAGTTCCCCGAGCTTCGTGACCCGAGAACAGGCTCTTCTCTTATGGAGCGTACCGTGCTTATAGCCAATACCTCCGATATGCCTGTTGCCGCCCGTGAGGCCTCCATATATACAGGTATTACTATTGCCGAATATTTCCGTGATATGGGCTATACCGTTGCCCTTATGGCCGATTCTACCTCCCGCTGGGCCGAGGCCCTTCGTGAGATGTCGGGCCGACTTGAGGAAATGCCCGGTGAGGAAGGCTATCCTGCTTACCTCGGCTCCCGTCTTGCCCAGTTCTATGAAAGAGCAGGCCGTGTTATCGTTCAGGGTAGCGAGAATATTGAAGGCGCCCTTTCGGTAATCGGTGCCGTATCGCCTCCCGGTGGTGATATTTCCGAGCCTGTTTCCCAGGCTACTCTTCGTATAGTTAAGGTCTTCTGGGGCCTTGATTCCTCTCTGGCCTATAAGCGCCATTTCCCCGCAATTAACTGGCTTACAAGCTATTCCCTTTATGCCGATTCTCTTGAGGGTTGGTTTAAGGAGAATGTTGACCCCGAGTGGAACACCCTTCGCAGTCGCCTTATGGCCCTGCTTCAGGACGAAGCCGAGCTTGAGGAAATCGTAAAGCTGGTTGGTATGGATGCCCTGTCTGCTCCCGACCGCCTGAAGCTTGAGGCCGCCCGTTCCATCCGAGAGGACTACCTGCATCAGAACGCCTTCCACGACGTAGATACCTATACCTCTATGTCCAAGCAGTTCTGTATGATGTCGGCAATTCTTGCCTTCTACGACCGTTCGGTTGCCGCCCTGAATAGCGGTGCCGATATTGAAGCTATCGTGGCGATGCCCTCCAGAGAGCGTATCGGACGTATTAAATACGTTACCGAGGAAAAGGTGAGGGAAGAGTACGATGCAGTCATAGCCCAGCTCCAGTCAGAGCTTGATGCGGCAGTAAAAAATAAAGATTAAAGGAGGGTATCACTATGGCTAAGGAATACAGAACCATACGAGAGGTTGCAGGACCTCTTATGATGGTCAGCGACGTTGAAAATGTTAAGTATGATGAGCTCGGTGAAATTGAGCTTCCCAGTGGTGAAACCCGCCGTTGTAAGGTTCTCGAGGTAAATGGCAGCAACGCACTGCTTCAGCTTTTTGAAAGCAGCGCAGGTATTAACCTTGAGGGCTCCAAGGTCCGCTTTCTGGGCCGTTCTATGGAGCTGGCTGTTTCTCCCGATATGCTTTCCCGTGTTTTTGACGGCCTCGGTCGTCCTATAGATAACGGCCCCGCCCTTATCCCCGAAAAGCGTATGGACGTTAACGGCAAGCCTATGAATCCTGCCGCCCGAAACTACCCCCAGGAGTTTATTCAGACGGGTATTTCGGCTATCGACGGTCTTAATACCCTGGTTAGGGGCCAGAAGTTGCCTATTTTCTCGGCTTCGGGTCTGCCCCATTCAAACCTGGCCGCCCAGATAGCCCGTCAGGCCGCCGTTCGTGGTGATAACGAGCAGTTTGCCGTTGTTTTTGCCGCTATGGGTATCACCTTTGAGGAGTCTAACTATTTTATAAACTCCTTTAAGGAAACGGGCGCTATTGACCGTACCGTAATGTTTATAAATCTGGCTAACGACCCTGCTATTGAGCGTATAGCCACCCCAAAAATGGCCCTTACCTGCGCTGAATACCTGGCCTTTGACCTGGGTATGCAGGTGCTGGTAATTATGACCGATATTACCAACTATGCTGATGCTCTGCGTGAGGTTTCGGCCGCCCGTAAAGAGGTTCCCGGCCGTCGTGGCTATCCCGGTTATATGTATACCGACCTTGCCACCCTTTATGAGCGTGCAGGCCGTCTTAAGGGTAAGGATGGCTCTATCACCCTTATCCCCATTCTCACAATGCCGGAGGATGATAAGACCCACCCAATTCCCGACCTTACGGGCTACATTACCGAGGGTCAGATAATCCTCTCCCGTGAGCTTTACCGTAAGGGCGTTACCCCTCCCATAGACGTTCTGCCCTCCCTTTCCCGTCTTAAGGATAAGGGAATAGGCAAGGACCGTACCCGTGAGGACCACGCCGCTACTATGAATCAGCTCTTTGCCGCCCATGCCAGAGGTAAGGATGCCAAGGAGCTTATGGTTATCCTCGGTGAGGCCGCCCTCACCGCTACCGATAAGCTTTACGCCGAGTTTGCCGACCGCTTTGAAAAGGAATACGTTTCCCAGGGCTATAATGCCAACCGTTCCATTGAAGAAACTCTGGATATCGGCTGGAAGCTGCTACGTATTCTCCCCAGAAGTGAGTTGAAGCGAATCGGTGACGATATGCTTGACCGCTACTATTAATGAAAGGACTGAAGGGCTTTGGCTGTTCTTAATGTGAACCCTACCCGTATGGAGCTTACCCGACTTAAAAAGCAGCTTACCACCGCCGTGCGTGGTCATAAACTGCTCAAGGATAAGCGTGACGAGCTGATGCGGCAATATCTTGAGCTTATCAGGGTAAACCGCAAGCTTCGTGAAGAGGTTGAAAATGAAATAGCCGAGGCCAACAGCTACTTTGTAAGGGCCTCGGGAGTTATGTCGAAGGAAAGTCTTGACGTAGCTCTGCTTTGCCCCAAGCAGGAGGTATATCTTGAGGTAGACACCAAAAACGTTATGAGTGTGGAAATACCCGTTTTTGACGTTACTACCCGTACCTCCGACAATTCCGATATATATTCTTATGGCTTTGCATCCACTTCTTTTGAGTTGGATGCGGCCATAGATAAAATGAACGCTCTGTTGCCCCGTATGCTGAAGCTTGCCGAAACCGAAAAGGCTACCCAGCGTATGGCGGTGGAAATCGAAAAGACCCGCCGCAGGGTAAACGCTTTGGAGCATGTTATGATACCTCGCTACAGAGATACCATTCGTATGATAACCGAGAAGCTGGAGGAAAACGACCGTTCCTCCCGTGCCCGTCTTATGAAGGTTAAGGATATGATGGTAAAGCAAACTATAGAAAATCACAAGAACAACCCCGACACTATTTAGGAGATTATAATGAGTGAAAAAATGTGGGCAGGCCGCTTTAAAAAGCAGCTTGACAGCGACGTAAACGATTTCAATTCATCCATCAGGGTAGACTGCCGTATGTATAAAAGCGATATCGGCGGTTCCATTGCCCATGCCGCAATGTTGGCCCATCAGGGTATTATCGACCCTGCCGATGCAGAGGCTATAATTGAAGGCCTGGAGGGTATTTTAAAGGACCTTGACAGCGGTGCGCTGGAATTTGATATGACGGCCGAGGATATACATATGTTTGTAGAGGCCGAGCTTACCCGCCGTATTGGTGATACGGGTAAAAAGCTGCATACCGCCCGTAGCCGCAACGACCAGGTGGCCCTTGATATAAGACTTCACCTGAGGGAAGAGGCCGATGCGGTCATAGCTCTGCTTAAAAATCTGGTTTCGGTTATTACCGATAAGGCAGAGGAGCATAAGGCTACCGTAATGCCGGGTTATACCCATCTTCAAAGGGCCCAACCCATAACCTTCGGTCACCACCTTATGGCCTACGCTCAGATGTTCCTGCGTGACATCAGCCGAGTTCGTGACGCCGCCGACCGAATGAATTATTCGCCCCTGGGCTCCTGCGCCCTGGCAGGCACCACCTATCCCACCGACCGCCTTGCCGTGGCAAATGCTCTTAATATGAAGGGTATCTGTGAAAACAGTCTTGACGGTGTTTCCGACCGAGATTTCGCCGTTGAGCTGGCAAATGCCATCGCTCTGATTATGACCCATCTTTCCCGCTTCTCCGAGGAGATTATTCTCTGGTCCAGCTGGGAGTTTAAGTTTATCGAGCTGGATGACGCCTATTCCACAGGCTCCTCCATTATGCCTCAAAAGAAAAACCCCGATATTGCCGAGCTGGTAAGGGGTAAAACGGGACGTGTCTACGGTAACCTTATCACCCTGCTTACTATGCTTAAGGGACTGCCTCTGGCATATAATAAGGATATGCAGGAGGATAAGGAGGCTGTTTTCGATTCCTTTGATACAGTAAAACAATGCCTTTCTATATTTGCGCCTATGCTGGCAACCGCCACCGTTATAGAAGCCAATATGAAAAACGCTGCCGCAAAGGGCTTTATTAACGCTACCGACGTGGCCGATTATCTTACCAAAAAGGGAATACCTTTCAGAACGGCCTATAAGATTTCAGGCACATTGGTGGCTTATTGTATAGATGAGGGCGCCGTGCTTGAAGAGCTTACTCTGGCCGAGTTTAAAGAATTTTCTGATGTTTTTGATGAAGATATATTCGATGCCATAAATTTGGAAAATTGCACCTTCAGAAGAAATTCGGAGGGCGGCACTGCCGTAGAATCTGTCGAAAAACAAATTGCTTCAGTAAGAGCAAAACTTTAAGTTATCTCCCTGCATCCTAAAAATGCAGGGATTTTTTATGTTAATAAAATATGAATTGACTTTAAAGGCGGTAGCGTATATAATATATATGTTGTAAATCTACTATATTGTGGATTTTCGGTTTTATATCTTCTCGGGCATACTAATTGTGCGGGTATCAAAAGCACAAAATACTTTTAGGGAAGTGCCGTTTTGGATAAATTTGTTGTTAACGGAGGCAGGCGCCTCTGCGGAGAAGTTACAGTCAGCGGTGCAAAAAATGCCGCCGTTGCCATCCTTCCTGCAGTGCTGTTGGCCGATTCTCCTTGTATAATTGAAAACGTTCCTGACATCTCTGATGTCAACGCTATACTTTACGCTCTGCGTGAGCTGGGGGCAGAGGTTACCCAGCTTGAGCGTACTACCTTCCGCATCGACCCTACAGGGGTAAATTCCTTTGTAGTAAGTAAGGAAATGGCCCAGGGTATGAGGGCTTCCTCATATTTCCTCGGCGCCCTTCTCGGCCGTCTTCGCAGGGCAAAGGTTGCCCCTCCCGGCGGTTGCGATATAGGCCTTCGTCCTATCGACCAGCACATCAAGGGTTTTGAGGCCCTGGGTGCCAAGGTTACTATAGATTCGGGTATGGTTGTTGCCAAGGCCGAAAAACTGGGCGGTTGCTCGGTTTATCTCGACGTGGTATCTGTTGGTGCCACAGTTAACATTATGATAGCCGCAGCCCGTGCCCGTGGTATGACCGTTATTGAAAATGCCGCCCGTGAGCCTCATATTGTTGACCTGGCAAACTTCCTCAACTCTATGGGTGCCGATATAATGGGCGCAGGTACCTCGGTTATCAAAATCCGTGGTGTCGAAAGGCTTTCGGGCACCAGCTACAGTATTATTCCCGACCAGATTGAGGCAGGTACCTATATGGTGGCTGCCGCCGCTACACAGGGCGACGTTGTTATAAATAACGTTATCCCCAAGCATCTTGAGTCTAATGCCGCAAAGCTTAGGGAAGCCGGTGCTAAAATCGAAGAAGGGGACGAGTATGTTCGTGTAACTATGGACAGGCGTCCGGGTAAATGTAACGTTAAAACAATGCCTCACCCCGGTTTCCCCACCGATATGCAGCCTCAGTTCGCCACCCTGCTGGCTATTGCCAACGGCACCAGCATCGTGACTGAGGGTGTATGGGATAGCCGCTTCCGCTATGCCGAGCAGCTTACCTTTATGGGGGCCGACATCCAGGTGGATGGTAAATCGGCCATAATAACCGGTGTTGAGCGTCTTAAGGGTGCCCCTGTTAAGGCCAATGACCTCAGGGCAGGCGCGGCTATGATAATTGCGGGCCTTGTGGCTGAGGGTGAAACCGAAATAACCGATATTGAGTATATCGACCGCGGCTATGAGCAGGTGGTTGAAAAGCTTACTGCCGTTGGCGCAGATATAAAGCGTGTATCTGATGATGAGTACGGTTATTCCTTAAAAGCAAACTGATTTTTGGGGGAGGGGCTTGCCCCTCCCGATTTCATTTTATAAGAGGAGGTGTCTTCGTGGCAAAATTTTATCCTATGTTTTCCAGCTCCGACGGAAACTCTACATATATAGGTGACCATCAGGGTGGTGTCCTGGTGGACGTAGGCGTTTCCTTTAAGAGGCTTTGCGCCGCCCTTGCCACAGCAGAAATACCTCTTGACCATATTAAGGCGGTGCTTATCACCCACGAACACAATGACCATATTAAGGGACTCAAGATGCTGATAAAAAAGCATCCCATTCCGGTCATAGCCTCAAGAGATACCGTTTATGCTCTGGAATTTTCGGGCGCTATAGATTACAGCCATCCGCGCATATATATCGATGAAGTAGAGGAATACGTCCTTGACAGTATGACAATAAAGCGGTTTCCTACCAGTCATGACTGTAAAGGCTCTAGTTGTTATACGGTAACCCTGCAAAGCGGTGTCCAAGCCGCCGTTTGTACAGACCTTGGTATTATGACCGATGAAATAAGGCAGGGCCTTTATGGAAGCAGCATTATAATGCTTGAGTCTAATCACGACCCCACTATGTTGCGCCTTGGCCCATATCCGCCCGAGCTTAAGCTTCGCATATCCTCAGACGAGGGGCATCTTTCCAACGCCGTCTGCGCCGAAACCTTGGCCGAATTTTTTGAGGGCGGCACCAACCGCTTTGTACTGGGCCACCTTTCCAAGCATAATAATACCCCCGAAAAGGCAGCTTCGGCCACCAGGGCGGCTATTATGGATAAGGGTGGCGCAGAAAACAGGGACTACATATTATATGTAGCTCCCGATGAGGGAGGCAAGGTGATTCCTATATGATGAAGATTAAGCTTATCACCCTTGGTCGCCTTAAGGAAAAATATCTCAAAGAGGCCTGTGACGAATATATAAAACGTCTTTCCGCCTACGCTAAGGTTGAGGCGGTGGAGCTGGAGCCCGTCCGTATCTCTGATAATCCGTCGGATAAAGAGATTGAGAAGGCATTGGAAACCGAGGCAGAGCTAATAAAGAAAAAAATCCCCGAGGGTGCTTTTGTTACGGCTATGTGTATAGAAGGTAAGCAGCTTTCCAGCGAAGAGCTGGCCGCAAGCCTGGATATTCAGGCGGGCAGGGGAGTGGGAAGCCTGGTATTTATAATAGGAAGCTCCTACGGCATAGCTCCCGATATAAAAGCCCTGGCAGATTTAAAGCTTTCTTTTTCTAAAATGACCTTTCCGCATCAGCTTTTCCGGGTAATGCTTTTGGAGCAGGTGTACAGGGCTTTTAAGATTAACGAGGGCTCAAAATATCATAAATAAAAATTCTTTTAAAAAAGACTTGACCACAGGGGTAGTATGTGATATAATTACTCTACCTCTGTAGGTCTTTTTTTTTGTAAAAGACTTTTTTCTAAGCGAAAACGCCCCTATTGTGTGTGAGGAAAGCGGTTTCGTCTGAGGGAGGCCGTCGCTGTCGGACAGGAACGATAGCGTCAAATATTTCCGTAAAACGGGAGGTGCCGTCATGAGAGTAAAAATTACACTCGCCTGCACTGAGTGCAAGCAGCGCAACTACAACACAATGAAAAACAAGAAGAACGATCCGGACAGACTCGAGATGAACAAGTATTGTCGTTTCTGCCGCAAACACACAGTTCATAAGGAAACCAAATAAGGAGGGCATTATGAAAGCAGTTAACAAAATCAGCCAGATTTCGGCTATTGTTTTCTCTGCCGCCGCAACAGTTCTGTTCTTTTTCCCCTTCATCCTTCTGAACACCACCGTAGGTGACATTTCCTTCGTTGGCGCTCAGCTGGCATTTGGAACCGGAATTGAGCAACTGGGCGGAGCAGCTCTTTACAAATCCGCTAAGATTTGTTTTTGCTTCATCCTTGCGGTTGCTACACTTCTCTTCACTGCGCTTACCTTCAAGTTCAAGAAGATGAGATATTGGGCTCCCGTAGTTGGTCTGGTTGACGCAATATTTATGCTTGTTGTCATTCTCAGCAAGCCTACCTATTTCGTAGACCACAGACCTCTTGAGCTCACCGCAGTTCCCGAGTATACCCTTTATGCTATACTCATCCCTGTAGCACTGTTTGTTTCGGTAGCCTTCGCAACCTGCCATCTTTTTGTAGACGACTACATTATGGTACGCGAAAGCAAGGACAAGAAAACCATTCTTCGCAGAGTTATCCATTTCCTTCGCGATTATAAGAGCGAAGTAAATAAGATCGTTTGGCCCGGTCTTAACGACGTTGTTAAGAACACTATCGTTGTTCTGGTCGTTACCCTTATCATTGGTGCCTTCATCTGGCTTCTCGACTTCGGTCTTGGCCAGTTAATGAAGCTTGTCACCACACTGTAACGGAGGGCTGAAATGTCTGACAATACTCAAGCCAGATGGTATGTTGTTCACACCTATTCGGGTTACGAAAATAAGGTAGCATCCGATCTTGAAATTATGGTTGAGAACCGCAAAATGCAGGATCTCATTATGGATATCAAGATTCCTACCGAAACCGTTACCGAAATTAAGGAAGACAAAGTTAAAGAGTACGAAAGAAAAATTTTCCCCGGTTACGTGCTCATAAAGATGATTGTTACCGACGATTCCTGGTATGTCGTGCGCAACATCCGCGGAGTTACGGGATTTGTGGGCCCCGGATCCAAGCCGGTACCCCTTACTGATGCTGAGGTTGAGGCCTTAGGCGTAGAGAAGCACAGCATTGAGGTTGGCTACAAGGTCGGTGACCTTGTCAACATCATTGACGGTCCCCTTAAAGATTTCCAGGGTACTGTTACCGCTGTTGATCTTGAAAACTCAAGCGTCAGCGTAAATATTTCCATGTTCGGCAGAGAAACTCCTGCTGAGCTGGAGCTTGACCAGATTGCTCTGGCAGATTAATTTTAGGTAATACGCAGAATTCTGCTTATTTCGGCAATAAAAGCCGTTATAATCCCAGTTTTGGGGGTATTGAAATGCGGCAGTTTGCCGCCGACGTCTTTTAGGGCGTCAAGGTGGGAGGATCGGGTAGACGACCGATCCGCCAAGTGAAAAATCACTGTTACCACGAATAATGGAGGTGCAAACAATGGCTCAGAAAATTATAGGTTACATCAAACTGCAGATTCCCGCCGGCAAAGCCACTCCGGCTCCCCCGGTAGGTCCTGCGCTGGGACAGCACGGCGTCAACATTATGGCGTTCACAAAGGAATTCAATGAACGCACTAAGAATGACGCAGGTCTCATCATTCCGGTAGTTATTACCGTTTATGCAGATCACTCGTTCAGCTTCATCACCAAAACTCCCCCTGCAGCAGTCCTCATTAAGAAGGCTTGCGGCATCGAGAGCGGTTCAGGTGTGCCGAACAAGACAAAAGTTGCAAAGATCACCAGCGAGCAGATTAAGAAGATCGCCGAGCAGAAAATGCCCGACCTTAATGCCGCCAGCGTAGAGGCTGCTATGTCTATGATAGCAGGTACCGCTCGTAGCATGGGCATCGAAGTCGTCGACTAACAATCTCTCTCGTGGGAGGAAATTTCCGATTTAACCACTTATTGGGAGGTAAAATGTAATGAAACACGGTAAAAAGTATAACGAAAGCGCAAAGCTTATCGAAACCGGTAAGCTTTACGAAATCGGCGACGCTTGCGAGCTGGCAGTAAAGGCCGCTACCGCAAAGTTCGACGAAACTGTAGAAATTCACGTTCGTCTGGGTGTTGACTCTCGCCACGCTGACCAGCAGGTTCGCGGCGCTGTAGTTCTCCCCAACGGAACAGGTAAAACTGTAAGAACTCTGGTTCTTACCAAGGGTGACAAGGCTAAGGAAGCTGCCGACGCAGGTTCTGACTTTGTAGGTGCTGAAGAGCTCGTTGCCAAGATTCAGAACGAAGGTTGGCTCGATTTCGACGTAGTAATCGCTACACCCGATATGATGGGTATGGTAGGTCGTCTTGGTAAGGTATTAGGACCTCGTGGTCTTATGCCTACTCCTAAGGCCGGTACCGTTACTCCTGACGTTGCTAAGGCTGTTACCGAGGCAAAGGCAGGTAAGATCGAGTATCGTCTTGACAAGACCAACATCATCCATTGTCCCGTAGGTAAGGCATCCTTCGGCCGCGAGAAGCTGGAAGAGAACATTGATACTCTTATGACTGCTATCGCAAAGGCTAAGCCTGCTGCTGCAAAGGGTCAGTACATCAAGTCCTGCACCATTGCTACCACTATGGGCCCCGGAATTAAGGTTGCCACCAACAAATACGGCAACTAATTCTGGAAAATTTCATTTAATACTTTGTCGCTGGTGTTTGCGTGTACCTTTGTACAACGCTGCACACCGCTTCGCGTCTTAAAAGAAATTTTCTCAAAATTGAACTAAATTGAATTTAGTTTCAAAAAACTTAAATTTCTTTAAGTTTTTCTTGACAACACAGGTTTTCTGTGTTATCATCTTTAAGCATCCAAAGACAGTAGGTCGCTTTTGCGATAAGGTTTACCGCCTACCGAGGTAATGCGAATAGCTTTTTGTAAAGTATTATTCTGCCTGTCCTCACCGTCTTTGGAGGACAGGTTTTTTTATTCACAATTTGGAGGTGAAATAATGCCTAACGCAAAGGTTCTCGAAGCAAAACAGGCAGCCGTTGCTGCCATCGCTGCAAAAATTTCCGATTCTGTAGCCGGCGTTATCGTTGACTATTCCGGAACTTCCGTTGCAGACGACACCGTTCTCCGTAAGGAACTTCGTGAGGCCGGTATTGAGTACACCGTTATCAAAAACACCCTTTTAAAGCGTGCTATCGCAGGCACCGAGCTTGAGGGTATGAGTGAGGTACTCGAAGGAACTACCGCTATCGCAATCTCTAAGGAGGACCACACTGCAGCAGCAAGAATTCTTAAGAAGTTTGCTGACGCACACGATAATTTCAAGATTAAGGCAGGTTACCTCGATGGAAAGGCAATTTCCGTTGAAACCGTTGAAGATCTTGCAAAGCTCCCCACCAGAGATGTTCTTCTGGCAACCGTACTTGGTGCTTTCCAGGCACCTATCGCAGCATTCGCACGTGCCGTACAGGCCATCGTTGATAAAAACGGTGATGATGCGCAAGCCGCAGCAGAATAATTAAAAAAACTATAAAATTTATTTGGAGGAAACTAAAATGGCATCTGAAAAGATTACAGCTATCATTGAAGAACTTAAGGTTCTTACCGTTCTTGAGCTTTCTGAGCTCGTTAAAGCAGTAGAAGAGGAATTCGGCGTATCCGCTGCCGCTGCAGTTGCAGTTGCTGGCCCCGTTGCTGGCGCTGGTGCTGCTGCAGCTGAGGAGAAGACCGAGTTTGACGTAATTCTCGCAGCCGCTGGCGCTGAGAAGATCAAGGTTATCAAGGCTGTTCGTGAGATCACCGGTCTTGGCCTTGCTGAGGCTAAGGCTCTCGTTGACGGCGCTCCCAAGACCCTGAAGGAAGCTGTTGCTAAGGACGAGGCTGAAGCTATGAAGGCTAAGCTTACCGAGGTTGGCGCTACTGTTGAGCTTAAGTAATTAACGCTTAATGCAAATAAAAGCCCTCTGTGCTGATGCACAGAGGGCTTTTTATTTTACTGAAACAATTGAGCCAGGGCAACTATGGCTGACATAGTTATAATGGAAAGCAGGGTGGTCAGAGCTACCAGATTTACCGAAAGCTCTACGTTGTTGCCGTATTTGACCGAAAAAACGGTAGTTACTGCCGCCGAGGGAGCGCTACAAGCAATTATAAGGGATATAAGTAGTGTACCTCTTATACCGCACAGGTAAAGCGTCAGAAGGGAAATCAGCGGTATTATAATAAGTCGCAGGGCGGTAACAAAATAGACGTTTTTGTTTTTCAGCGCTGCAATGATTCCGCTGCCTGCCAGATTAAAGCCGATAACCATCATAGCCAGGGGAGTATTAAGGGCGGCCATACCTTCTATTGCAGAGGCAACAGGCATTGGCAGTTTTATGGAGAATATGAATAGTATCAAGCCTACGGTAGTGGCAATAATGCCGGGATTAAAAAGTAATCCCTTGGGTGACATCTTTTTGCGGTCGCCGCTCATACAAACGATTCCGTAGGTCCATACAAAAACGTTAAAGGCCGCTACACAAACCGAGCCGTAGAAAACACCCTCGTCACCCAGCACCGCCTTCTGCAGAGGCAGACCCATATATCCCACGTTGGAAAAGACCGTTGCGTATCGCAGAACTCGGAGAGTTTTCTTATCATCTCCTCTGAATAACAGATGCACCAGACAGGCCGTAAATATCTGCACCAGCATAAATGCACCGAAGCAGGTGATAAGGCCGATAAATTTTGATTTGTCAAACTCAATAGCCAAGGAGTCTATTATAACGCAGGGGGTTACGAAATACAGGATAACGTCTGAGATTACCTTTGAACCTTCGGTGGTAATAAACTTCTTTTTTGCTCCCGCAAAGCCGCAAGCGATAAAGATAAACAGTATCAGCACTTGAACAAATACGGTGGAAAAATTTATAAAAAACTGGGTCATATTACTTTACCGAGTCGCAGAATTTAAGGAAGGCGGCCTTGCCCTCAGCGTTTCTCTTATAAACGCCTGCGTGCTCAAGCACCTTTGCAAAAACCTTTCCTACCTCTGCCTTTAAAATGTCGTCAACGTTGTCGGCAGTAATAGTATAATTGTTCTTAAATTCATCTACCCAATCGGCGTGGGATGCGGTTATAGGATTAGCCTTCAGGTCTTCACCCTTTACTATAGCTTCGCCCAGCACGGCCAGCTCATTCTTAAGTCGGGCAGGTAGTACAGCCAGACCCATAACCTCAATAAGGCCTATGTTTTCCTTTTTAATATGATGAAGCTCGGAGTGAGGATGATATACACCCATAGGATGCTCCTCTGTGGTGATGTTATTTCTAAGCACCAGGTCAAGCTCAAACTTGTCACCGTTCTTGCGGGCAATAGGTGTTATTGTGTTGTGGGGCTCACCCTCGGTTTCGGCAAAGATAAAGGCGGCTTCATCGGTGTAGCCTCTCCAGGCGTCAAGAATCTTATCAGCCAGCTGACAAAGCCTCTCGGTGCTTTCACCCCTCAGACGAATTACCGACATGGGCCACTTTACAATGCCTGTCTCAAGGTCCTCAAAGCCGTCAAAGGAAAGGGGAGTTTCAATCTCCGCCTTGGCCATTGCAAAGGTGTAGTGTCCGCCCTGGAAATGGTCGTGGGTAAGTATTGAGCCGCCGACAATGGGCAGGTCGGCGTTGGAGCCTACAAAGTAGTGGGGAAAGCTTTCTACAAAGCTTAAAAGCTTTCTGAAGGTATCGTGGTTTATAGCCATGGGAGAATGCTCGCTGTTAAAGACTATGCAATGTTCGTTATAATAAACGTAAGGGGAGAACTGCATCATCCAGGGCTTGCCGTTTACCCTAACGGGAATAATTCTGTGATTTTGTCTTGCGGGATGGTTAACCCTGCCTGCGTAGCCCTCATTTTCCTTACAAAGCTGGCACTTGGGGTAGCCTGCTTGGGGCATATTCTTGGCAGCCGCAATAGCCTTGGGGTCTTTTTCGGGCTTGGAAAGATTTACCGTAATATCGAGGTCGCCGTATTCGGTGGTGGTTACCCATTTCATATCCTTCACTATGCGGTAGCGACGAATGTAATCGGTATCACAGCTAAGTTTATAATACCAGTCGGTGGCCTTAACGGGGTCCTCATTATAAAGAAACTCAAAGGTCCTTCTGACCTGGCTGGGGCGGGGGGTGAGAATACCCATAAGCTTGGTATCAAAAAGGTCACGATAGGTGGTGCTGTCCTCAATAATGCCTTTGTGGGCGGCATAGTCCAGCAGACCCTTTAAAATATCCTCAAGCTCGGCCTCAGGTACATTTTCGGGCTGAAGGTAGTCATCCAACTCTAACGCCTCTATCAGACGGTTGGTTATATATATCCTGTCCTCTTCCTCAATAAGACTGTTTTTAACTCCGTAATTTACAAGTTGTGCTATGTATGTGTTTATCATTATAATCTCCTCAAAAATAAAGATATAGATATTATATATCTACATTTTTCTTTAGTCAACCGATTATTTTAAAGAATATGGTAAAATAATCTTGTAAAGAGAGACAAAGCGGTTTATAATATAAATAATTCTATCCCGTGGGGAGGTCCTATTGTGAGAGAAGTCGTTGATTTTAATTATGATTGGCGTTTTTATAAGGGAGATATTGATATTCCCCGCCCCTATGAAAAGGGTCCCACATATACCCAAAGCAAGACTGAGCGTAAGCTTATAGGTCCTGCCGCCTACCACTATTTTGACGAGCCCGACGCCTTTTACCCGGGATGTGAGCATAGAAGCATCGGCTGGAAAAAGGTAGACCTTCCTCACGATTTCATAATTGACCAGGAAAACAAGGAACAGGAAAACAACGCCCACGGATATTTTACCTACTGTAACGCCTGGTACAGAACGCATTTTACCCTGCCCGAAGAGTATTCGGACAAGCGTATCACCCTGATTTTTGAGGGTGTGGCCTCGGCTGCAACCGTCTATCTTAACGGTTGCCTTATGGCCCACAACTTTTCGGCCTACAACACCTTTGAGGTGGATATCAGCGACAACGTTTACTTTGATAAGGAAAACATCCTGGCAGTTTATGTTTCCACCGACGAATTTGAGGGCTGGTGGTATCAGGGCGGCGGTATCTACCGCAACGTGACTCTTAATATCAGCGACCCCGTGGCTATCGACCTCTGGGGTGTTTACGCCCCCTATAAAAAGTTGGATGATAATACCTGGCAGATAGATTTTGAAACCACCGTTTTAAACACCTCGTATGAAGATGCGGTTGTTATGGCCAACAGTCAGCTTGTGGATAAGGAAGGTAATGTTGTTGCCTCGACCTCGGGCAAGGGCGAGGTATCCCCAAGGGATAAAAGCACCCTGAAGTATTCCGCTAAGGTGAAGTCGCCTCTGCTCTGGAGCCCCGATACCCCCAACCTTTACACCGTTGTTACAAAGCTTTATATAAACGGTGAGGAAATAGATAATAACACCACCCGAATAGGCTTCAGAACGGTAGAAATCACCGCCGAGGGTCTGTTTATAAACGGGGAAAAGACAATTATTAAGGGTATGTGCGGCCACCAGGATTTCGGCCTTATGGGCCTTGTGACACCCCGCAATATTGCCTTTTATAAAATGAAGCTTTTAAAGGAAATGGGCGCCAACGGCTACCGTACCAGCCATTATCAGTATTCGGCCGATTATATGGATGCCTTCGACGAGCTGGGCTTCCTGGTAATGGATGAGGCCCGTTGGTTCGAATCCACAAAAGAGGGTATAGAGCAGCTGGAGGGTCTTATTAAACGGGACCGCAACCGCCCCTCGGTTATCTTCTGGTCAACGGGTAACGAAGAGCCTTATCATGTTACCGATGTAGGCCGCCGTATACATAAGGCCCTGGCTCACCATATCCGAAAGCTGGACAATACCAGACTTATTACCGCCGCAGTTGACCGCACCCCTGACACCTGCACTATTTACGATGACTGTGATATTGTAGGTATAAATTATAACCTTAACATTTACGATAAGGTCCACGAAACATATCCCGAAAAGCCTCTTTTTGCTTCCGAGTGCGGCGCAGCCACCACCACCCGTGACTGGCATTATCCCACAAATACCAACGCCCGTAACAGGGATGAGGACGTAGACGTTAACTCCTGGTTCCTCTGCCACGAAACCACCTGGCGCCACCTAATGGAGCGTCCCTACGTTATCGGCGGATATATCTGGGACGGCTTCGAGCATAGGGGAGAGGCAATCTGGCCAGCAGTTTGCTCCCGTTCAGGCGCTGTTGATGTGTTCCTGCAGAAGAAGGGCGGCTTTTATCAGTTTAAATCCTTCTGGACAAAGGAGCCTATGGTTCACATAGTTCCACATTGGAATTTTAACGGTATGGAGGGGACCGAAATTCAGGTAACCGTCTATACCAACTGTCAGCAGCTGGAACTTTTCCTGAACGGTAAACGCCTGGGTGTTCAGGCTGTGCCGAAATTCGGCCGAGGCAGCTGGCAGGTGCCCTTTGAGAGCGGATGCCTTGAGGTTAAGGGGTATATAGACGGCTGCGTAGTCGCCACCCACAGCCGAACCACCACAGGCAAGGCTGTAGGCTTAAAGCTTACCCCGCTTAATGACTTTGAAATTAACGGACGGGACGTAGCCCTCTTCCTTTGTGAAGCTGTAGATGAATTAGGTAACACTGTGCCCGATGCGGCGCCTTTTGTGGAGTTTACTACAGGCGTCCCCGCAGTTATCGTGGGTACAGGCTCGGATAATATCGACCATACACCCGTCACCCTGCCATATCGAAAGATGTATATGGGTAAGATACTGGTAGGCATCCGTCCTGCAGAAGGACAGGCCTCTGTAGAGCTTTACGCCACAGCTGATGGCCTCCAAGGCGCCCATATAAAGATAAATAAATAACCCAGCAAACGGAGATGTAAATTATGCAAACTGTAGCCATTATTGGCTTAGGCCTTATGGGAGGCTCTATAGCCAAGGCACTGAAAAAATCCGGAAATTACCGGGTAATCGGTTATAACCGCACCGTAGGGGTAAGCGAAAAGGCCTTGTCCGACGGCGCTATTGACGAGATATGGGACGGTAGTTCTCCCATAGATGCCGATATAACCGTGCTGGCGGTAAATCCCAACGTTGCCTATAAACTGCTTGAAACCCTACCGCCTCTCCTTAAAGAGGACAGTATTCTCACCGATATCTGCGGTGTAAAGGAAGAGATTGTAAAGCTCGGCGAAGAGGTCTGCTTGAAGGCGGGACTTCGTTTTGTAGGCGGTCACCCTATGGCAGGACGTGAACGCAGCGGATATGATTTTTCCACCGAAGACTTGTTTTTTAATCGTAGCTATATATTTACCGAAACTCCTGCCACCGATAAGCAGGCGGTAAATCTGCTCTCAAAAATGGCTCTTGATATCGGCTGTGCCGACGTCACCATTACCTCGCCACAGCAACACGATAAAATGATAGCCTACACCTCCCAGATACCCCATATCCTGGCAGGTGCTTATATGAATTCACCCACCAGCGCCACCCACAAGGGCTATTCGGCGGGCAGCTACCACGACGTATCCCGTGTTGCCAGCGTGGATGAAAATCTTTGGACACAGCTTTTTTTAAGCAACAAAGAAAATCTTCTTTATGAAATAGATATTCTCATCAGAAATCTGCAGGATTATAAGGATGCAGTTGCCCGTTCGGATTCTTCCAGGCTTTCGGGTATAATAAAAACTGGCCGTATTCTCAAGGAGCGTGACATCATCATAAACGGTGATGAAAAGCCGCATAAATTTGGCTAAAGGAGGAGTTATTATGAAAAAAATTAACCTGACAATGCTTATGGACCTGTATGAGCTTACAATGGCAAACGGCATATTCCAAAGTGATATGAGAGATACCATAACCTACTTTGATATGTTCTTCCGCCGTGTACCCGATAAGGGCGGTTATGCCATTATGGCAGGTCTTGAGCAGTTGATTGAATATTTCAACGATCTTCATTTTGATGAGGAGGATATTAAGTATCTACAGTCCTTAAACCTCTTCTGTGACGAGTTTATTGACTATCTTCGTGATTTTGAATTTGCTTGCGACGTTTGGGCCGTACCCGAGGGTACCCCCATATTCCCGATGGAACCCATCGTTACCGTGCGAGGCCCCGCTATGCAGGCCTTTATGGTGGAAACTATGGTACTGCTCACCATTAATCACCAGTCCCTTATCGCCACCAAGGCTAACCGAATCTGTTCTATGGCAGGAGACCGTCCCGTAATGGAGTTCGGCGCCCGTCGTGCCCACGGCTATGATGCCGCATACTATGGCGCCAGAGCCGCCATTATTGGTGGAGCTCGTGGCACCTCTAACGTCAAAACTGCCCAGGATTTCGGTGTACCCGCATCGGGCACTATGGCCCACAGCTGGGTACAGCTTTATCCCGATGAATATACCGCATTTAAAACCTATGCTGAAAAATATCCCGACAGCTGCACTCTGCTTATTGATACCTTCAACGTACTTAAAAGCGGTCTGCCTAATGCCATAAAATGCTTTGATGAGGTGTTAAAGCCATTAGGTTGCCGCCCCAAGGGTGTGCGAATTGACAGCGGTGATATTGCATATCTTTCCAAGAAAATCCGTAAAAAGCTGGATGAAGCAGGCTATGAGGACTGCGCTATAGTGGTTTCCAACTCCTTGGACGAGCATCTTATTAAGGAGCTTGATAACCAAGGCGCATGCATTTCCTCCTTCGGCGTAGGCGAACGCCTTATTACCGCATCCAGCGAAGCGGTGTTCGGCGGCGTTTATAAGCTGGCTGCCGTTGAAATGCCCGATGGTACCGTTGTTCCCAAGATAAAGATAAGCGAGAATATTGCAAAAATAACCCTGCCCGGTGTAAAAATTCCCTGGCGTCTTTACGATAGGGAAACGGGCAAGGCAATAGCCGACGTTATCTGTATGAATTATGAGAAAATCGACGATACCAAGCCCTACGAGATTTTCGACCCCGTTCACACCTGGAAGCGTAAGACGGTAACCGATTTCATCGCTAAAAAGCTTCAGATAAAGATAATGGAAAACGGCCGTCAGGTTTATGATTCTCCCAGCGTTAAGGAGATTTCGGCCTACAGAAAACAGTGCGTTGAAAATCTGTGGGATGAGGTAAAGCGCTTTGAAAATCCCCACGCCTACTATGTTGATCTTTCCCAGGATCTTTGGGATTTAAGAGAAAAACTTTTAAAGGAGAAGCAGTAATGAAAAAAGCGATATGTCTTTTACTTTCGGTTTTAATGATAACCCTTTGCTTTGCAGGTTGTGGCGGTAAGGATAAGGACAACAGCTCCTCCGATGATGCCGCTTTAGGTAATATTGAAGCTTCCGCTATGGAGGGTAAGCTTGATACTATAAAATACGGCTTGGGCGCCGAGGTGGACGAGGTAAAGGACCACTATAAAAAGCTGGCAGACGATTATAAGGCTTCTCTTGAAGATGAGGACGAGCATCACGACCACAACCCCGATGCCGAGGACAATTTTGCCTACTACAGCGTAGAAAAGAAAAAGGGCTACACCGTAATAGAAACCACCGATGCCCGTTTTTACTATATCCCCAAAAATGAGGATGCAGGTGTTCTTGCCATTGCCACCGACAGCGAGATTTTCGGCTTTACCCCCGGTGTTACCAGCAAGTATGAGGTAGAAATGGAGCTGGCCGAAGAGGGAGAAACGGTAAATGCGGCAGAGGCCGAGAAGCTGCTTTTAGCGGTAGAGAGTGACCCCATCGTCATTCTTCGCAGCACCTTTGATAACTATCAGCTTGATTTTTATTTTTACGATAATGTTCTCATTACCACCACTATAGTAGATACCGAAAATTGGAACGTATAATAAAAAATCCCGATGATTACTCATCGGGATTTTTTTATTTGTTCAGCAGCCTTGCTATCGGGGTGCGATGGGCTTTTAATGCCCCTTTGGGACAAAATTCCTGACAACAGAAGCAGCGTATGCATTTTTTGCGGTTTATTTGGGGCTTGCCGTTTTTCATTACTATTGCCTTGGCAGGGCAAATGCGATAACACTCTTTACAGCCTACACAGTCGGCGGCCTTTAGCACGGGTCTGGAGGAAAGCAGGGAGTGAAGGGTGTTGCCCATAACGGTGTGTAGCACACCGCCCTTGCCTTTAAAGAGCAGGCTGTTGTGCACCTCGATGTTTTTAAAGTCTTCTACGGTATGGTATTCTCCGCAGATTTCCAGCCCTTGTATGCTGTCGGGGCAAAGCCCCCGTTCGATAGATGCCCCGATAGTCGGAATATCCTTTGTGTCCAGACCTATTATATGGGCGCACAAAAGGTCAAGGCAGTAGGGAGAAGGAGAGGCCAAAAGCAACCCAATATCTTTCGGGGTGCCCGCTGTAGGACCGTTGCCCTCCATTCCTACAACTGCATCGCATATAGTAAGGGCGGGCTTTAGGTAAAGGTTAAGGTCAACTATCATTCGGGCAAAATCCTCGGGATTTGAATATCTGAAATGATATTCAGGCTTCATAGTTCCCGGAATTATACCAAAAGTATTCTTAACCGCTGCCGACATACCCATCATACCGTGGCTTTTCAGTTTGCAGAAATTGATAACGGCATCACATTCGTCCAGCCAGGCAGTATACTGAAAGGTCTTGGCTACGGCGGCTTCGGGGAAATCGGCGGTGTTTTGACTGTAATTGCCGTTAAGGCTGACCCCGTCTTCCTCCAGCTCCCGCATACCCGTAGCTGCATACACTCTGTTTACAAAGGCAGGGGTGTAAAGGCCTCCCGGGCTGTCACCGATAATAACCTTGGCTCCTCTTGTCGTAATAAGACGGCACAGGGCCTTTAAAACCTGAGGATGGGTGGCGGCGGCTTCGGGCTTCATAAAGGAAACCAGATTTGCCTTAATTCCTATTGTCATACCCTCTTTAATAAAGTCCAGCAGTCCGTTTTCCTCCAGAAGGGAGGCCAGGGCAGTATTAACCTTTTCGGCAGAATAATCCGAGCATTTTACCGAGTAAACCTTGTTCATAAAATCACCGTGTTTATTATATAAAAAATTCCTTCCTCCGTCAATACGGAGGAAGGAGCAAAGTGCTTATTTTCACTTGATATCAAGTTTTATATCACCTGTATCGGTGTTAATCTCACATATTCCACCTGTGGTTGTATTAGGTAGGCTTATTCTGCCCGTATCCGACTCGGCGGAAAATATCTTTTCGCTGAGCAGAGTGCCCGTAACGTCCCCTGTGTCGGTGTTAACGGTAATTTCTGCTGCATCACAGCCATCAAAGGTAACGTCGCCGGTAGAGGTGTTTATATCAACCCCTTTTTCTACTATTACCGAAGAAAGCACAACGTCGCCGGTGTCGGTGTTAACGATAAGCCCTTTAACGTTGCCGTTTTTGAGCGTCACGTCGCCTGTAGAGGTATTAAGCTCTATGCTGCCGGCCCTGGCAGAGCCTATGGTAATATCTCCTGTGCTAAGTTCAAGGTTAAGGGTGTCGGGGACGGAGGCGTAAATATTTATGTCTGCCGTATCACCCTCAATTTCAATGCTTTGGAAAGTGAAATCGTCAGGTATTGTAATATCTCCCGTGTCGGTTTCAATAAGCAGGGCTTGGTACTCCTTTTGCGGCAGGAAAACGGTTAATTTTGGCGTCTTAAAAGAAAAGATACCTATGTAATCATACCATTTGCGTGTATCTGCCGTGTTAATAACCAGAGTGCCGTCCTTTACCATAGCAGAATGTCTTGCATTTTCCATTTCAAAGCAGGCTATACTGCAGGTATCGTCCTTTGAGGGCTCGAATTCAATTTTGGTGATATCTACGTCTATGGATATTTTATCAAAATCTCCCTGAAGCTCATAGGTAGTGGTAAGGTATTGAACGGTACTAAGACCTTCAAAATTCCAATCCAAAACACTAAGCGCTGTCACAAATATTGCACCACCCAGAAGGGTGAGAATGATGGCGGCTGTCAGCCATATTTTTGTGCTTCTTTTCATTGTGCCGCCTCCTTTTTGATAAATAATGATTTAATCCAAATAACTGATTTTTTTGTCAGTGTCACGACGCCCCTTGAAGCGGCAAGACAACCGTAAAAGGCAAATATTGATAATCCTGCAAGTAAAAGAGCCGCGCCCAGCACAGCAAGGCCTGTGACGGGGTTACCTTTAAGGGTAAATATTGCCGCCGCAGCCAGTCCGCCGAGGAAGCAGGCCGCAAGGCTGAAGAAAACCGACCACAAGGCGATTATTACAGACCATAAAACAGCATAAATTGAAATTATTACCGAAAATGCGGCAATTAAAAGTGATACCCATATAGGTGAGCCTAAAACTATAAGTACGATTTCTAAAGGCTTCAGCTCTCTGCGGGTCTTTGTTTTTGCTTTATTTGAGCCTGCAGAGGAGTAGTCGGCAATAATTTGCGCCACAACAAGATTTATGGGGCCGATTTCCTTTACCGCCTCCTCTTCGGATAAACCTTCCTCCACACGGTCGTCAATCATTTCGCTGTAAAAGTTCAGCCGTTCATCTATATCACTCTGCGGAAGCTTACCGAGTCCTATTCGCAGACGTGCCAAAAAATCCTTTTTATTCATTACCCTCATTCTCCTTTGTCACGAATTTGTAAATTGACATAATTTCTTTCCAATCGTGTTTAAATTCTTCAATGCGCCTTACTCCTGCGGCAGTAATGTGATAGTATTTCCTCAGCCTGCCGCCGTGCTCCAGGGAGTGTACGGTCAACATATTTGCCGTCTCCAACCGCTTTAAAATAGTGTAGAGGGTTGATTCGGAAAGCTCTATATATGGCTTCATATCCTTAATGATTTTATATCCGTAGGAGTCTTCATCCTTAATGGCCGCCAGAACGCAAACGTCCAGAAGCCCTCGCTTTAACTGAATATCCATATCATACCTCCTTTTACATAATACATCATATCACGAGGTATTGTTCTTGTCAATAAAAAATCACCCGTAGATATAATCTTCGGGTGAAATGCCTTTGTTGCAAATTAGGTGTTTGTATGATAAAATAAAAAAGAAAGCGAGTGAGTTTTATGATAAAGGTTATGTTCGTCTGCCACGGCAATATTTGCCGTAGCCCTATGGCAGAATTTGTTTTTAAGGACCTGTTAGATAAGGCAGGTATTAGCCACCTATTTAAGGTGGAATCCTCGGCCGTCAGCTTTGAGGAAATAGGTAACCCTGTTTATCCCCCTGCACGTAGCGTTCTTGCCTCAAAGGGCATCTCCTGCGCAGGCAAAAGAGCGGTGCATTTTGAGCCTGCCGATTACGATGAATATGACTACATTCTCGTTATGGACCAAAGCAATATGCGAAACATTCTTCGCATAACGGGCGGCCGTAACGACGGCCGCATCCGCCTGCTTCTTAGTTTTGCGGGCAGGGAAGCCTCGGTTTCCGATCCGTGGTATACAGGTGATTTTGATACCTGTTACGACGATATTTTTGCGGGCTGTACCGCCCTGCTCTCATACGTCAGAGCTAAAGAAAAAATTTAGAACGCATCCTCCCGCACCTTTTTCTCCCCCTCACGCTTTACGCGGTTTTTCTCCTTTGCCAGCCCCTGGGCTATGTGGGGAAAGGGATTGTCGGTGTCGGCAGTAGGCTGTATCTCGTAGGTGCCATACTTGTTTATAAGGTCGAAGGAGCTGTCGGGATGCTTGCTGTAATCGTTGGATGACGGTGTTTTTTTATCTCTCATAAATTATACCCTCCTGCAGATAGTATTTGCAGAAGGGTATTTTTTATACGAAAATCAGTTGTGTCAAAAGCATATAGAAGAGGGTGCCGCCTGCTATGGATATTAACATCTGTCGCTTCCACAGGTGAAGACCAACTGTTACGGCCATAGAGGCTATTTCGGGTAAACCGTAGCTGCCGGAAATAAAGCTTACGTCCTTAAGACAGTATATTACCAGCATACCGAAAAGGGCCGCAGGCAGAGCCCGACCTAAATACTGTATATATTTTGGGGCCTCCTTTTTGCCTGAAAAAATCAGAAAAGGCAAAAATCTTGTAGCCATAGTGCCCAGAACGCAAATGGCTATTGTTATTATCTGCTGGGTTACCGTCATACTATACACCCGCCTTTTCGATTGGCCGCCTGAAGACCGTCAGGGCGCAAAGTATACAGGCCATAGTGGGCAGCAGGAAGGAATCTGCCCCGAATATCAGCAGACATATCGCCGAAGAAAGCACACCTATTAATGCGGTATAATGTTTCTTTTCTTTAAGCCACTGTTCTAAAAATATAACTACGAAAAGCGCGGTCATAACAAATTCCAGTCCCGCCGTGTCAAAGGGAATAAAGGAGCCGAGAATTCCTCCCAAGGTTGCCCCCATTACCCAGTAAAGCTGATTGAGCAGGGTCACGAAAAACATAAACCAGCCCTTATCCACGTCGGCAGGAGGCTCTGCGGTATAGTTTATTGAAAAGCTTTCGTCGCACATACCGAAAATAAGGTAGAGCTTTTTAAACCCTGTACCCTTGTACTTTTCAAGCATAGATATACCGTAGAATATGTGCCTTGCCTGTATCATAAGGGTCAGTATAAGGGTCTGCAGGGGTGCAAAGCTGCCCAGTAGCATAGTTACCGCTACAAATTCCAATGAACCGCCGAAAATGGTCAGCGCCATTAGACAAGGGTAAATAAAAGGGAAACCCGAAACATTCATATATACGCCGTAGGAAATTCCCAAAAACAAAAAACCAGCCAGGATAGGCACGGTATGGGGGAATGCGGCGGTCAAGGCCTTTTTTAACATAAATAACACCAGAATTTTTAAATAATAGCATTTTTTGCTATTATAGCACTTAACCTTTCACTTGACAAGCAGGGGATTTTGCTTTATTATAAATATACCCCCTGGGGGTATACTAAACTGTAACGAGGTGTGCCGTGAATACCTGTGAATGTAAAAAGATGAAAATGAGAAATGATGAGGAGAAAAAGGCTTTTATCAACAGGCTCAGCCGTATTGAAGGCCAGATAAGAGGCATAAAGGGTATGATAGAGCAAAACGCCTACTGTACCGATATTCTGGTGCAGGTGTCGGCCGTCACGGCAGCCCTTAATTCCTTTAACAAGGAGCTGCTGGCAGAGCATATAAAAACCTGTGTTTCCGATGATATAAGGGCAGGGAAGGACGAAACGGTTGATGAGCTGGTTGCCACCCTGCAAAAGCTTATGAGGTAATGATATGATGCGTTTTGACGTTAAAGGAATGTCCTGCGCCGCCTGTAGCGCCAGGGTGGAAAAGGCGGTATCGGGGGTAGATGGGGTAACCCAGTGTCGGGTAAATCTTCTCACCAATTCTATGTCGGTGGAGGGTACGGCCACGGTGGATGATATATGTGCCGCAGTTGAAGCGGCAGGCTATGGAGCCACCCTTATGGGCACAAAGACCACACCAACTACTTCCGAAAAGCAGAATTCGGGTATCGCAGTTTTAATTTTTTCGGTTATCTTGTTAATTCCGCTGATGTATCTTGCAATGGGTCATATGCTTGGTCTGCCTTTGCCCGCCTTTTTGGCCGATAATCCTTTGGCCAATGCATTACTGCAGCTGATAATATCTGCCTCGGTAATGGTGGCTAATCAGCGCTTTTTTATCAGCGGTTTTAAGGGGCTTTGGCACCGCGCTCCAAATATGGATACCCTGGTAGCACTGGGCTCCTCCGCCGCATTTATTTACAGTCTGTGCGTGGTATTCGGTATGACGAAGACCCCCACTCATCAGGCTCTCCACGGCCTGTATTTTGAGTCGGCGGCTATGATTCTTTCCCTTATTTCGGTAGGTAAGCTGTTAGAGGCGAGGTCCAAGGGAAAAACTACCGATGCCCTTAAGGGGCTTATAGACCTTGCTCCCAAATGGGCCGTTATAATAAAAGACGGAGCCGAGCATACAGTAGATATAGCACAAGTTGCCGTAGGTGATATATTTGTGGTCCGTCCCGGGGAAAGCATTCCTGTGGATGGAGTAATCATAGAGGGCTCGACCTCGGTAAATGAGGCAGCCCTTACAGGCGAGAGCCTTCCCGTAGATAAAACCGAGGGTGACAGGGTTTCGGCCGCCACCCTTAACAGGCAGGGCTTTATAAAATGCCGTGCCACAGGAGTAGGGGAGGATACCGCCCTTTCCAGAATCATAAAAACCGTATCTGAGGCGTCGGCCTCAAAGGCTCCTATTGCCCGTCTGGCAGATAAGGTTTCGGGAATATTCGTGCCTATCGTCCTGGCCATTGGCACAATTACCGCTATTGTCTGGTACATTGTAGGACAGGATATAGGCTACGCCCTTGCCCGTGGAATTTCGGTGCTTGTTATCAGTTGCCCTTGTGCGCTGGGCCTGGCTACCCCCGTAGCCATTATGGTAGGAAACGGTAAGGCGGCTAAAAACGGTATACTCTTTAAGACCGCCGAGGCCTTGGAGAATACAGGTAGGGCAGATATCGTTGTGCTGGATAAAACCGGTACCGTAACCCTGGGTGTTCCCACCGTTACAGACCTTATTCCCTTTGGTGTCAGCGGTGAAAGGCTGCTTTCAGTTGCTGGGTCGGTAGAGCTTGGCAGCGAGCATCCCCTGGCCAAGGCCGTGGTTGAAAAGTGCATAGAAGAAGGGATAACCACCTTAAAGGTGACCAACTTTACCGCCCTTTCGGGAAGCGGTGTTACGGCAGAGCTTGAAGGCGAAAAAATCCTTGGTGGCAGTTATAAGTTTATCTCTTCACGAATAAGCCTTTCCGCAGAGGCAAATAAGGCGTATAACAGTCTTTCCTCCGAGGGTAAAACGCCGCTGTTTTTTGCCCTTGGCGATATCCTGCTCGGTATTATTGCTGTGGCCGATAAGCCCCGACCCGACAGCTTCTCTGCGGTGGCTGCTCTTAAAAAAGAAGGTCTTCGTGTTGTAATGCTGACGGGTGATAATGAAAATACCGCTCGTGCCGTAGCGGCTTCGGTGGGAATTGATGAGGTGGTAGCCGAGGTTTTGCCGGAGGATAAGGCCCGTGTGGTTGAAGACCTTAAATCTGAAGGCAGGGTTATAATGGTAGGTGACGGCATAAACGATGCCCCCGCCCTTGCCGTAGCAGATATAGGTATGGCCATCGGAGCCGGCACCGATATAGCTATCGACGCCGCTGACGTGGTGCTTATGAACAGCAGTATTAAGGATGCCTTATCGGCGGTAAAGCTGGGTCGTGCAACCCTCAGAGTTATAAAGCAAAACCTTTTCTGGGCCTTTTCCTACAATACCCTGGGCATACCCCTGGCGGCGGGCCTGTTTATCCCTGTTTTAGGGTGGGAGCTCAGCCCTATGTTCGGCGCCCTGGCTATGAGCCTTTCCAGCTTCTGTGTTGTTACAAATGCCCTTCGCTTGGGTAGAATAAAACTTTATGAAAAGAAGGTAAAAAGTATGAAATACACCATTAAAATTGAAGGTATGATGTGCCCCCACTGTGAGGCAAGGGTTAAAAAGTGCATTGAAGAGCTGACGGGAGTAATTTCCGCCGAGGTCAGCCACGAGAAAGGTACGGCAATCGTGGAAACTGCCGACAGCGTTACCGCCGAAATTATTAAGCAGGCGGTAGAAAATCAAGGCTATAAGGTGCTGTAAAACAAAGCCTGCGTCAAGTTTTGACGCAGGCTTTTTAGGTGGAAAAAATTTTCCTGTAAATCTTTTGTAACTTTTTGAAGATTTATCTTGCAAAAGCGTTTATTATATAGTAAAATATATCTGTATAAATTTGCACAAATTTTTTACACCTAAAAGAAGGGACGAATAAATATATGGCAAACCGTTTATTTCAAAGCGTAATCCATCAGATGAAAGAAGCTATCGACCGCACCATCGGTGTTGTCGACGACAAGGGCACAATTATTGCCTGCAGTGAGCTTGGCAGAATAGGTGAGACCCTGTCGGTTGACTTTTCCGCAGCTGCAGTAGGTGAGACCTTTACCGCCGGCGACGTTACCTATAAGGCCATCGGCACAGCCCAGCTCAGCGAGTATTATACCTTTGTAGGCGGTGCTGACCCCATGTCGGAAAAGTACTGCACCGTACTTTCTATCGCCTTCTCCAACATCAAGTTCTATTATGATGAAAAGTATGACCGTAGCAACTTTATCAAGAACGTAATTCTCGATAACATCCTACCCGGTGATATCTATCTTAAATCCCGTGAGCTGCATTTTAATACCGACGTTTCCCGTACCGTGCTTCTCATCCGCTCTACCGAGCCTTCGGATATCGTGGTTTATGACGTTGTACAGAATCTTTTCCCCGACAAGGCGAAGGATTTCGTTATCAGCATCAACGAGAACGATATTGCTCTTGTTAAGGAAACCGGCCGTGATATCGACTCTAAGGATATTGAGAATCTGGCCCTCTCTATCGTTGATACCCTCCAGGGTGAGTTCTACACCAGAGTTATCGTGGGTATAGGCTCCTCTATTGAGAATATTAAGGACCTTGCAAAGTCCTTTAAGGAGGCTCAGGCCTCTCTTGAGGTAGGAAAGGTGTTTGATACCGATAAGACAATTGTAAGCTATTCCAACCTTGGCATTGCCCGTCTTATCTATCAGCTTCCTACCACCCTTTGCGAGAGCTTCCTGCGTGAGGTGTTTAAACGTGGCTCTATCCAGAGTCTTGACCAGGAGACCCTCTTCACCATCCAGAAGTTCTTTGAGAATAACCTCAACGTGTCCGAAACCTCACGTAAGCTTTTCGTTCACAGAAATACCCTGGTTTACCGTCTTGAAAAGATTAAGCGTATCACAGGCCTCGACCTTCGTGAGTTTGACCACGCTATCATCTTCAAGATTGCTCTTATGGTTAACAAGTATCTGCAGGCAAACCCCGTAAAATATTAATTGCTTCAAGGACGACAAAATTGAAAGGATGACTTATTATTAACTCTACCGATATCCAACAGTCAGGTCGCCCCATCATTGAGTTTCGGGGTGTGTCCAAAACCTATAAGACAGGTACCCACGCCTTAAACGATGTTAATATTCGCATTAACCCCGGTGAGTTTGTTTTTGTTGTAGGCGCATCGGGTGCTGGTAAAAGTACCTTTATGAAGCTTATTGTAAGGGAAGAAAAGGCCAACACAGGCAGCCTTATAGTAAACGGCTTTGACCTTATGAAAATTAAAAATAAAGAGGTGCCCCACCTTCGTCGTACAATGGGCATTGTCTTCCAGGATTTCCGCCTTATTCCTACTATGTCGGTTTTCGATAACGTAGCCTTCGCTATGCACGTTGTAGGCGCCGACCGCAGGAGAATTCGCCGTGATGTTTCGGCAGTTCTCAGTATGGTAGGTCTGGGTAACAAGGCCCGTTCTATGCCCAGCCAGCTTTCAGGTGGTGAGCAGCAGCGCGTGGGTCTTGCCCGTGCCCTGGTAAATCGCCCCACCCTTATTATTGCCGACGAGCCTACGGGTAACGTCGACCCCAATCTTTCTTATGAAATCGTGTCCAAGCTTACCGAAATCAACAAGCAGGGTACCACCGTGCTTATGGTTACCCACGACCACAACCTGGTCCGTGATTTCCAGCACCGTGTAATTATGCTTGAAGAGGGTAGAATAGTGGCCGATAATGCTGCAGGAGGTGGAAATATATGAAGCTCCGCAGTGTAAAATATCTTACAGGCGAGGGTATTAAAAACATCTGGGCAAACCGCCTTATGTCCATCGCCTCGGTAGGCGTGCTGGTTGCCTGTATGGTGCTTATAGGCCTTGCAATCCTTATTTCCCTTAACGTTAATAAGGCTATGGGTACTCTTGAGCAGCAGAACGTAATTATGGCCTATTTTAACGACCTTAATTCGGTGCTTTACGGCAACGCTTCCGACAGCTACGTGCCCGAAACCAGCTCTGATGCTACCTCTTCTGACGAGGATGCCGACGAGAGCAGCTCCTCAAATAAGAGTAGCTCTAATAAGAGCAGTTCAAATAAAAGCAGCTCGGGTAAGAGCAGCTCCGACAGCGACGAGGTTAAAAAGCCCACCGATATTCCCGATGATGCATACCTCATCCATAACGAAAAAGAGGCCCTGGCCCTTTGCAAAAAGCTTGAAAAGCTTGACAACGTGCTGTCTGTGGAATATATCTCCAGCGAGAAGGGTCTTGAAAGTATAAAAGAGGGCCTGCTGGACGGCAAAGACCAGTATTTCACCTTCCTCGACGGTGAATACGGCAATCCTCTGTCGGGTGCCGCTAAAATAACCCTTAAGGATATGGGTAAGTTTAAGGAAACCCTTAAGGCTATCCAGAACGTTAAGGGTGTTGACTCTGTCCAGTCCCAGTCCGACCTGGCAGATACCATTAACGCCATAAAGAACGGCATTGGTATTGCAGGGGTCTGGATAATCGCCATTCTGTTGATAATCTCCCTGGTTATCGTTTCCAATACCATCCGTGTTACAATGTATAACCGCAAGCTGGAAATCAGCATTATGAAGGCGGTTGGCGCCACAAATTCCTTTATACGCCTGCCCTTCGTTATTGAGGGTATTGCCATCGGTGTAATCTCTGCGGCAGTATCTATGGGTATTCTCTATTTCTGCTATCGCGTGGCTATTGAGGCTATCAGAGAAGCTCTCGGTATGATGGAGATAATCGGCTTCAGCTCGGTTGCCTTGCCCATATTCGGCGTCTTTATTGCCATCGGTGCCCTGTCGGGTATTGTAGGCAGTGTAATTATGATAAGCAAGTATCTTAAAAAAGAGGGAAGCGAGTTCACCGCAATTTAGTGAACAATAGCTTTGCGGCTAATAATTTTTTGGAGGTACTCCCTTTTGAGTTTTAAAAGAATTTTCGCCTTGGTGCTCTGCACCCTGATGCTTTGCGTCACCCTGGCGCAGGCCATTTCGGTTTCGGCTGCCTCCCAGTCGGAGCTTGAGGCCGAGCTTAAAAAGCTTCAGCAGCAGTCTGCTAATATCGAAAATCAGATAGCGGGCCTTAAAAAAGATAAGGCAAAGCAGCAGGAACTTAAAAAGGCTTTAGAAAGCAGAATAAGCAATCTTCAGTCCCAGATTAATCTCTGCAACAGCGTTATCGAAAAGAACAACGCTGTAATTGCGGCCAACGAGAAGGAAATTGCACAGAAAAATAAAGAGATGGAAAAAACCATTCTCGATTTTAAAAAGCGTATCCGTGCCATTTATATGAGCAACTCTACCGCAGGCGGTCTTGAGGTGCTTCTCGGTGCCGAGTCCTTTTCTGATTTCATCGCCCTGTCCCAGCTTACCCAGAACGTCTCTAAAAGAGATAAAAAAATGGTAAATGAGATAGTTGATGAAATTAAAGTAATCAATGAAAAATCTGCCGAAAACAAAAAGCTTATTGAAGAGCAGAAGGCTATTAAGGCCGACCTTGTTTCCAAGCAGAAGGACCTTGATGCAGATGTTGCCGAGATAAATTCCGTCATTTCTACTATACAGAAGAACAGCAATTCCTTAAGCGCCGAGCTTAAAAGGCTGGAAAACCAGTATAATGAAACTATGAACAGCCTCGGCACCCCCGATGGTGGTATAGATATCCCCTTTGACGGCTCCTTCACCTGGCCTGTTCCCGGTTATACCAACCGCACCTCCGAGTACGGCCCCCGTTGGAACAGTAGCCACGCAGGTATAGATATTTCCCAGGGTGGTATCGCCAATGCCCGTGTTGTTGCAGCAGCCTCCGGTACTGTTACCGTTTACTGCAAGACCTGTACCCACAACTATGGCAAGTGGAGCAACGGTAAGGTGTATAGCTGTACTAATGCAAATGGTAATGCTTGTGGCGGTGGCTACGGCAACTGGCTAAAAATTGAGCACGGTAAGCATAACGGCATCAGCTACAGAACCGTTTACGCCCATCTTGCCCCCGGAAGCATTACCGTTTCTACCGGTCAGTACGTAAAGCGTGGACAAACGGTAGGCCGTGTAGGCACTACCGGCCGTTCTACCGGCTATCACTTGCATTTTGAGATTCGACAGAACGGCGTTGCCAAGAATCCTATGAACTGGTACTGATATGGAAGATATTAACCTTATCACTCCTGATGCCCAACCTAAAAAAAGAAAATCAGAAATACTTATAGCCGTAGTGATAACTGCGGTTATAAGTGTTTTTGTCACTTTGGCGGTTGTCGTCTTTTTTGTGTTTGGGTCTAACAGGTTTCTTAAGCTTCGTGAGCTGGAATTTTACGTTAATAACTACTTTTACGGAGAAAGTGACCCCGATGCCGTGACTGACGGCGCTATGGCAGGTTATATCAGCGCCTTGGGCGACCGTTTCTCCCATTATTTTAACAGTGAAGACACCGATAAGCGTGGTGATGAGCTCCAGGGAAACGGCAAGGGTGTAGGAATAATCGTAACCCGTCATCCCGATACGGGTAACATATACGTAGATAAGGTCTACGATAATTGCCCCGCCCAAAAGGCAGGGGTGAGGGAAGGGGACCAGATTACCGCCGTTGACGGCAAATTGGTGACCGAGGTAGGCTACAGTCAATCGGTAGACGATATTATTCGTGAAATCGGGTCGACGGTCACCTTTACTCTGCTTCGAGGCAGTCAGACCCTGCAGCTTGAGGTCACCTACGACGAGTTCCCTGCGCAAAGCGTCTTTTACGAGATGATAGAAGGGGATATCGGATATATTGATATAACTACCTTCAATGCCGAAACCGTTCCGCAGTTTAAAAATGCGGTAAATGCCCTTATAACCGACGGGGCAACAGCCTTAATTTTTGACCTTCGGGGTAATGGTGGCGGCACGGTAGACTCGGTTACCGAAATGGTTGATTTCCTGGCACCCGAGGGTATTATTATGACGGCAAAATATGCAGGCGGCAAGGAGAAAACCATTGCCACCTCCGATGCCGAGGAGGTCGACCTGCCTATGGCTGTGCTGACCGATTCCGCTACCGCCAGCGCATCCGAGCTTTTTTGTGCATCCATTAAGGATTTCGGTAAGGGCGTGTCCGTAGGTTCTACCACCTTTGGTAAAGGGGTTATGCAGTCCACCTACTATATGTCGGACGGCTCAAGCGCCGTGCTTACCGTGGCGGAGTTTTTCCCCCACAGCGGCAAATCCTTCAACGGCAAGGGTATTGCCCCCGATATTGAGATAACCCTGTCTGAAGAGCAGCTTAAATATTTTTATCAGTTAAATACAGATGAGGATACCGTCATTCAGACGGCAGTAAAATATTTCAGAAATGAAAAATAAGTATAAAATAACCCTTCGCGTGCTGTTTTGGGGCCTTACCTTGGCTCTTATGGTTATTATCTTTGCACATTCTGCCCAGGTGGCCGAGGTTTCATCGGCTACCTCGGCTTCCTCTACCGCAAAGGTTTTATCCGTAGTGTATCCCTCCTTTAATGATTTCGAGGCGGCGCGGCAGGATTCTATTATTAGTTCTTTACAGCATCTGGTGCGAAAGTCAGCCCATTTTACGGTATATCTGGCCCTTGGGGTCACTTCTTTTTCGGCGCTTTGCACCTACGATTTAAAGCGCAAAACAAAAGCTATATCCGCCCTATCTCTCTGCGTGGCCTATGCCGTGTCGGATGAGCTGCATCAGCTCTTTGTCCCGGGCAGGGCAGGCCGAATAGGCGACGTTTTGCTGGATAGCTGCGGCGCAGTATGCGGAATTCTGCTGGTGATTGGAGTTATAGCCCTTTATAAGAAAAAACATAACGGAGGCCTTGTATGACAAAGAAAAAACTTATGCTAAAGCTTGGCGAGCTGGTTGATACGGTAAATTCCCTCAACCAAAGCCTTAACCTCCTTCAAAAAGAAAATGAGGAGCTTAAAAAGGAAATAGAAAATCTCAAGGCCCGCCCCGTACTCCAGGCCGAAAAGGTTGAAATTTGCGAGATAAAGCCTGCCTGCGATGAAGCTGGCGAGGGCTTTAAGGTCAATACCGAGGCTGAGAAAATGCCCCCGATTACCGAGGTGGAAGAAGTCCCAACCCCCGAAACCGTAGAGCCCGAGCCTCCCGCAGTAAAGCCCAACCTGCCTCGGGAGGTAACTCTTAAGGACCCTGCTATGGAGTACGGCTCCTGCGTTATCGGTAAAATAGTTGTAGAGTCAGCCCGTTATGCAGATCAGGTGTCTACTTCATCTGCTGAAAACAAAATGGAGCTTTTAAATCTTATTATGGGTAAGGCCGAGGTAGCCAAGGCCGAGGTGTTTGCTATAGCAACCTCCCTCGCTTCGGAGGAAACCAAGCGTGAGCTTGCCGATGCCCAATTCAGTGAAGCGCTGGATTATTTTAAAAGTGTCGTAGGACAAATTTGATAGGAGCAAATATTATGGAAAAGAAAACCTCTGCCGATAAATATCTTTATATATCTGCCGCCGCTTTAGAGTCGGCAGGTGAGGCCGAAAACTTTTTTAAGTTTCTCTGCACCGAGAAGGAAACCCAGCTTATAGCCCAGCGCCTTTACGTGGCAAAGCTTTTAAGCGAAAACAGGGTGTATAGCGAAATCGTTAAGGAAACAGGGGCCAGCAGCGCCACCGTTAGCAGAGTAAAAAGAGCTATGGCTACCGATAGAAAGTATTTCACCAAGCTCCTTTCCAAATTAAATGAGCAGCTATAATAACTTTTCACCCTTTTATGATATTTTCACCCATAACGTAGATTATAAGAAGAGGTCGAATTATTTAATGGACCTCTTCTTAAGGTTTGATAAAAAGCCTCAACTGCTGCTGGATTTTGCCTGCGGTACCGGGGGCTTTTCTACCGAATTCTCTAAAATGGGTGTTGAGGTCATAGGGGTCGACAGCTCCGAGGGTATGCTCTGTGTTGCCAACGAGAAAAACGCAGGCCTTAAGCTGCCCGTTCTCTACCTTAACCAAAGGGGAGAGGAGCTTGATTTGTTCGGTACGGTAGACGGGGCAATATCCTGCCTTGATAGCCTTAACCATATTACCGATTACAATAATTTAGAAAAGTGTATATCAAACGTCTCCCTCTTTCTCGAAGAGGGCAGATTGTTCATATTTGATATGAATACCGTTTATAAGCACCAAAAGATTTTGGCAGATTCTGCCTTCAGGTTCAAAAAACATGGGGTGGAATGTATATGGAATAACCGTCTGTGGGATGATGGGCTTACCGTGGAGATAAACCTTAATTTTACCTATAAAACAGGGCTTTTCCGCAAGGAAACCGTTACCGAGCGGTTTTTTGAGCGCGCTTATAGCGAAGAGGAAATTTTATCAGCCTGCGAGGCGGCAGGCCTTAAGGTAGAGGCCGTATACGGCGAAAACACCATGCTTCCCCCAAGTGAGGCATCCCAGCGTAATATATATGTAACCAGAAAGGTAAGGTGACCCCTGTGGGTAAGCTTATTAGATGTATAACAAGTGACGGAGAGGTTATGGCAACCGCCGTAGATACAACCGACGTAGTAGGAGAAGCAGAGCGTATTCATAAAACCTCTGCCGTAATTACCGCTGCCCTGGGCCGACTGCTTACCGCAGGCTCTATGATGGGTAATATGCTTAAAGGTAAGGATGACTCCATAACCCTTCGTGTAAACGGTAACGGCCCCGCAGGCTCTCTTATCGTTGTTTCCGATTTTAACGGTGACGTCCGTGGCTATGTGCAGAACCCTGTGGTAGAACTACCCCTTAACCCCAAGGGAAAGCTGGACGTAGGCGGCGCTGTCGGTAAGGACGGTCTTCTTTACGTGCTTAAGGATCTTGGGCTTAAAGAGCCTTTTTCGGGCTCTGTGCCCCTGGTTTCGGGCGAGATAGCTGAGGATATTACCGCATACTATGCTATGAGCGAGCAGATACCCACCGTTTGCGCCCTGGGCGTGCTGGTTGATACCGACCTTACCGTAAAGGCCGCAGGCGGATATATTATACAGCTTCTTCCTGCCGCAAGTGATGCCACCATTGATAAGCTTGAAAAAAGTATTGCCGATCTGCCTTCGGTTACCTCTATGCTGGACAGCGGTATGACCCCTGAGGACATTGTAAGGGCTGCACTTAAGGATTTTGAGGTTGAGGTTCTTTATACCCAGGACGTTGAATATAAATGTAATTGCAGTAAAGATCGTGTTGCCAAGGCATTAATCAGTCTTGGAAGGGAAGAATTGACCCAAATGGCCGAAGACTTACCCAAGGCAGAAATCAACTGTCATTTCTGTGATAAGGTCTACGAATTTACCCCCGAAGAGCTAAAAAAATTAATTTAAAAAATTTTTTAAATTTTCTAAAAAAAGTTGTTGACAAACAAGGTGCGTTGTGGTATTATAATACCTGCCGCTGGAAATCACAAGTTGTTGACGCGAGCAAAAAATGGGGGTATAGCTCAGCTGG
>JAGAPN010000015.1 GCA_017623235.1 Clostridia bacterium | reverse complement strand
GGCTCCTCCCGTGAACACGCCCCTATTGCCATTAAGGAAAGCGGAATTTCTTTAGTTATTGCCAACAGCTTTGCAAGAATTTTCTACAGAAATTCCATTAACATCGGCCTGGCCATTTTAGAGTGTCCCGAGGCCGTTGCAGGCATTAACGAAGGAGATAAGGTGGAGGCCGATTTAGATAACGGCGTTATCTACAACCGCACTACGGGCGAACAATTCGCCACCAAACCCTTCCCCGAGTTTATCCAGCAGCTTATTACCGCAGGCGGCCTGGTTGAATCAATTAAAAAGGGTATAATAAAATAGAAAGAAGAATTAATGTGAATTATAATATTGGTCTTTTAAAGGGCGACGGAATCGGCCCCGAAATAGTATCAAGTGCTGTTAAAGTTTTAGAAAAGGTGGGCGCAAAATACGGTCACACCTTCAGTTTTACAGATTATCTTATCGGCGGTATCGCCATAGATACCGTGGGTGAGGGCCTGCCCAAGGAAACGGTTGAGGGCTGTCTTGGTTCCGATAGCGTGCTGCTGGGCGCAGTAGGCGGCCCCAAGTGGGATACCCTGCCCGGTAATCAGCGCCCCGAAAAGGCTCTGCTTGGTATTCGCAGCGCTATGGGCCTTTACACCAATCTTCGTCCCGCAAAGCTTTATCCTGCTTTAAAGGATGCGTCCCCTCTTCGTGCCGATATCGTTGAAAAGGGCTTCGACATTATGATGGTGCGTGAGCTTACGGGCGGCATCTACTTTGGTGAAAGAGGCCGCCGTGAGGGCAAATACGGTCCCGAGGCCTACGATACCGAGGCCTACAGCGTAATGGAAATCGAGCGTATCGCAAGGGTTGCCTTCGAAACCGCAATGAAGCGTAATAAAAAGGTAATTTCGGTGGATAAGGCCAACGTTTTAGAGTCTTCAAGGCTCTGGCGTGAAACGGTACACCGTATAGCAGCGGACTATCCCGAGGTTGAGTGCACCGATATGCTGGTGGATAACACCGCTATGCAGATTGTAAGAAATCCTGCCCAGTTCGATGTAGTTGTAACCTCAAATATGTTCGGTGACATCCTTTCCGACGAGGCTTCTCAGATAACCGGCTCCATCGGAATGCTGGCCTCCGCCTCTCTCGGCGATACCAGCCGCGGCCTATACGAGCCTATCCACGGCTCGGCCCCCGATATCGCAGGACAGAATAAGGCTAACCCAATTGCAACTATTCTCTCTGCCGCTATGATGCTTCGCTATTCCTTCTCCTTAATGGAGGAGGCCGACTGCATTGAAAATGCAGTAAATAAAGTGCTGGACAAGGGCTACAGAACCGCCGACCTTGCTATGGGTCGTGACATTCCCACCCTTTCCTGCAGCGAAATGACCGACAAAATTCTTGAAGAAATCTGATAGCTTGGAGGCTATAAAATGTTAGATATTAAAATTACAAGAACCGCCACCCCCAAGGCCAAGCCCGAAAAGGGCGCACCCCTGGGCTTCGGTAAGATTTTTACCGACCATATGTTTGTAATGGATTATACCGAGGGCAAGGGCTGGCACGACCCCAGGGTAGTACCCTTTGAGAATCTTTCTATGTCGCCCGCCGCAATGGTTTTCCACTACGGTCAGGAGATGTTTGAGGGCCTTAAGGCCTACGTGGGCGCCGACGGAAATATTTATATGTTCCGCCCCGATATGAACGCAAAGCGCACCAATAAAACTAACGAGCGTCTTTGCATCCCCCAGCTCCCCGAGGAGGATTTCGTTCAGGCTATACAGACGGTCGTAACCGTAGATAAGGACTGGATTCCCACCGACCCCGGCACCTCCCTCTACATCCGTCCCTTTATTATTACTACCGACGAGTATCTGGGGGTTAAGCCCTCCGATACCTATAAGTTTATCGTTATTCTATCCCCCTCGGGCGCATACTATGCCAGCGGCATAAATCCCGTAGGTATCTGGATAGAGGACGAATACGTTCGTGCCGTTAAGGGTGGAATGGGCTTTGCCAAAACAGGCGGAAACTATGCCTGCTCTCTGGCAGGCCAGGTGAAGGCCCACGAGGACGGTTATTCCCAGGTGCTTTGGCTGGACGGCGTTGAGAGAAAGTATATTGAAGAGGTTGGCGCTATGAATATCTTCTTCAAAATCGACGGTAAAATCGTTACTCCTATGCTTAATGGCTCTATTCTCCCCGGTGTAACAAGGGATTCTGTTATTAACCTTTGCAAATCCTGGGGTATGGAGGTTGAAGAAAGAAGAATTTCCATCGACGAGGTTGCCGAGGCTCATAAAAACGGCAAGCTTGAGGAGGTCTTCGGTACAGGTACCGCCGCAGTTATCTCTCCCGTTGGTAAGCTCCGCTGGAAGGATGACGTAATGGTTATCAACGATGATAAAATCGGTGAAGTAAGTCAGAAGATTTATGATACCGTAACCGGCATTCAGCTGGGAAGACTTGAGGATAAATTCGGCTGGCGTTTCCTCGTTTGCGAGGCTTAAAAATACATTATTGGTGATTGTATGAAGATTTTAATGCAGTTTCCCGGGGGCTTAAAGAAGGCCCTCACCTTCAGCTATGATGACGGTGTCCGTCAGGATATCAGGCTGGTGGCCCTCTTTGATAAATACGGGGTCAAGGGTACCTTTAATATTAATACAGGCTGCTTTGGGGCCGAAAATCCCGAAGAGGTTGCCGCAGGCAAGGGCAGGATGAGTCTTCGTGAGGTGAAGGAGCTTTTTGAAAACTCCCCCCACGAGGTGGCTCTTCACGGCTTTTATCACGCCAATCTTACCCAGCTCGACGAGGTGGGAGTTGCAAATGAAATAGTAACCGATAAGAAGAATATCGAGAATATTTTCGGCACCGTTACCCGTGGCGCCGCCTATGCCTACGGCACCTATAACGATACCGCCGTAAGGGTGCTGAGGGATAGTGGTGTCGTCTATTGCCGTACTACACAATCTGTAGAGGATTTCAGTATTCCTAAAAACTGGCTGGAGCTTCGCAGTACCTGCCACCATAAATGCGACCACCTTACTGATTTGACCACCCGTTTTTTGGAGCCCTCGGAGGAGCCTATGCTGTTCTACGTGTGGGGTCATTCCTACGAGTTTGATAACGACGATAATTGGTCGGTTATGGAGGACCTTCTTAAAACCGCCTCTGGCAGGGAAGACGTATGGTATGCCACCAATATAGAAATATTCGATTATCTGGCGGCCTATAATGCCCTGAAATATTCTGTGGACGGTAATCTGGTATACAACCCTTCTGCGCTGGACGTCTTTATTTCCTGCGACGGCAAGGGGGTAAAAATCCCCGCAGGCAGCACAGTAAAGCTATAATAAATAACCCCTGCTCCGAAGAAAAAATCGGGGCAGGGAATTGTTGCGTTTTAGGGAACGTAAAAATTTTATATAAAATTTAAAATTCTTTAGCACACTACTTGACTAAAGTGAATTAGTGTGTTATACTACCTCATATCCATTTTTTTACCGAAAGGAAGGCTTTTATGTCCACAAATAATACGCTCAGCTTTGAAGAGAGAATTTCAATGAAGCTGGCCGAGCTTTTCACGAGCTTCGGCTATAAAAAATTCAAGATGAGCAAATTTGAGGAATACGACCTCTATATCGAAAATAAAAGCTTTTTAAAAAGCGAAAATATAATTGCCTTTAACGACCCTACGGGAAAGCTCCTGGCCCTGAAACCCGACGTTACCCTGTCTATTGCGAAAAATACCGCCGACAGAGAAACCGAGCCCAGAAGGCTTTTCTACAGCGAGAACGTCTACAGGGTTTCGGGCAATATGCACGAGTTTAAGGAAATTCCCCAGATAGGACTGGAATTTATAGGCGAGGTGGATGATTACTCCCTTTGCGAGGTGCTGACCATTGCCAAAAAGGCTCTGGCCGTTATAAGTGACCGCTACGTTTTAGATATTTCTCACATGGGCCTGCTTATCGGCCTTTTGGAGGCTACGGGTCTGCCCTATGCCGAAAGGGAGGAGATAACCGCCCTTATCGGTACCAAGAATGCCCACGAAATCCGCCGTATCTGTAATGAAAACGGCGTTGCTCCCGACCTATGTGAAAAAATTGTCACCCTGGCGGGCCTTTACGGCAGTATGGATAAAATTCTCCCTCTGGCCGAAAAGCTGGTGGTTAATGATACCACCGCTAACGCCGTAAACGAGCTGAAAACCATCTGCCATATTTTAAGGGCCGACGGCAGCCATAACCTTAATATTGACTTCTCGGTGGTAAGCGACATCAGCTATTATAACGGCATCACCTTCAGAGGCTTTGTAGAAAACGTTCCCGGCTGTATTCTGTCGGGCGGACGCTACGATAACCTGCTTAAAAAGCTGGGTAAGACCTCGGGCGCAGTAGGCTTTGCGGTGTATATGGACCTGCTTTCCTACCTAAATAAGGAATCGGGGAATTTTGATGCCGACGTCCTGCTGATTTACGATAGCACCACCCCTGCCGAGGTAGTTTTAAGTACAGTTGCCGATCTTAGAGCCGAAGGCCTTAGGGTATTTGCCTCAACGGGTGAATGTAAAAACATAAAATACAAGAAAATAATCAGAATAGGGGAGGAAGGATAATGAGTAATTTCATAAATATCGCCCTTCCCAAGGGCCGCCTGGGTGAAAAGGTATATAACCTTTTTGAAAAACTGGGCTACGGTTGTCCTGCCCTGCTGGAAAACACCAGAAAGCTGGTTTTTGAGGATGAGCAGAACGGCGTCCGTTATTTTTGGGTAAAACCCAGCGACGTTGCCATTTACGTGGAAACGGGCGTGGCCGACGTTGGCGTTGTGGGTAAGGATATTATTTTAGAGCAAAACCCCGACGTTTACGAGCTGCTGGATTTAGGCTTCGGAAAATGCCGTATGGCCGTAGCAGGCAAAAAGGGTGAAATGCTGCCCCTTGACCGCACCGTAAAGGTTGCCACCAAGTTCCCCAATATTGCAAAAAGGCACTTTGCCTCGAAAAGCCGTGAAATTGATATTATCAAGCTTAACGGCTCTATAGAGCTGGCCCCCATTTTAGGTATGGCCGACGTTATTGTAGATATTGTGGAAACGGGCACCACCTTAAAGGAAAACAACCTTGAGGTTTACGAGGATATTGTTAATATCAGCGCCCGTTTTATTGCCAACAAAACAGGTTTCCGCTTTAAGACAGAGGAAATCGAGCTTATGAAAAGCAAAATTGAAAAGGAAATCGCACAATGATTAAGATTTACGATATAAATAAGCTCTCATTAGATGAGATTTTATCCCGCGAAACCTCTGCTACAGGGGTTGAGGATATTGTAGCAGATATTATAAAGGACGTCAGAGAAAAAGGTGACGCCGCCCTTTATAAATACTGTGAAAAATTCGATAAAGCCAAGCTTTCCTCTCTTGAGGTTACTGCCGAAGAGATAGAGGAGGCTATGGCGGAGGTTGAGCCGGAATTTATCGAGATAATAAAGGAAGCCGCAGATAACATAACCCTTTACCATAAAAACCAGCTGCAAAAGGGCTTTGAAATTAAGAAGGAAAACGGCATCGTGCTGGGTCAGAAGGTGCTTCCCGTAAAGAGGGCAGGCCTTTACGTGCCCGGCGGCACCGCCGCATACCCCTCAACCGTGCTTATGGACTGCATCCCTGCCAAAATTGCAGGGGTTAAGGAGCTTTGTATTACCACACCTCCCAACAGCCGGGGTAAGGTTAACCCCGTAATACTGGCCGCCGCAAAAATTGCAGGGGCCGACCGTATCTTTAAGGTGGGTGGCGCCCAGGCTATTGCCGCCCTGGCCTACGGTACCGAAACCATCCCCAAGGTAGATAAAATCGTGGGTCCGGGTAACGTATTTGTTGCCGAGGCCAAGCGCCAGGTTTACGGTCTTGTTTCCATTGATATGATAGCAGGTCCCAGCGAGATTTTAGTTATAGCAGATTCCACCTGCAATCCCGAATTTGTTGCCGCCGACCTGCTTTCCCAGGCTGAGCACGACAAGCTGGCCTCTGCGGTGCTTGTTACCGACAGCAGCGAGCTGGCCCAGGCCGTTCAGGCCGAGCTGGAGCGCCAGGTTGCCCTGCTTCCCCGTGAGGAAATTGCCCGCACCTCAATAGACAATAACGGTAAAATCATTATCGTCGACTCTATAGAGCAGGCTATTGAGATAAGCAACGAAATTGCCCCCGAGCATTTAGAGGTCTGTGTTGACGAGCCCTTTAAATACCTTGACGCTATAGAAAACGCAGGCTCTATCTTCCTCGGCAAGATGTACCCCGAGGCCCTGGGTGACTATTTTTCGGGCACTAATCATACCCTTCCCACCAGCGGCACCGCCAAATTTTCCAGCCCCCTGTCTGTAGACGATTTCGTTAAAAAATCGGCCTACAGCTACTACACCCCCGAGGCTCTGGAGAAGGTGGCAGACAAGGTGGCCTTCTTTGCCGAAAAGGAAGGTCTTTCGGCCCACGCCAGAAGCGCAACAGTAAGATTTAAGAAATAAGAGGTCGTTTTTGTGAGCAGATTTTTAAGCAGTAGGTTTTCCGCCCTTACCCCCTATACTCCGGGCGAACAGCCTACCGATATGAAGTACGTAAAGCTTAATACCAACGAGTCACCCTTCCCGCCTTCAGATAAGGTGCTGGCGGCGGTAAATACCGAAGAGGTAAAAAGGCTCAATCTTTATCCCGACCCTACAGGCAAGGCCCTTATAAAAAAGCTTGCCGAAGCCTATGACGTAGGGGAGGAAAACGTCTTTATCTCCAACGGCTCGGACGATATTTTAAATTTTTCATTTATGGCCTTTTGCGATAAGGATAAGGGGGCCGTTTTCCCCGAAATCAGCTACGGCTTTTATGAGGTTTATGCCCAGCTTTACGGAATAGATTATAAGAAAATTCCCTTAAATAATGACTTTAGCGTAAATCCTGCCGATTATTACGGTGTGGGCAAAACGGTGGTTATTGCCAACCCCAATGCCCCTACGGGTCTTGCTCTATCGGTGGCAGAGGTGGAAGAAATTCTGAAGGCAAATCCCGATGACCTTGTTATCATCGACGAAGCCTACGTGGATTTCGGCGCCGAGTCCTGCGTACCGCTGACCGGGAGGTATAATAACCTTATCGTTGTTATGACCTACTCTAAATCCCGCAGTCTTGCCGGCGGCAGACTTGGCTTTGCTATTGCCCATAAGGATTTAATTTCAGACCTTAACACCATTAAATACTCCACCAACCCTTATAATATCAACCGTCTTACTATGGCGGCAGGCATCGCCTCCCTGGAGGATGCCGAGTATTATAAGGCCTGCAATAAAAACACCGCCGAGGTCCGTGAATACACCAAGGCGGAGCTGAAAGCCCGAGGCTTTGATATGACCGATTCCAAGGCTAATTTCCTTTTTGCAGCTTCGGATAAAATCGGCGGCGAGGAATATTATCTTGCCCTTAAAGCAAAGGGCGTTCTGGTACGTCACTTTAAAAACGAGAAGATAAAAAATTACGTCAGGATTACCGTCGGCACAAAGGAACAAATGGATATACTCCTTCAACAAACCGATGAAATTCTGGCCGAGGTGAAATAATGAGAACAGCCGAAATCAAAAGAAAAACCAACGAAACCGATATTGCCCTTACTCTAAATCTGGACGGTACGGGTAAAAGTGAGATAAACTCGGGCAACGGTTTTATGGACCACATGCTGACCCTTTTTGCCCGTCACGGTCGCTTTGACCTTGAGGTGCTGTGTAAGGGTGATACAAACGTGGATTTTCATCACTCGGCCGAGGATATCGGTATATGCCTGGGTATGGCCTTTAAGGAGGCCCTTGGGGATATGAAGGGCATCACCCGTTACGGTGATATTATACTGCCTATGGACGAAACCCTTATTCTTTGCGCTGCCGACCTATTAAACGGAGTGGTAAAGGACGAAAACCTTATTCTTTGCGCTACCGATATTTCGGGCAGAAGCTATCTTGGCCTTGATTTGCCCCTGCCCTCTCCCAGAGTGGGGGACTTTGATACCGAGCTGGTAGAGGAGTTTTTGATAGCCTTCACTAATAATGCAAGAATCACCCTGCATATAAAGGAGCTGGCAGGCAAGAACACCCACCATATAATTGAGGGTACCTTTAAGGCTCTGGGCAGGACCCTGGCCAAGGCGGTAAGCATTAACCCTGAATATAAAAACGAAATTCCCTCCACCAAAGGAGTTCTTTAATGATTGCAATAATTGACTATGGGGTAGGAAACCTGTTCAGCCTTTCCTCCTCCTTTAAAAGCATCGGGGCAGATACCGTAGTTACGGGTGACCCCGAGGTAATAAGAAAAGCCGAAAAGCTTATACTCCCGGGAGTAGGCGCCTTTCGTGATGCCGCCGAAAAGTTAAGGGCAACGGGCCTTGATAAGGTAATACTTGAGGAAACCGCCAAGGGCAAGCCATTACTTGGTATATGCCTGGGTATGCAGATGCTTTTTGAAAAAAGCTACGAATACGGCGAGTATGAGGGGCTGGGACTCATCCCCGGTTCGGTGGTGCCTATGAAACGTGTTGTTCCCGACGATTTAAAGGTGCCCCACATCGGCTGGAACGGACTTATTTTTCCTAAAAACAAGGAGAAAAGCAAAATTTTCAAATATTTAAACGAGGGTGACCATATGTATTTTGTTCACTCTTATTATGCCACCGACTGTAAAGATTTCGTATCCTCCGAAACCGAATACGGCGCTATTCTTACCGCCTCGGCCGAAAAGGGTAACGTTTACGGCGTGCAGTTCCATCCCGAAAAAAGCGGTGAAAAGGGACTGTCTATTCTTAAAGCATTCTGCGAGATTTAGGAGTTTTTATGAACATATTTCCTGCAATAGACCTATATGACGGTAAGGCCGTCCGCCTTTATAAGGGCGATTATAATCAGATGACCGTTTACTGTGACCGGCCCGAAAAGGTGGCCTGCTACTTCAGAGATTGCGGCGCCGAGTATATCCATCTTGTGGATTTAGAGGGAGCAAAATCAGGTCAGACCCCCAATTTCGAAACGGTTAAGGGGATAATTAAGGCGTCAGGCCTTAAGGCCGAAATCGGCGGAGGTATCCGCAGTGAAGAGGTTATTGAAAAATACATAAAGGCAGGCGCATACCGTGTAATACTTGGTACCGCGGCAGCCACCGACCCCGAGTTTTTGGAAAGGGTTGCAAAGAAATACGGTGAAAAAATTGCCGTTGGCTGTGATTTAAAGGACGGCTTCGTTGCCACCAAGGGCTGGACCGATACCACCGAGGAAACGGGCGAGCAGTTCTTTCAGCGGGTGCAAAAGCTTGGCATTAAAACCGTTATTTGTACCGATATCAGCCGTGACGGCGCAATGAAGGGCACCAATTTGGAGCTTTATAAGAAGCTGTCGGAAAAGTTCAGTATAGATATAATTGCCTCGGGTGGCGTTACCGATATGAACGACCTGGAAAATCTGAATGAAATGGGTATCTACGGCGCCATTTTGGGCAAGGCCATTTATACAGGCAACATTGACCTTAAAACTGCAATAAAGGCGGTAAAATAATGATAACCAAAAGAATAATTCCCTGCCTCGACGTTAAAGACGGCAGGGTGGTAAAGGGAGTAAACTTCTTAGGCCTGGCCGACGTTTCCTCCCCCGTAAAGCTGGCCGAATTTTACAGCCGTAACGGCGCAGACGAGCTTGTTTTCTACGATATAACAGCCTCCAGCGACGGAAGACGGCTTTTCACCGAAATTCTGACCGAGGTGGCCTCTAAAATATTTATTCCTTTAACCGTTGGCGGGGGAATAAATACTCTGGAGGATTTTGACCGAGTACTTAAATGCGGCGCCGATAAGGTTAGTGTTAATTCGGGCGCTATAAAAAATCCCTCTCTTATAGGCGAGGCTGCCAAAAAGTATGGTGACCAGTGCGTTGTGCTGTCGGCCGATATTAAAAGGGTAGACGGCAAATTCACCCTTTTTGCCAAGGGCGGCAGAGAAAACACAGGCATCGATGCTATCGAGTGGATTAAAAGAGGCGCCGAAAACGGTGCAGGGGAAATTGTGGTTAATTCCATTGATACCGACGGGGTTAAAAACGGCTTTGACCTCCCGATGCTGGAAGCGGTTTGCAGTGTTGTAAAGGTTCCTGTTATCGCCTCCGGCGGCGCAGGAAATATAGACCACTTTAAAACCCTTTTTCATACCCTGCCTGCGGTAGATGCAGGCCTTGCCGCATCAATCTTCCATTTTGGTGAGGTCGGTATAAAGGACCTTAAGGACGAGCTTTATAAAGACGGTATAAACGTAAGGAGATAATTATGTTAGATATAGACAGCCTTAAATTTGATGAAAAGGGACTTATCCCTGCAATTGTTGTGGATGCCACAAGCAAAAAAGTGCTGACCCTGGCCTATATGAATAGGGAAAGCCTGGAAATTTCCATTAAAGAGCAGAAAACCTGCTTTTTCTCTCGCTCCCGTCAGCAGCTTTGGAGAAAGGGGGAAACCTCGGGTAATTTCCAGCATATAGTAAGTATTACAGCCGACTGTGACGGCGATGCTCTGACGGTCCTCGTCAATAAAGAGGGCCCTGCCTGTCATACCGGTACAGATTCCTGCTTTAATGATATTATCTTTGAAAGCGAAGAAAATCACGCCTTCTCTATTGAGGGTCTTTACGACCTGCTTGTAGGCAGAAAGACCGACAAGCCCGAAGGCTCCTATACTACCTACCTGTTTGAAAAGGGTATTGATAAAATTCTTAAAAAGGTAGGGGAGGAGTGTACCGAGGTTATTATCGCAGGAAAGGCCGATGATAAGGCTGAAACGGTATACGAAATTGCCGACCTTGCCTACCACGTAATGGTGCTTATGGTAGAAATGGGCATTTCGGTGGATGATATTAAAAAGGAGCTGGCCTCCCGTCATATTATTGACCACAAGGTTAAGCAGGAGAAGATGACCAAATGATTATAGGTGATTATCACACCCATACCGCCTTTTGCGACGGGGAGAACAGCCCTGAAGAAATGCTCCTTTCGGCTATTGATAAGGGCCTTGAATACTACGGCTTTTCTTCCCATTCTCATCTGGCCTACGACGAATCCTGGAATATGAGCCACGATTCCCAGAAGCAGTATGTGGCCGAGGTGATGTCCTTAAAGGATAAGTATAAGGACAGAATCCGGGTGCTGCTGGGCACCGAATTTGACCTGCTCAGCGATAACGACCTTACCCCATTTGACTATATTATCGGCTCCTGCCATAGTCTTTTAATGGACGGAGAATATATCTCGGTAGACCACAGCGAGGCTGTGTTTGTCGACTGCTGCAACAGGTTTTACGGCGGTGATGCCTACGCTTTTGCAGACCATTATTATAAGATGATGGCAAAAGCCGCCGATTTCGATGAAATCACCTTTTACGGTCATTTTGACCTTGTAAATAAGTTTAATGCGGGTGGCAAATTCTTTGATGAAACCGACCCTCGTTATACCACCTCTATGTATAAGACGCTGGAAGCCTTGACCAAAACAGGTAAGCCCTTTGAGCTGAATACCCAGCACACTTTTCGCCACAATCCGCAAGAGGCCTCGAAATCTGCAAGGCTGTGGCTTTCGGCCCTTTACGAGCTGGGTGGAAGGGTGGTTATAAACAGTGATGCCCACACGGCACAGCGAATAGGCTACAATTTTGACCGTGCATTCTCATTTTTAAAGGAATGCGGTTTTAAATCTTTCCTTGTGCTGACCGAAAAAGGTTTTGAGGAAGTGTCACTTTAGTGCTTGACAAGGACAGTTTTATATTGTAGAATTATTTGGAGAGAAGAGATGCAAAAAAGTCCAAGGGGTTATTGGGCTTTATTGCGTCCTTTATTTTTTGTAGGAGATAAAACTATGCAGTCAAACAAGCTAATTGACCTTTTAGAGGAATGTCCCGTAATAGCCGCTATTCAGGATGCCCAATGGTCAGCCGCAATAGCCTCCCCCGCAAAAATTATTTTCTGCCTTAAGGCAAATGTTCTTACCATTGCCCAGCATATAAAGGACGCCCGCGATGCAGATAAAAAGGTGCTGGTTCATCTTGATTTGGCCGAGGGTATCGGCAAGGATAAGGCGGGGGTTGAGTATCTTGCCGCCTGCGGCGTAGACGGAATCATCACCACCCGTGGCAACCTGGTAAGAAACGCCAAGGAAATGGGCCTTATTACGGTACAGCGATTTTTTGCTCTGGATTCCCAGGGCGTTGCGGGTATCGACGACCTGGTAAGAAACTCTAATCCGGATTTCATTGAAATTATGCCCGGCGTAATTGAAAAGATTATAACCAGGTTTTCCGATGGTACCATTCCTGTAATTGCAGGTGGACTAATAGAAACTAAAGCAGAGGTTACTGCCGCCCTCTCCTGTGGCGCAGTTGCCGTTTCAACAGGTAGAAAGGATATGTGGTATTTATGACAGATTATACTTATTATCTTGAAATACTTCTTCGCCTTACGGTGGCCGTTATTCTTGGCGGTATAATAGGCATTGAAAGGTCGGGTACCAAGCACGATGCAGGTCTTCGCACCCATATTCTGGTTTGCCTGGGAGCTGCGGGTATCACCCTGCTAAGTGACGTGCTGGTGAGGGGCGGATACACTACAGATATCAGCCGTTTCGGCGCACAGGTAATCAGCGGTATAGGCTTTTTGGGCGCCGGCTGTATTATGGTAAACGGCAATAAGGTAAAGGGCCTTACCACCGCCGCAGGTCTTTGGACTACTGCCGCAGTAGGTCTTGCTACCGGCCTTGGTTATTACTTTATTTCGGCTACGATGACCGTCCTTATGCTTATGGCAATGCTGGCCCTGCGCCCCCTCGGCAACAGGCTTCAGAACAAAAGCGATAAGAGAGTATTTACACTTAAAATCACGGTGAAAAACCGTCAGAGCTTTCAAACCATCACCCACTGCATTTCTGAAAATGAGTGCGATATAACCCAGATAGAGACAATAGACGAGGACTGCTTTAAGGTAACCCTCGCAAAAACCACCGAAGAGGTTATAACCGGTCTTATCTGCGCTATGATGGAGCATAAGGATATAAAAAACATAGAAAAACTTTAACCTGAGGAGAGAATTATGATTTACGACGTTCTTATCGCCGGCGCAGGTGTTGTCGGCGGAATGGTAGCCCGAGAGCTTTCTAAATATAAGCTTTCGGTCTGCATACTTGAAAAGGAAAACGACGTGGCTATGGGTGCATCCAAGGCCAACAGCGGCATCGTTCACGGCGGCTTTGACCCCGAGCCCGACACCTTAAAGGCCAAGCTGAACGTGGCAGGCGTGGAAATGCTTTACGAGGCCGCCGACCAGCTTAACGTGCCTTATAAGAAAAACGGCTCGCTGGTTTGCGCCTTTGGCGCCTCGGAGGAGCCTGCCGTTCACGAGCTTTATGAGCGTGGCCTTATTAACGGCGTTAAGGGTATGGAAAAGCTTTCGGGTGACGAGGCAAGAAAAATCGAGCCCCGCCTGTCCGAGGCCTGTACCCTGGCTTTACATATTCCCTCGGCAGGTATCGTCTGCCCCTACCAGCTCACCCTTTCTGCCATAGGCAACGCTATGGATAACGGGGTGGAGCTTAAGCGTAATTTTGAGATAACCGATATAGAGAAAACCGACCTCTTTACCGTTACCTCCTACAAGGGTGAAACGGTTCAGGGCAGATATTTCATTAACTGCGCAGGCTGCTATTCGGATGAAATTGCCGCCAAGGCAGGGGATTGCAGCTTTAATATCATCCCCAGAGCAGGTGAGTATCTCCTGCTGGATAAAACCGAGGGCGAAACCGTTACCCACACCATTTTCCAGGTGCCCACCCCTGAGGGTAAGGGTATATTGGTAAGCCCCACCGCCGACGGCAACCTGCTTACAGGCCCCACCGCCGCCGTGGTTGAAACCGCTGAAAACACCGAAATCACCCAGAACGGTGTAGATACCGTTATTAAGTTCGCCGCAAAGAGTGTGCCTTCGGTACAGTTCCGCCAGGTTATCACCTCCTTTGCAGGTGTTCGTTCTTCCGAGAAAAACGGTGACTTTATAATCGAAGCCTCAAAGAAGGTGGACGGCCTTGTTAACGTTGCCGCTATTGATTCTCCCGGTCTTACTTCCTGTGTGGCTATCGCCCGCTACGTGGTAGGTATCCTTGAGGATATCGGCCTGGCGCTTGATGCCAAGGATAACTGGGACGGCACAAGGGTCAATACCCACGCCTTCCGTGAAATGAACGACGAGGAAAAGGATGCCTATATTAAGGCAAATCCTGCCTACGGTAAGATAATCTGCCGCTGTGAAACCATCAGCGAGGGTGAAATTCTCGACGCTATCAGAAGAAATCCCAAGGCTCTTGACGTGGATTCTGTAAAGCGTCGCACCCGTGCAGGAATGGGCCGTTGCCAGGGTGGTTTCTGCTCACCCTACGTTATGAAGCTTATTGCTAAAGAGCAGGGTATTCCTATGGAGCAGGTCACCAAGAAGGGCGAAGGCTCTTATATTGCCACAGGCAAGATTTAAGGGGGTTAAAGCTAATGATAAATCATGATATAGTAATCATCGGCGGAGGCCCCGCAGGTATGGCTGCAGCTATTGCTGCCTACGATGCAGGTATCAAGGATACCGTAATTTTAGACCGTGAGGACTCCATCGGCGGAATTCTCCGTCAGTGTATACATAACGGCTTCGGCCTTCATAAGTTGGGTCGTGAGCTTACAGGCCCCGAGTATGCCGACGTTTTTGCAAAGCAGGTATACGAAAGGGGAATAAAGGTCTACACCGAAACAATGGTTACCGACCTTACCGCCGATAAGGTGGTTACTGCAACCAACCGTGAGGGTATTCTTAAAATTCAGGCCAAGGCAGTAATTCTGGCTATGGGCTGTAGAGAAAGAAGCCGTGGCGCCCTTAATATCTGCGGCTCCCGTCCCGCAGGTATTTTCAGCGCAGGCACCGCCCAGAAGCTGGTTAACTGCGAGGGCTATGCCGTAGGTAAGCGTGTTGTTATCCTCGGTTCGGGTGATATCGGCCTTATTATGGCCCGCCGTATGTCCTTCGAGGGCGCAAAGGTTGAGGCTGTTTGCGAGATTATGCCCTATTCGGGCGGTCTTACCCGTAATATCGTTCAGTGTCTTGAGGATTATAATATTCCTCTTTATCTCAGCACCACCGTTGCCGAAATTCACGGTAAACAGCGTCTTGAGGGCGTAACTATAGCCCAGGTTGGCCCCGACAGAAGACCCATTGAGGAAACCAAGCGCTACATTCCCTGTGATACCCTGCTGCTTTCGGTAGGCCTTATCCCCGAAAATGAGCTTACCCGTACCGCAGGCATCCCCATAGACCCCGTAACCAACGGCGCTCTTGTGGACGAAAACCGTCAGACCGCCATTCCCGGCATCTTTGCCTGCGGTAACGTGCTTCAGGTTCACGACCTGGTTGACTACGTTTCCGACGAGGCTGAAATTGCAGGTAACGGCGCCGCCGCATACCTTAAGGGCGAGCTGGATAAGAAGGCTACCGTGTCTACAAAGGCAGGCTACGGTGTGCGCTACGTTCTGCCCCAGACCGTCAGCGCCCTGTCCGATAAGCCCGTTTCTCTCTTCCTCAGAGTGGCCAATCCCTACGGTAAGGTGCGCTTTACCGTAAAATCGGGAGATCAGGTGCTGGCCACCGCCGTCCGTCTTAAGGCCGTCCCCGGTGAAATGGAGAAAATCAATATTCCTGCCGAAAAGCTGGCCCTGGCTTCGGGTGAAATCACCGTATCGTTGGAGGAACTGTAATGACCAGAAATTTAACCTGTATTATATGCCCCAGAGGCTGCTCTCTTGTGGCCGAGATAAATGGAAATGAGGTTAAGGTAACGGGACACACCTGCCCCAAGGGCGAGCAGTATGCTATAGACGAGTGTACCAACCCCGTCCGCACCGTCACCTCTATTGTTCGAGTTACCAACCGTGAGGATACTATGGTATCCTGCAAAACCGAAAATCCTATCCCTAAGGATAAAATCTTCGACGTAATGGCTATTATCCGTTCCACTACCGTAGAGGCCCCCGTTTCTATCGGTGACGTGCTTTGTGATGACGTCTTCGGCACCAGGGTAATTGCCACCAAGGAGATAAAATAGGTATGGACGTATCTAAGTTTAAGGATATTAACCTGTATCTTTTTGATATGGACGGCACCCTTTACCTTGGTAATCGTCTTTACGATTTCACCAAAGAACTGCTGGCTACCATAAAAGCCACGGGCAGGCGTTATATGTTTATGACCAATAACTCCTCCAAGAGCGTTGCCGACTATATAAAAAAGCTTGAAAAGCTGGGTATTCCCGCCCAACGAGAGGATTTTATAACCTCCTCCCAGGCCACCGCTTATTATCTTAAAAAGCATCACCCCGATGCCAAGCTTTACGTCTGCGGTACACGCTCCCTGGTTAAGGAGCTGGAAACCGAGGGCTTTACCGTTACTGAAAATCTTGACGAGGTAGAGTGTATCGTTCTGGGTAACGACCAGGAGCTGACCTTTAAAAAGCTTGAGGATATCTGCAAAATTCTTTTATCCCGTGATGTGCCTTATATCGCTACCAATCCCGATTATGTTTGTCCTACGGAGTTTGGCAGCGTGCCCGACTGCGGAAGCTTTATAGATATGCTTTATAACAGCGTCAAAAAACGCCCGGTAGTTATCGGCAAGCCCGAGCCTCTGATGCCCCTGCTGGCAATGGAGCGTACAGGCTATAAAAGGGAGGAAACCGCCGTTATCGGTGACCGCCTTTATACCGACGTTAAAAGCGGCGTAAACGCAGGGGCCGTCAGCGTTCTCGTGCTTTCGGGTGAGGCAACTATGGACGACCTCAAAACCTCCGACGTTACTCCCGACATCATTCTCGATGATTGCGGAGCCATTATAAATCAAATAAAATAAAAGAAGGTAATGATTATGGCAGATACTATTAAAATTCCTAACAAAGGAAATGTGAAAATCGTTGCTCACCGTGGCCTTTCGGGACTCGAAATGGAGAATACCAATACTGCCTTTGTTGCGGCGGGTAACCGTAGCTATTTCGGTATTGAAACCGATATTCGCAATACCTTGGACGGTAAATTCGTGCTTTTTCACGATGATAACACCTCCCGTATTGCGGGGGGCTATACCGTAAAAATTCCCGAAACCCCCTATGATCTGGTGCGCTCGGTGCAGCTGGACCCCAACAGGACCGATTATAGAGTTGCCGACCCCAAAGAGTATTTTGCCATTTGTAAGCATTATGATAAGGTAGCAGTTTTTGAGATAAAGAATGCTCCCTCCCGTGAAGAGGTTGCCGAAATCTGCAAAATAGTTGAAAAATCGGGTCATCTTGATAAAACCGTATTTATAGCCTTCAACTTTGATGCCCTTGTCTACGTTCGTGAAATCTTCCCCGACAGCGTATGTCAGTTCCTTACCTGGGATGCGTCGGACGAAAATCTTATTCCCCGCCTCGTTGAGCATAGGTTTGACCTTGATATCGGTTTCCCGGCCATAACCAAGGAATTGGTTGACAAATGCCACGCAAACGGTATAGAGGTCAACTGTTGGACCGTTAACACCATAGAGGACGCCGAAAGGGTAATAGACTGCGGCGTTGATTATATTACTACCAACATTCTCGAGTAATATTAAAAAAGAGGAGGCCGACTATGCGAGAAAGTATAGTTCACTTTTATACTCCCCAGACAAAGACCCCGTTTTATCTTGAAATGGCAGGCATATCCTACTGCGACGGCAGCTACATAATGCGCCGTAAATGCAGTACAGAAACGGTTTTTGAATATATTGTTGAGGGTCACGGTTACCTTACGGTGGACGGTGTAGAATATACCGCCTCCGAAGGGGACGTATATATCCTGCGTCAAAAAACCGCTCACACCTATTGGAGCGACGCCAAAAAGCCTTGGACGAAAATATTCTTCAACATCAGAGGCTCCTTTGCCGAAAAGGTGCTTGCCGAGTACGGCCTGGGAGAAAACATTGTTATCAGCGGATGCGATATAGAAGAAAATTTCAGAAAAATGCTTGATGTAGTGTCCGACTACACCATTCCTCAATCCGATAGGTTTGACAAGGCTTCGATTATGTTCCTGGAAACGATTATCAAGCTATCAAAATATCAGAAACTAAGTGATTCCCACCGCCTGTCGGGCGGCAAGCAAGAGGAAATGAACAAGCTGATTGAATATATCGCTATGAATCCCCGCAGAATTGTTAGTAACGAGGAGCTTGCCGACGTTATTTTCCGTTCGAAGGATTATTGCATTAAAAAATTTGCCCATCACTTTGGCGTTACTCCCTATGAGTATCAGATTCAGCAAAAAATATTCACGGCGCAAAACCTGCTGAAGAATACCCAGATGTCAATAAAAGAGATCGCCTCTACCATCGGTTATGAGGATCAGCACTACTTTTCCTATATGTTTAAGAAAAGATGCGGCCAATCGCCCCTTCAATATCGTAAAAATCTGGCCGACAGATACCCGACTGAATAGTTTTTCTAACAAAAAGCCCCTTTTTGCTCAAAAAAGGGGCTTTTTTGTTTTAAAAAAAAGTGAGTTGTTGTGCAAACTTTATAATAGTTTTTAAAAAATGTTTAAAAAAAGTAAGATGTGGTAAGAAGAAAAGTTGAAAATAATTATTAATTTCCATAATTTTACCTCTATTTTTTTCAAATAATGAAAAAATAAATATTATTTCTAACAATTTAAATATTATTACTAATTCCCAAAGGCGCGGTATTTTAGTATACTGAAAATGTCAAAATAGACGTATAGTCGTTTCTTGTACCCTAAACGACTTTATGTGTTAAGGAGAAGATATTATGAAAAGGACATTTGCAACAAAAATACTTGCTCTTCTGCTGGCAGTAGTAATGGCGGCAGGCCTTATGGCGGGCTGCGGTGACAGCGGAAAGGTAGACCCTGAGGACCAGACCGTAATCCGTCTGCTCTTAAACTACGATGCAAAGGAAGAAATAGAGTCTATCCTGCCTATATTCGAAAAGGCGCACCCCGAAATCAGGGTAGAGATTATGGATTCCGATTCGGGCGTAGGCGAAACCCCCACGGCCCTTAGTAAGCTTTCTGCTGCAGGCGACCTTCCCGACGTAGCCTTCGGTGTTGAGAATTTTGCTTACATACTCAGCCAGGGTCTGGCCTATCCTCTGGATAATCTATATGCCAACGACCCCGATAAGGAGAACGCTCTCCAGGCAGGCGTTAACAACTACACCTACAACGGTCACCTCTATGCGCTGCCCTGGCGTGTACAGTTCAATACCATTCAGGTAAACGTAGACCTCTTTGACACCTTAAACCTCGACGACCCCGGTTATGAGTGGACCATTGAGGAGTTTATGGACCTTTGTAAGAAGGCAACCACCAGCCAGTACTCGGGTATCAACTACGTATACGGCGGCGACAACACCCACGAGCTTGCAACCAAGCTTATGGGCGGCCTGCTGGAGGAGCCCCTTCAGATGTACGGCTACAACTTTGAAACCAATCAGTTTAACTTCACCAACGGCGCCTGGGCCAAGTCACAGGCACTTGTGGAAGAGCTTCGCGCAGTTCCCGGTCTTGTATCCGACGAGCTGAAGGAGTCCTCCAAGCGTAACCAGGGAATAGCCGATGCTTATGACCTTAAGTTCGGCGGCTCTGCCGACGCTTTGGTACAGGGTAAGGTGCTTTTCGGTAACCACAACTCCTGGCAGACCTCCTGGATGCACAAGGGCTTCAACTTTGAGTGGGACCTCTATCCCGTACCCACCGCAGAGGGCCTTGACCAGCGTATTCAGACCCACGTAGACTACGTGTTCATCGTTTCCAGCTGTCCCGAGGAGAAGGCGCAGGCCGCCTACGAGCTGGTTAAGTTCTTAAGCTATGACGAGGAAGCCTGCAAGGGCCGTATCGACTACTGTAAGGCAAACCTTGAAACCTACCTGGTTTATACCCCCTCCTCTGCAGACCCCGAGGTACTTAAGTACTATGCACAGAGCGGCTATGCTCCCGAAGGTCTTGTATGGTGCCTTGAAACCATTTCCGAGGACCCCGAGAAAATCTTTATAGCCGACGCTAATAAGCTTATCCCCAACTTCTGGAACGACGTAACCACCTACCTGGACCAGGTAGAGTCCCAGATAAAGAAGGGAAGCGACCCCTACTCTCTGGCAGCCGACTTTGAGAAAAAGTGTAACATCGCCGCAGGAGATACCTGGTCCAACTTCCAGAAGAAGCTGACCAAGTATCTGGATGAGTTCTATGCCTCCCATCCCGGCGAAAAGAAATAAACTACCTTTTAGGAAGGAGAAAAGCAAATGCGAATAAGAAAAGCAATTTGCATCCTGTTAGCGCTTACAATGCTCTTTAGCCTTACCGCCTGCGGTGGCGGAGCTGCATCCTCCGGCGACGCCTCCTCTGACCCTGCAGGTACAGGGGCAACCGCTACCCTGGGTCTCGGCAGCGACCCCGTTGCCTACCTTACCGACGGAAACGGTATGTTTATCCAGGCTCCCGAGGGCTTCTTTAAGGTCTATTCGGTATCCGAGCTTGATAAATCATCCGGCAAGATTATTGAAATCGACCCCACCAAAACATATCAGACCATTGACGGCTTCGGTGCCTCCATTACCGACACCGCCGCCATCGTTATGAGCCAGATGCCTAAGGAACAGCTGGACGAAGCATACCTCCGCCTCTTTGACGATGAGCAGGGTATAGGCCTCTCCTACATCCGTAACTGTCTGGGCTCCTCCGACTTTGCTCCCGAATACTATACCTATAACGACCTTCCTCAGGGCGAGGAGGACTACAATCTTGAGAAATTTGACTTCTCTCACGATTTAAAACAGATTGTTCCCCTTACCAAGAAGGCTATGGAAATTAACCCCGACATTAAGGTAATTCTGTCCCCTTGGTCACCACCTCTCTGGATGAGAACTACCTGGGCTTGGAATAAGGCAGACAACCGCCTCCGCCGTGAGTGCTACGGCGTATATGCCGACTATCTTGTTAAATCTATTAAGTCCTATCAGGATGCAGGGGTTAACGTATTTGCCTTCACCGCCCAGAACGAGCAGTTCGCCTCTACCCCCTGGCCCAGTATGATCTGGAATTGGGAGGTTATGTCCAACTGGATAAACGACTATTTAGGACCCAGACTTGATGATGCAGGACTTGGCGACGTTAAGCTTTTGGCAGGTGACCACAATTTCGGCTACCGCAGTGAGATAGAGTCTATTATGGCAGGCTCTATGGAGTACGTTGACGGCGCCGCATACCACTGGTATGAGGGCGAGCCCGAGGAAATGGTAACCACCTACGAAAACTTCCCCGATAAATATATGATGGTTACCGAGGCTTCCTCAAGCCGTGGCGCACCCAGAACAATGGTAACCAACATTACCAACAAGGTTATCCGTGGACTTCGCAGCGGCTCCAGCGGCTGGATTAACTGGAACCTGGCCCTGGACCACAACGGCGGCCCCACCTATAATGATATAAACATCCATTGTTCAGCCCTTATTACCTGTAACACCGAAACCAAGACCATCACCTATGACCCCGACTATTTTGCCCTTGCTCACTTCAGCAAGTTTATGCAGGACGGCGCCGTTCGTGTAGATTCTACCGATACAGGTGTTGATACCGAATATAACCTTGTAAACGTTGCCGCTCTTAACAAAAACGGCTCTATGGCTGCCGTTTTCACTAATAAGAGCCGCAAGGACGCCGAGCTTTGCAAGGTCGTTGTCGGCGACAAGGTAATCGAATTCACTATGGATACCCGTACCGCCCTTACCCTTGCCTGGGACGGAAATCTTTAAGAAAGTGAGGTTATATATTATATGAAGATGCGTAAATCATTAGCCTTTATTCTTTCTTTCGTTCTGCTTTTAGGTGTGCTTCCTATCGGAATCTTCACCCTTGCTGATTCCTACACCCGTATGGAGGCAGAGGACCAGTATTATTCCGGCTGGAAGACCGAGGAAACCGGTAACGCCAAGTCGGGTAAGATTCTCGACGGCGGCCAGACCGCAAACCAGACCCAGAGCTTCAGCGACCTTAAGACCTGGCTTCACGCAGGTCAGATGGGGGCTAACAATAAGGGTATGGCCTACGTTGAGTACGTAGTTGACGCCCCTGCCGCAGGGGAATATGACCTTAAGGTCGGCTTCCTGGTAGGACGCTCGGGTACTATGAACCTTACCGAGGCTCCCTGGTCCACCGTTATAGTAAACGACGGCAACCTCTATAAGGCAGTAATGCCTCTTGATAAGGTTGGTGGCGGAGTACAGGAAATTCCCGTTACCGTAGAGCTTAAAAAGGGTCGTAACGTTATCCGTACCACCCACTTTACCACCGACCAGCAGGCTTATCAGAAGAATAACGTTGACAGCAGATGGTATTGGATGCAGCACGACTATCTGGACATTGATTCCGACCTTACCGCAGTAAGCGGAGAGGGCACCACCCTTGTGCTCGGCACCGATTCCAGCAATACCACTAACGGTCTGTACGTTGCAGTTAACAGATATACCCTGCAGGCAGCACAGGTTGGCAGCGCTCAGTATAACCACAGCGCCGAGTATCCCGACCGTATTGCCACCACCAAGCTTTCTCTTGAAAAGATAACCGCCGCAAATATCGCCACCGTGCCCTATTTTGCTATGCGGGTCAGCGCTCCTGCCGACGGATACTATCCCATTGCCGTACAGACAGGCGTTGACGGTAATCGTGATACCACAATGGGTCTTATCGTAGACGGCGCTATATCTGTTCATAAGTTCAAGGCTCAAAGCGGTACCGCCTATGCCGATGTGTCCACCTACCTTACAAAGGGTGAGCACGTAATTGCCGTTACCGTTCAGATGCCCGCCACCGAAGCCGAGGCCCAGAGCTACACCTACTCTTGGCAGGATATGAAAAATATCCGTCTGGGCGGCGGCCTTGCAAAGGTCAACTTCATAAACGGCGGCGACCTTCAGCTTTCTGAAATTGCTACCCTGATAGATGGTTATACCCGTATTCAGGCCGAGGATTCGGTATCTAATATTTATGATACTGTTTCTTCCGATGCAAAATTCTCCGGCGGTAAGCTGCGTGAGGGCGCTTCCACCTCCAAGCAGCTTCAGACCTTTGCCGATTTAGAAAAATATCTTGATAAAAACCTTACCTCTTATATAGAGTACTACGTTGACGCCCCTGCCGACGGCAATTATAAAATTAAGGTCGGTATGAATATGGGCGGCACCAATCCCGGCGGGGATACCTACGTGGGTGTTGCCGTAAACGGCGGCGCCGACTACAAGGCCTATAAGGCAAATTACACCAGCGCTAACTGGAATAAGGTGCAGGAGTCTGCCCTGACCGTTGCCCTTAAAAGGGGTCGCAACGTTATCCGCGTTACAGGTATCTTAAAGGGCCAGACCGCCCACGATAATGATACAAACAAAAAGTGGACCTGGTGTCAGCACGACTACCTTGACGTAGAAAAGGCCCTTACCGTCGCTCCTAATACATATACTAATATGAAGGCAGGCGACCAGACCTACGTTGCCATTAACCTTATTAAGGATAACGGCGACACCCTGGGTAACGGTAGCTACGGCCTGGGTCTTACCAACGTCAAGGGCTCTGCCGAGATATTTGATGCAACGAATATCTACAGAATACCCTACTTTGCCTTTAAGGTAAACGCTCCCTCCGACGGTTATTACAGCCTTTCCTTTAATAACTCGGCCAGCGATACCAACAAGGTGGCCAGCCACGTAATGATAGTAAACGGCAAAAAGCAGGTCGTTACCGCCGCTACCGACAGCAGCGATAAGGTAAACGCTACCTGCTACCTTAAGGCAGGAGAGAACGCAATTGCCTTCTCCTATCCTATGCCTATAGATTACACCGCCGCCAAAACCTATAATTACGGCAGCGGCTGGGCCGATTTCAAATCGGTTGACCTGGGCGGCGGTCTTACCCCCGTTGCAGGCATTAAGCTGTCTGATATCCAGGTAAACGATGATATGGCAGGTACCCGTGTTGAGGCCGAGGACGACAAGGTTTATAAGAATCTTTACGGTAAAATCGGTACCGACGGCTATCCCTCCGGCGGAGAGACCGTATCTCCCAGCAGCGGCGCCGTATCGGCTATGACCCAATCCTTTGAGGATATTAAGAACAACGGCCTTAATAAGGTTACCAGCCCCTATATTCAGTACAACGTTATAGCCCCTGCCGACGGTCAGTATAAAATTGCCGTTGGTATGATAGTAGGCGCAATGAACAGGGAATACCTTACCGAGGATGCCTACGCTACCGTTATCGTTAATAACGACGCCCCCGTTAAGGCAGTATTCGATATGAGGGACTTCAATTTCACCTCCGAAACCGTTATTACCCTTAACCTTAAGCAGGGCGCCAACGCCATTAAGCTGGTAGGCTTTACTACCGACCAGGAGGGCTATAAGAACGAGGCCCTTAAAAAGTGGTGCTGGCTCAACTACGACTATCTCACCGTACAGGACGGCCTGACTATAGAGGCCTGCGAGATAACCGTTGTTGACGCCTATGATGAAGATTATGCCGAGTGGAATCTCTATTCCTACCGTGAGGATAATAACGGCGACGTTGTTACCGCAAAATATCTGGGTAACGATAACTACTACACCGCAAAGCGCAACAAGCTCTCTATTGCGGATATCAGCGCTGAAACTATCTCCAAGTTCCCCTACTACGCTGTAAAGGTCAAGGCCGCAGACGACGGCTATTACGACATTATGGCCACCCTCTCCAGCTGGTATGAAACCGCCCAGAATAAGGCCATCGGCGTAATGGTAGACGGTGTTGTTTACACCGAGGAATTCACCATTAAGAGCGGCGAAACCAAGATAGACGCCTCTATGTTCCTTACCAAGGGCGAGCATATTCTTGTTTTCACCTCTATCCTGCCCAAGAATGCCGCCGAGGCTGATAATTACACCTACAACTGGACCAACCATTTCAGGGTTGAGCTGGGCGCAGGTCTTACCCCCGTAAAGGGACTTACCTTAGATGAGGTAGAAAAGGAGGCCGAGTTTGACGGCACCCGTATCGAGGCCGAGGACGCCAACCTCTCTAACGTTTACGGTAAGCTTGAGGAACAGGCCAATGCCTCTGCAGGCAAGGTTGTCACAGGCGCCTCCAACAGCAAGATGGCCCAGACCTATGACGAAATTGCAGTATTCCTCGATAAGACCAACACCCCCTACGTTCAGTATGAGGTAACCGCCCCCGTTGACGGCGACTACAGAATAAGGGTAGGTATGTTTGCAGGCGCTTCCAAGAAGGAACTGCTTACCGAAAATATGTATACTACCGTTCTGGTAAACGACGATATATACAAGGCTGTAAATGAGGGTAATCTCAGCGATTCCTACGGCGCAGAGCTTACCGTTAGCCTGAAGAAGGGCGTTAACGTTATCCGCTGTATCGGTCTTACCCGTGACCAGCAGGCCTGGAAGCTGGATACCCGCTCCGCACCCTATGAGGACGATGCCTACAAGGGCGCATATTGCTGGCTCAACCAGGACTACCTGGATATAGATTCCCGTCTGACCCAGGTTAAAAAGGCCGACCCCTACCTGCTTAAGGCCAACGATACCGATAAGCTTTTCGCAAACCTCTTTACCCCCAACGATACAGGTCTTGGTAAGGATACCAACCAGTACGTAATGGAGAATAAGCTCTCCCTTGAGGATATTAACGCTACCACCCTGCGCCACATTCCTCACATTCAGTTTACTATTGACGTTCCCGCTAACGGCTACTATGATATTACCGTTAACAGCCAGGCTGACGACCTTACCAACGCTGACAACGTAGGCAAGGGCGGCATCCTCTCCCAGGCTATCATTGTTGACGGTCAGCAGGATACCCTTTACTTCCGCAGCCTCGGCAAGGAGAAGGTAAACGCTTCCCGCTACCTCACCGCAGGTAAGCATACCGTAATCATTACCGTTCCTCTGCCCGAAACCAAGCAGCAGGCCGAAACCTATGGTTACAGCTATCTCGACTTCTTCTCGGTATCTATGAGTGGCGGCATCACCGTTACCTCCGACTGGTCCACCAAGTACGAGCTTGAGGATTACGCTCTGGCTAACCTTGCCCGCCCTGTTGAGAAGACAGGCTACTCGGGCACCGGCTATGCAGGCGGCGCCCAGGTGCGTAACGCCCAGAAGGTTGACGATATCTTAAAGAACGGTATCGACTTCACCAAGACCCCCTTCGTTTCCTTCGTTATCGAAGCCGGTGAAAAGGGCGAGTATGAGGCTCTTATCGGCTTTAAGCATCAGAAGAGCGGCTCGGCAGATGGCGACAAGAATATTCAGAACGCCTACGTCGTGGTAGAGGTTGGCAATACCCGTATGGCCTTCAACCAGTCGGTATTCCATATCCGTCAGTTAGAGGCCCGTCTGCCCGTTATCCTGCCTTTAGCTAAGGGCAGAAACGAGGTTAGAATAACCTTCTTCACAGGCGACTCGGTTAAGCCCGACGGCGACGTTTGGATGGACTTCGACTACATCCAGATTGAAAAGCAGGGCGCCGATAAGCTGTCCTTCAAGAAGGTCTTCGGCAAGCCTATGGAGGCCGAAAATGCCGAGTACGACTACTACAGCCGTGCTGCAAACTCCACCTCCTCGGGCGGCGCTCATATCGGTAGTGCAGCCTACGGTGATATAGCAGATAACAACATCACCTTTGAGCGTATTAATATGGATAGCCTTGATAACGTGGCTCACGTTACCTATACCTTCAACGCCGAAAAGGCAGGCACCTACCCCGTAACCGTTCAGTTCCGTGGCGGCGCCTTGGGCTTTACCCTTGACGAGCTTAAGAAGGCAGGTCCCATTACCATGGCTTACCGCACCAACAGCGGCAAGGCACAAAAGCTGGATTTCTATCCCAGTTCTTTGGGTAACGCCATTATTAACCGTGTTATCTACATTGACGTTGTAGAGGGAGAAAACACACTTACCGTTACCACAACCCTGGCAGGTGCGGCTATCGTGGATTTCGCAACCGAAACCGAGAAACTCTACTACATCGACCATGACTGTATCCGCCTCTCGGCAGGCCTTTTCGCCGCCGAGACCGAGGGTATAACCAGCGTTGCCGACACAGGTGCAGACGATGCCTTGATTAAGGTAAAGAACCCCTCTGCAGGCAACACCCAGCAGCCCGATAAGGATACCGATGCAGATGCAGATGCAGGCTCCTTCGGTGGCTGGCTCTGGATTATAATCGGCGGTGTCGCAGTTCTTGCGGCAGCAGCCGTAGTCTTCATCATCCTCTTCGCAAAGAAGAAAAAGAAGAATAATTAAATAAAAAAGACCTTCCCACCGGGAAGGTCTTTTTCTGTAGGGGTGCTTGCACTCTGCATTAATCGGATACAAGCACCTTTTCAATCTTTCCTATTATCATATTGTGGTAATCCTTATCGGGGTACCATTTATCAAGTACCGCCTTATCGGTAAAGGCCTCGGCCCTCATCTGCTGGACAAACTGCGTTCTTACCACCAGCACCAGCCTGGCCTCTTTAAAATATACGTACTTATCGTTCTCAATGGGGGTAAGCCCGGCTTCAAGTACCTTATCGCAGTCCCTGCCCGACTTGGAGCCGGTTACCTTGTGAATGGACCTGTTCTTTCCGCAGAAGGATACCGTAAAATAATCGTTTTTCTCAATAAACTCCATAGTGTACCGCTGGGGACGGATAACCACAGCCAGGCTGTCGGCGCCCCACATCTCTCCCGCAAAGCCCCAGGAGGCGGTCATAGTATTAAAATCACCCTCCACGCCTGCGGTAATAAGGGCCCATTCGTTGGCAAAGCAGTCTATTAAATTGTCTTTTATATTCTTGGGGTCAATAGTCTTGTAAATCGTAATCATCGCCTTTTATATTATGTATTTTATACTGAAAATATACCATAATTTCCGAAGTTATGCAACCTTGTTAAAAAAATATCGAATTTGGTCGGTTTTCTCTTGTAATTTAATCTGTTTTTTGTTATAATCAATTTGTATGGTCAAGTGAAATTGACTTATAATGCGAAAGGAGAAATCTACATAATGAATTATTCAGTAGAAGTTCAGAACATGTGTACCGTTGCCAAGGGTCCTCATCACGGTCCCGCTCCCATTCCGGAAGAAGGCAGATGGGTACAGGCAAAAGAAATTACCGACATTTCCGCTTACACCCACGGCGTGGGCTGGTGCGCACCCCAGCAGGGCGCCTGCAAGCTTTCACTCAACGTTAAGAACGGAATTATCGAAGAGGCTCTCGTTGAGACCATCGGTTGCTCGGGTATGACCCATTCCGCAGCTATGGCCGCTGAGATCCTCCCCGGAAAGACCCTCTTAGAGGCTCTTAACACCGACCTCGTTTGC
>JAGAPN010000014.1 GCA_017623235.1 Clostridia bacterium | reverse complement strand
TATAAAGGTGACGAAGTCACTCATTAATTTTGCATTCTGCACTTTGCACTTTGCATTAAAAAAAAAGACCTCAAAGAGGTCTTTTTTTAAATTCTGTATTTCGTTCCTTCGGCCTTGTTTATAATGTCGAGGCAGTGGCGCATTATATCCTTGCGGCCGCACTCCGACAGCACCTGCACCAGGTCAAAGCCTGGGCGGCGGTTGCCCTCAATAAAGGTGGCCCCGTCGGGGGTGATAGCCACGTCCCAGCCCACAAGATGAATTTTATCGTTCACCAGGGCGGCTTCCAGCACCATTTCCTTCGCTTTATCCCAATTCGGGATTTTAAAGCCGTCAAATTTTACCCCCGATGCGGGATGACATTCAAATTCGTTAAGGTCCTTATCCACGGCCTTACCGTAGAGGGTGCCGCTGTCAACATCCAGCGAACAGCCCATACCACCCTGGTGGAAATTATCACAATGGTTTACGCCGTTGCCGATACGCATAGCGGCGTATAAAATCTCCGATTTTCCGCCGTAGGAAAAGGTCATAACACGAATGGTATTAACGCTGGCCGAGCAAAGGCGGTTTATATCACTGTGCTGGGTAACGCAGGCCTCCACGAAAAGTCTTTCGTTTAAAAGCTTATCGTAGAATTCATCGGGGTCCCCCGCCTGCTCACGGGTCATTTTCTCAACCCCACGGCCGCCCAGACCGTCCAGAGGCTTTATCATAAATTCCTCGTTGTTTTTAAGGAACTCTGCCAGCTCCTCGCGGCTGCCGTCACAGAAAAAATCACGGTCTATATATTTGGCAAAATTTTTAAGAAAAGCGGGCTTTATCGTAAAAAATTTCTTATAGGCCGAGGGGCTTACAATCTCATAAAAACGGTCCTGATGCTTAATGGTGACGTACTCCTCAAGCTCCTTACCCTTTTTTCTGTAAAGCCTGTAATTGAGATAATCGCTGTAGCCGCAGCCCGTCTTTAAAAAGCAGTAGAGGAAATTGCAGAAAAGCCCCGAAGCGCTTCTGCCCTCCCTCTCCGACAGGGCTTTAAGGTCGTTTTTAAATTTATTAAGGTTGCCTGCCTTGGCATACTGTAAAAGGCTCATTTACCCACCGTCTTTACCTATATTTTCTGTCTACATAATATCACAACGGGGCCGCCCCGTCAACAAAGTTCATAAAAAGATAATATTTTGACTAAATATGTTTTTTATTATATAATCGGATTGGAGTGATGTTTTATGCCGCTTAAAATAATTATTGCCGATGACGAGCGCAGAATATGCGAGCTGGTATCGGATTTCTTTACCGCCGCAGGCTACACCGCCCTTATCGCCCTTGACGGCGCCGAGGCTATTCGGGTATTTGAGGAAAATCCCGACGCCGCCCTTATAATTCTTGATATTATGATGCCCGAAAAGGACGGCTGGCAGGTCTGCCGTGAGATAAGGGCGGTATCCGATATACCCATTATTATGCTTTCGGCCCGCAGCGAGGATTTTGATATGCTGGAGGGCTTTGAAAACGGGGCCGACGAATACGTTGTAAAGCCCTTTTCCCCTGCGGTGCTGGTAAAAAGGGCCGAGGCTCTTATAAAAAGAAGTCGGGCCGAAATAAAGGAGTCCGCCCCCGAGCAGGGGCTTAAAATCGACGCCGACGCATATCTTGCCTACCTTGACGGCAAGGCCCTGGACCTTACCCTTAAGGAGTTTGAAATACTCTCCTACCTTGTAGAAAACAGGGGCAGAGTGCTTTCCCGTGAGCAGCTTATCAGCGCTATATGGGGCTACGACTATGAAAAGGATGAGCGCACGGTGGATTCCCACATCGCCCGACTTCGGGTAAAGCTGGGAGAATTCGGCGCCACCAGGCTTAAAACGGTCTACGGAGTAGGCTATAAAATTGAGGTGTGACCTTGAACAGAAAACTTTGGATTAACCTTTTTATTAAGGTTGCCGCCGTATTTGCGGTCTTTGTAGTAGTTATAATTCTGGCAAATTCCACCCTGCTGACCGCCTATTTTACCCACAAGGAGAAAAATCTGCTGATAGAACATTCGGCCTCCCTTTCCGCCCTGGACCCCAACGATACCGAGAACCTGGGCGAAATAATAGAGGGCCTTGCGGACAGCTATAATTTTGACGTGGACATTTACACCGACAGTGGCCGCATAATCTACACCACCCGTGGCGGCAAGATGATGGATTTTATAAATTCGGGGCTTGGGGACCACGGCTTTGCCCCCAACCGTGAAAGGCTGGTCACCGTAAAGCGACAGACCCTGGCCGACGGCGGTGTGCTGGAAACCGCCCGTTCCCCCGTAACGGGAGAGGAGTTTTTAAGGTGCCTGCGCACCTCCGACCAAGGGATTACCACCGAGCTGAGAATTCAGACCGACATCCTTAAAACCAGCGCACGGGCGGCAGGCGAATTTATAATAATTATTGCCCTTATCTGCTTTGTCGGCTCTCTGGCCTGGGTATTTTTCTTTGCCCGCCGATTCTCCAGGCCCATAACCCAGATGAGTGAAACTACCGAGCGGATGGCCGAGCTGGATTTCAGCCGCAAGGTTGAGGTTGAAAGGGAGGATGAAATAGGCCGCCTGGCCCACTCGGTTAACGACCTTTCCGACAGGCTGGATACCGCCCTTCGGGAGCTTCGTGAGGCCAACGCCCAGCTTCAGAACGAAATCGAGCTGGAGCGCCGCCTGGACGTTATGCGGCGGGGCTTTGTGGCCAACGTTTCCCACGAGCTTAAGACCCCCCTGGCCATTATCAGCGGCTATGCCGAGGGGCTGCGGCTTAATATAAATTCCGCCTCCAAGGAGGAATACTGCGATACCATTATCGACGAAGCCCAGCGTATGGACAGGCTGGTAAAAAGCATTTTAGAGCTTTCAAAGTACGAGGCCGCAGGGGCAGGCCGACAGCCCCAGACCATTGATATTGCCGCCTTGGCCGGGGAAATGCTTAAAAGAATTACCGCAGGGCAGAGCATTACCGCCACCTGCGAGATAGCGGATGGCACCACCATTACCGCCGACCCTGCCGAAACCGAGCAGATTTTAAAAAGCTATATCGAAAATGCCGCCTCCCACACGGGCGAGGGCGGAAATATAAGAATATGGGCCGAGGATGAGGGGGATACCCGAAAAATCCTGGTATTTAACAGCGGCCGACCCATTGACCCCGAAATAATGCCCCGTATCTGGGAGAGCTTTTTCAGGGGGGAAACCCACCACAACCGTGACGAGGGCCGCTTCGGCCTGGGACTTTCCATTGTTGCGGCTATTATTAAAGGCAGGGGCCAGCGCTGCGGCGTCTACAACACCGAGGGCGGCGTTTGCTTCTGGTTTACGGCGCAGAAATAAAAAAATCGGGGGAAGACCCCGATTTTTTGTTGTAAAATATTTCCCCCTTTGGTATAATGTTTATATATTGTTTTATGAGGTGAATTTGATGCAATTTAAGGAAAGATTTGACCACTGGCTGGCCTGTGCCGACGAGGAAACCGTAAAGGAGCTTAAATCCATTACCGACCAGGCCGAGCTTCAGGACCGTTTTTATAAAAATCTTGAATTCGGTACTGCAGGTCTGCGTGGAGTTATAGGCGCAGGCAGCAACCGTATGAATAAATATACCGTAGCCAAGGCTACCGAGGGCTTTGCCCGATACATCTGCCAAAAGGGTGAAAAGGCCAAGGAGGACGGCGTGGTTATTGCCCACGACAACCGCAGATGCAGTCGCCTTTTTGCCGAAACCACCGCAGGGGTGCTGGCCGCCCACGGCATAAAGACCTATCTTTTTGAGAGCCTTCGCACCACGCCCGAGCTTTCCTTCTCGGTAAGATATCTGGGCTGCTTCGGCGGCGTGGTTATCACCGCCTCCCACAATCCTGCCGAGTATAACGGCTACAAGCTTTACGATGAAAACGGCTGTCAGCTTATTCCCGGCCTTGCCGACGAGGTAACGGGCTACGTTAACAGCGTAGAGGATGAGCTGGCCGTTAGGGTGCTGTCCTTGGAGGAGGCAGGGGAGCTTATTGAAATCGTAGGTGAAGAGGTTGACGAGGTCTACTACGAAGAGGTGCTGGCCCTGCAGTTTGACCCCGACTGTGACCGCAACGTAAAGGTGGTTTACACCCCCCAGCACGGTACGGGTAACGTCCCCGTTCGCGACGTGCTGGACGAGGCAGGCTATATGGTGCTGCCCGTCCTTTCCCAGTGTGAGCCCGACCCCGATTTTTCGGGCACCAAGAGTCCCAACCCCGAGGTTACCGCCGCATACGAGGCGGCTATCGACCTGATGCGTGAGCATAACGCCGATATTGCTATTGCCACCGACCCCGATTGCGACCGCCTGGGCGCAGTTATCAACTGCGGCGACGGCGACTACCGCCTTATGACAGGCAACCAGTCGGGCGCCGTTATCCTCTACTATATACTTACCCGTATGCAGGAGGAGGGCTCTCTCCCCGAAAACGCCGTTATGATAAACACCATAGTTACCTCTACCCTGGGTGACAAGGTAGCCGAGTCCTTCGGCGTTGACGTGGAAAAGACCCTTACGGGCTTTAAGTTCATAGGCGATAAGATAAAAAATCACAACGCCCTGGGCGATAAAAAATACGTTTTCGGTTACGAGGAAAGCTACGGCTGTCTTATCGGTGATTTTGCCCGTGACAAGGATGCCGTTCAGGCCTCCCTTATGTTCTGCGAGGCCGCCGATTACTTTAAGGCCCAAGGCAAGACCCTTATCGACGTATTAAACGAGCTGTTTGACAGGCACGGCTTCTATCTTGATACCCAGTCCTCCGCCGCCTTTAAGGGTGCCGACGGTATCGCCAAGATGAACGCCCTGCTGGATGAGCTTCGTAAAAATCCCCCCGCCGAAGCCGCAGGCGTTAAGGTGGAGGCTGTTGAGGATTATCTCCTTAACCCCCCCGAAGGCTTCGTGCCCTCCAACGTTCTACGCTTCATTCTGGCCGACGGCAGTTTTGTGGCCGTTCGTCCCAGCGGCACCGAGCCCAAGTGCAAGGTATACTACTGCGTAAGAGGTGAAGATAAGGCGGATGCCGAGGCAAAGCTTGCCTCATTTAAAGAGGTATTTGACCTTAAGGCCTGATGATACACCCCATTAAACATTTTATAACCGTTACCCGACATCGGAACGCCGTTTGCAGGCATTGCTTCAAGGCGGGTATACCCTTAAGGGGACTGCTCCACGACCTTTCAAAGTTCTCCCCCGTAGAGTTTATTCCCGGTGTTAAATATTACCAGGGCAACCGCAGCCCAAATGAAATGGAGCGGGAGCTTTTCGGCCATTCGGCCGCCTGGATGCACCACAAGGGAAGAAACCGCCACCATTTTGAATATTGGAACGACGTTAACCCCAAAACCAAGCAGTACGAGCCCGTAAAAATGCCCCTTAAATTTTTTAAGGAGCTGTTTTGCGACCGTGTAGCGGCCAGCAAGATATATCAGGGCAAGAATTATACCAACGCCCACCCCTACGATTATTATATCAGGGGTAACGCAAAGAAATATCTGCACCCCGAAACGGCGGCTCTGCTGGAAAAGCTGCTTATGATGCTCCGTGACGAGGGGGAGGAAAAAACCTTTAAGTATCTTAATGCGCTAAAAGAATATTAACAAAAGCACCCGTATTTCCTTTGAAATACGGGTGCTTTGTATATGTGCAGAAAAAGGCTTCTGAGAATTGTAGGGCGCAGCGTCCCCGATGCGCCGTCCCCTACAGTTTAGCGGATTATTTCCAGCTCATCCTTTGAGGGGAAGGGGGGATATTCATCCTCCAGGGTGTCGGAATACCAGTAGGCTACCGAGGAAATATCATCCTGCAGGGGCAGGTAGCGGCCCTCGCTGCGCCAGCCGATGGCCTGCATTGTAACCTTAAGGTCCTCCTTAAAGTAAATGGGGTCGGTAATATGCCAGCGGTACATATTAAAGTATTTCTGGGTATGAACTGTATCGTCGATAGCCCCCACCTTATACATTCCTGCGTAGGGGGTGGTGTACTCTACGTAGCGGCCGTTTACCTCGAAGCCGTAGGCGCCGCAGAAATAATCCTCTGTACCCGTGCCGCAAACCGTGGGGAAATCGGTATCGCCGTCGATGAAGAATTTAATCTCACCCTCGCCCCACCAGCCGTTGGTTTTAGAGCCCCAATTCATATAGGTACCAACGTAATGGCCGTTGCCCTTAACACCGTCCAGAATGGTGTAATCCTGCTTATAGGGCAGGGGATTGGTGCGGCGGAACTGAGCGTGGAAATAACGGGCCTCGGGGGGGAGGAGCTTTTCCTCACAGTCTATCTGATAGTAGATGCAGCAGGACTGTGCCCCCAGATTTTCTATCTCAACACGGAAGGACTTGAAATAAGGCATTTCAAAATAGCAGTTAAGGCCTCGGCCGGGGTTTACGCAGACCGCAAGGCTGGAAAGCTGACGGAATTCCTTATAATCGGCGTTGCAGAAAAAGTCGGACACGGGAGCCTCTACGGCAGGATTTTTATGGCCGTCAAAATAAATGCGGAGTATCAGCAATCGGCCTGCCTTGGCGTCATCGGTAAGCCAGATATGCTTTATTGCGCCCTGGCCCTTAACGTCGGCCAGAGTAAGGGTTGAGCCTGCCTCGCTGACAAGATACGGATTCATCTTCCAGCCTTGACCCAGCTCCCTGGCGGCATAGGACGCCGAGCCGGAGGTAGCCATACCCCCCTTACCCTTTTCACCGGTAAGATTTTCGGGGGATACCGAGAAGGTGCGAATGTTCTTTTTAGTAGCAAGATTACTTAACATTTTTATCACTCCCTTAAAGGTTTCTGTTGTTATTCTATCATAACTTTGCTATAATACAAATATCAATTGTTGTTTATCGTTTAACATTTCTTGCGGTGGTGAAATTATGTATACCGATATAAATTCCGTTAACCCTTTTCTTCGTCTGGCGATGCCCTCCATAATGCCAAAGGGCCACACCCTTAACCGAAGGGTGATTTTCGACTATGAGCTTCTCTATGTGGAAAAAGGTGAATTTACCTTAGTTTACGGGGATATTCCCTACCCCTGCAGGCAGGGGCAGTTTTTGCTTCTTCGCCCGGGAGTGCCCCACAGCTTTGAGGGCATCAATACCGAGCTTTCCCAGCCCCATATTCATTTTGATATGGTCTTTCGTCCCCAGAGCCCGAAGATACCTATTTCCTTTAAGGATATTCCCGACCTTACCCCTGAGGAGGTAAGGCTTATCCACCCCGATATTCTTGAGGGCTATCCCCTTACCCCTTACGTGGAATTTAATGATAAAGACCTCTGTATAGAGCTTTTTTACACCCTGGTAAATTCTGCCCCGCCCTACGGTCTGCTGTCGAAGGCCTACCTGACCCGTCTTATACATCACCTTACCGCCGACAACTTCCCCGACTGCTTCAAAAGGGGGGAGAGCGGCCCCGATATAGCAAGACAGATAAAGGACTTTATCGACGCCGGCCAGGGACTGCTCTCTACCCTCGAGGACCTGGAAAAGCGCTTTTCCTACAGCCGCTACCACCTGGAACGGCAGTTCAACCGAGCCTTTGGCATCAGCCTTATCGCCTACCGCAACAAAAAGCGGCTGGCCCTGGCGGCAGAGCTGCTTAAAAACGATAGCGTTTCCTCTGTATCGAGCAGGCTGGGCTTCTCCTCAATATACGTTTTCAGCCGTGCCTTTAAGGGCTGCTACGGCCTGAGCCCCTCTGCATACAAGGCGGAATATAGTAATATTTTGCGGTAAAATTTTGACTTTTTTATCTTAAAAAACAAACCTTTATGTATAATGCACGAAAAATCATTGTTAAATTTTTGTCAATTCGTAGGAATTAAACTGTTGACTTTATACCAATAAAATTTTATTATATTTATATACATATTATATAATGCCCCCTTGTGGGCATAGAAAGGTAAAAAATATGGAACTCTTTATCGCAATCCTCATTCTTTTCCCGTTCCTTGCCGCCGCCGTGCAGGCCCTGGTGAAAAACAATTCCCTTCGCAAGCTCACCGTTTATATCAGCAGCGGCGCCATTATTATCGCCACAATAATCTTTGCGGTGATGAATTTTGGTAAGGAGCAGGCCTTCCTGGCTCCCGACCTGCCGCTTCTGGGCTTTGATTTAATCGGCACGGTAAACTACGGTATGCTGGCTATTGAATTTATACTAATGGCCATTATTATATACCTCAGCTTTAAATATAAGAAATACTGGGTAGCCCTGCTTTCTGTTGCGCAGACCGCCTTTATCTCCTGGCTGGAGCTTTCGGGCCGTGCCCACGCAGAAAACGCCTACCTTTTCTGTGATAACCTTACCCTCATCCTCTGCCTTATGATTGCAGTTGTAGGCGGCCTTATCTGCGTATACGCCGTAGGCTATCTTAAGGATTATCACCATCACCACGGCGACGAGGTAAAGGACAGACGCTCTTTCTTCTGCAGTATGCTCTTCGTTTTCCTGGGCGCTATGTTCGGTATCGTATTTTCCGCCAACCTTATCTGGATGTACTTCTTCTGGGAGATTACCTCGGTAGTATCCTTCCTGCTTATCGGCTACACCAGGACCGAGGAGGCTGTTAACAACTCCTTCCGTGCCCTGTGGATGAACCTGCTGGGCGGTGTAGGCTTTGCCGCCGCTATCGGCTATGCCGCTATCGACCTTCACATCTTCAACCTGCAGGACCTTGTAAATTGCAATGAGGACGTTGTTGTAATTCCCCTTATCTGCCTGGCCCTTGCCGCTTTAACCAAGTCGGCCCAGCTCCCCTTCTCCCGCTGGCTTATGGGCGCTATGGTGGCTCCTACCCCCTCCTCTGCCCTGCTTCACAGCGCTACTATGGTTAAGGCAGGTATCTACCTGCTTATCCGTATGGCTCCCGCTATGGAGGGCAATCTGGTTGGTCTTACCGTTTCACTTATCGGTGGCTTTACCTTCTTTATGGCATCTGTTCGTGCCATTATCCATACCGACGGTAAAAAGGTGCTGGCCTACTCCACCATCTCCAACCTGGGCCTTATAGTTGCCTGCTGCGGCGTTGGTATTGATGAAACTATATGGGCCGCAATCTTCCTTATGATGTTCCACTGCGTATCCAAGTCCCTGCTGTTCCAGACCGTAGGCTCGGTAGAGCATACCTCGGGCAGCCGTAACATTGAGGATATGCACGGTCTTATAAAGCGTTACCCCTCTCTTGCCGTCGCTATGATGATTGGTATCGCAGGTATGTACCTGGCCCCCTTCGGAATGCTTATCTCCAAGTGGAGCGCCCTGCAGGCCTTCGTGGATGCAGGCAACATTATTCTGGTGCTTCTGCTGGCCTTCGGCTCGGCCACCACCCTGTTCTACTGGACCAAGTGGATAAGCAAGCTGCTGGCCTACGCCCGTCCCACCATCCGCAGAAAGGATACCACCAGCCTCGACCAGTGGATTTCCATCGGCGGTCACACCCTTATTATGGTGACCCTCTGCCTGGTATTCCCCTTCCTGTCGGACAGCCTGGTTACACCTATAGTTAACTCCCTCTACGGCACCACTACCTTTAAGCCGGTGCTTTCGGACGAAAACCTTGTTATCCTGGTTGCTATGATTGTTGTCATCGCCCTGGTAATTATTGCAGGCTTCATACTTACCCGCCTGGTTAAAACCAAGAACACCACCGTTTATATGTCGGGTATCGACACCGGTGACGAGCGTCACTACGTAGGCGCCTTCGATGAGGAGCGCACTATGTACCACGCCAACTGGTATCTCTCGGATACCATCGGTACCGACCGCCTTATGAACGTTTCCACAGCCCTTGCCGCCGCCGGTCTTATCATCGGTATGGTACTCACTATAGGAGGTGTATTATAATGAACGATACCTTAATACTCCGCATAATATCCGCCGTTCTTTATATTCTCCTGGGCGGCCTCTTCTCGGGCTTTCTGGCCGGTCTTGACCGCAAGCTGGCTGCCCGTATGCAGGGCAGACGCGGCCCCAGCGTTTTCCAGCCCTTCTACGATATCGGCAAGCTCTTTTCCAAAGAAACCCTGGCCCTTAACCACGGTCAGTTTGTAATTGCCTTCAGCTTTTTAATGCTTATCGTCGCCACCGGCGTACTCTTCTTTGCAGGGGTAGATATTCTGCTGGTATTCCTGGCCCTTTCTACCGCCGCAATGTTCTTAGTATTTGCCGCTACCTCCTCCAACTCGGCAATGTCCACTATGGGCGCACAGCGTGAAATGATGCAGATGCTGGCATACGAGCCTATGGTCCTTATCACCGCCGTTGGCTTCTATATGGCTACAGGCATTATGAATAACGGCGTAGGCTCCTTTAAGATTATGGATATCGGCAGCAACGACCTGCCCGCTATTATCTACCTGCCCGGCATCTTCCTGGGCTTCCTGTTCATCCTCACCATCAAGTTCAGAAAGTCCCCCTTCGATATTTCCACCTCTCACCACGCCCATCAGGAGCTGGTTAAGGGTGTCACCACCGACCTTTCGGGCCGTAACCTCGGTATGATTGAGGTTGCCCACTGGTATGAAAACACCTTCCTCCTCGGTGTTGTGGGCCTCTTCTTCCTCTGCAACGAGTGGTGGAGCATTCCCCTGGCGGTTGTTGCCGTTTTGGTGGTATATTTCCTGGAAACCTTTATTGATAATATCAGCGCCCGTGTTAAGTGGGAGCTTATGGTAAAGCTGGCCTGGGGAGTAACCATTGTTTGCGGCGGTCTTAACCTGCTGGTATTAGAGTACATCTTTTAAGGGAGGTAAATGAAATGGCTAAAATTACAAAATCACCCTGGCTGCTTCACTACGATGGCTCCAGCTGTAACGGTTGCGACATCGAGGTGCTGGCCTGCCTTACCCCCGTATATGATGTAGAGCGCTTCGGCATTATCAACACGGGTAACCCCAAGCACGCCGACATTTTCCTGGTAACCGGCGGCATTAATGAGAAAAACAAGGCTGTTGTAAAGCAGCTTTACGACCAGATGCCCGAGCCTAAGGTGGTTGTAGCGGTTGGAATCTGCGCCTGCAACGGCGGCGTTTTCAAGGATGCCTACAACATCATCGGCGGCGTGGACAAGGCCATCCCCGTGGACGTTTACGTTCCCGGCTGCGCCGCCCGCCCCGAGGCTATTATTGACGGCGTCGTAAAGGCGCTGGGCGTGCTGGATGAAAAGCAGAAGGCCTTCAAGGCCGCAAAAAAACAGAAAGGGGAAAATAAATAATGAGAGAAAATTACGAGCTTAAAATTCTTTCTCCCGACCAGATTACCATTAAGGCCCACTCCCTTCGCAACAAGGGCGCCCGCCTTTCCCAAATCTGCTCGGTAAGAACAAAGGACGGCTTTGACCTGCTTTATTCTTACGTTATAGACTATACCTTTAAAAACTATAAGGTATCCATCACCGAGGATGCCCAGATAGAAAGCATCACCGCCATCTTCCCTAACGCATTCCTTTATGAGAATGAGATGAGCGAGCTTTTCGGCATCAACATCAAATACATCGCCCTCGACTACAAGAACAAGCTGTACGATATAGCTGTCGAGACACCGTTTAAATAAGGAGGCCGTAAAAAATGAGTAAAAGAAGTATTGTGCCTTTCGGCCCCCAGCACCCCGTTCTGCCCGAGCCTATTCACCTTGACCTTGTGCTTGAGGATGAAAAGGTTGTTGAGGCTATCCCCTCTATCGGTTTTATCCACAGAGGTCTTGAAAAGCTGGTTGACAAAAGAAATTATAAGGATTACCTCTACGTAATCGAGCGTATCTGCGGTATCTGCTCCTTTATGCACGGTATGGGCTATGCCGAGGGTATTGAGCGCATTATGGACGTGGAAATTCCCGACAGGGCAAAATATCTGCGTACTATATGGTGCGAGATGTCCCGTCTGCACAGCCATCTTCTCTGGCTGGGTCTTTTGGCCGACGCCTTCGGCTTTGAGAGCCTGTTTATGCACTGCTGGAGAATGAGAGAGACCATTCTCGATATGTTTGAGGCCTCCACAGGCGGCCGTGTTATCTTCTCGGTTAATAAAATCGGCGGCGTGCTTAAGGATATGGATTCGGCTATGCTGAAATCCTTTGTCGAAATGTTCGACAAAATGGAGGAAGAGGTTAAAACCCTCACCAACGTATTCCTTAAGGATTACACCGTTGGCTCCCGTTTAAGAGGTGTGGGCATCCTCACCAAGGAGGACGCTATCTTAAACGGCGCCGTTGGCCCCATGATGAGAGCCGCCGGCATCGAGCAGGATACCAGAAAGCTGGGCTACGCCGCCTACGGCGACCTGGATTTCGATATAATCACAGGCAAGGACTGCGACAGCTTCGCACGCTGCGAGGTTCGTATCAATGAAATCTTCCAGTCCTTTAACATAATCCGCCAGGCTGTTGACAAGATTCCCCAGGGACCCGTTTCGGTTGACGTTAAGGGCAACCCCAACGGTGAAGCCTTCGTTCGCCTTGAGCAGCCCAGAGGCGAGGCCGTATTCTACTTCCGCGGTGACGGCACCGAGCATCTTAACCGTGCCCGTGTTCGCACCCCAACCTTCGCCAACATCCCCTCTCTTGTTAAAATTCTTGAGGGCTGTGACTATGCAGACGTGCCGATTCTGGTGCTTACCATCGACCCCTGCGTAAGCTGTACCGAAAGATAAGGGGGAAGCACAATGAATAAATACGGTTCCTTTTCGGGGGGCATTTTAGGCTCCCTCTTCAAAAAGCCCGCCACCAAGGGCTACCCCTTCGTTCAGCGTGAATACCCCGAGCGCACCAGGGGAAGCATAGTTATAGACATCGACGGCTGTATCCTCTGCGGCCTGTGCGAGAAAAAGTGCCCCTCGGCCGCCATTAAGGTAGACCGAAATGCAGGCACCTGGTCCATCGACCGTATGGGCTGCGTACAGTGCGAAAACTGCGTTGTGGGCTGTCCCAAAAAGGTGCTTTCCACCGACGTTCACTACACCCCACCCAGCACCGAAAGGACGGTTGACACCTTCAAAAAGGCAGGGGCTGAAATCAGCGAGGCCACAGGCGGCGCTTCTATGCCCAACGCCGACCTTGACAAGTGCGTATTCTGCGGCCTTTGCGCCAAGAATTGCCCCCAGGGCGCCTTACAGGTTGACCGTGCCTCCAAATCCTGGAAGCTGGACGAAACCCTTTGCGTAAGCTGTGGTCTGTGTGTTGAAAAGTGCCCCAAGAAGTGTATAGAAATGGGCGCCGACACCACCAAGGCTCCCGTTACCCTGCCCCAGTACGATATTGACGACCTGCCTCTGGCCGATGCTTCAGCCTGCGTTTACTGCGGTCTGTGCGCCTCTGCCTGTCCCCAGGGCGCAATCGAGATGGACAGAGATGCAAAGACCTGGGTTATTAACGAGGATAAATGTATCCACTGCGGTATCTGCTACTATAAGTGCCCCAAAAAGTGCATTAAGATGGTAGACGCCGAAACCGCTACCGCCCAGCCCGAGGAGAAGAAGGCCGAAGCCGCCGTTTCTCTGCCCAAGGCCGACCTTGATAACTGCGTATTCTGCACCCTCTGCGCCAAGAACTGCCCCCAGGGCGCTCTCACCGTAGACCGTGCCTCCAAAACCTGGAAGCTGGATGCTGAAAGCTGCGTGAGCTGCGGCCTCTGCGTAGACAAGTGCCCCAAGAAGTGCATTGATATGTCTGCAGGCTCTGCCGCCGAGGCTAACGAGCCCGAGTTTAAGCGTGGCTACGAGGTAGACGCTACCCCCGAGGCCGATACCGACCTTTGCGTATTCTGCGGCATCTGCCAGAAGGCCTGCCCCCAGGATGCAATTACGGTTGACCGAGAAAATAAAACCTGGGTCATTGACGAGGATAAGTGCATCCACTGCGCTATCTGCGCCTATAAATGTCCCAAAAAATGTATAGATATGAGGTAATACTATGCACGAGCATCACGAAGCCGTTCATATTATCGAGCACGCCCAAATGGCCCTGGAGGAAAGGGGCCACACCAAGGTAAAACAGATTAATCTTGTTATCGGGGAATCCAGCGGATTTTCCCCCGAGGCGGTTATTATGAACATCGAGATAAACGCAGTAGGCACCTGCTGTGAGGATGTTCCCGTAACGGTACGCAAGGTAAAATCTATGCTTAAGTGCCCCGCCTGCGGCGAGCTTTTTATGAAAAAGCCCTTCCATTTCGAGTGCCCCCACTGCGGCACCCCCGGCGTTCCCAGCGAGATTGGCAAGGAAATGGCTATTGACAGCATTGAAACCGAATGACAACCAGGATATTTATAACGGGTATCGTGCAGGGTGTCGGATTTCGCCCCTGCTGTAAAAAGGCCGCCGACAGCTTAGGCCTTTCAGGTACCGCTCGAAACCTGGGCGGCAACGCCGAAATCATCATACGATGCGAAACTCAGGTGACGGAGATTTTTCTCCGTCGCCTTGTTTCTTTATTACCTAAAGAGGCCAGAATAGACAGCATAGAAAAGACCCCCCACCCCGAATACGAGGGGGAGGGCTTTACCATTATTGAAAGCGGCGCAGACTGCGGATATCTGCCCGAAATTGTGGCCGATATTGCCACCTGCCATACCTGTGCTGCCCAGCTTGCAGACCCTAGGGATCGCAGATACCGCCACCCCTTTATAAGCTGTGCCGCCTGCGGCCCCAGGTATTCGGTTATTAAGGCCCTGCCCTACGACAGGCCCAACACCCTTATGGATAAATTCCCCCTCTGCCCTAAGTGTATGGCAGAGTATACCGACCCTGCCGACCGCCGACTTCACGCCCAGACCATAGCCTGCAAGGCTTGCGGCCCTACCCTCTCGTTTTACCCCCAGGGCCAAGGTGACCCTATAGACAGGGCCATAGAGGTAATAAAAAAGGGCGGTGTTGTGGCGGTAAAGGATATTGGCGGCTACCACTTTGTCTGCCTGCCCAATTGCGGCGAGGCCGTAGGCAGACTGCGGCTTTTAAAGCTCCGCGATAAAAAGCCCCTTGCGGTAATGTTTGCGGACACCGACTCCCTTAAGGAATACGCCGTCCTCACTCCCGAGGAGGAGGCCTTGTTAGAGGGCTCCGCACGGCCTATAGTGCTGGTGGAAAAACGGAAGGAATTTCACCCCGCCGTATCCTCCGACAGCAGATTTTTAGGAGCTATGCTACCTTGTAACCCTGTGCAGATTATGCTCACCGAGGCTCTGGGACCCCTGGTTATGACCAGCGGAAACGTATCGGGGGAGCCCATTATAACCGACAACTCCACAATGCTCTCCCTTTGTGATAATTTCCCCTACCTTGACGGAGTACTACACCACGACAGGGATATAATTACCCCCTTGGATGACTCTATTTACTACGTCATCGGGGGTCAGAAGCATCTTATGCGCCGTGGCCGTGGAGTGGCCCCTGCCGCCATTTCGGCCGACCTTGGATATAAGACCCTTTTTGCCGCTGGCAGCGACATTAAGGCCTGCTTTGGCTTTTATAAAAACGGCAGGGTCATTCTCTCCCAGCATTTCGGTGATTTGGAGGACGACGGCTGCGCCCAGGCCTTTGATAAGGCCGCACGACACATATCATCCCTCTTCTCAATCCCTGTAGATGCCACCGTTTGCGACCTGCACCCTGCCTATTTCAGCGGCAGGCTTGCCGTCGATATTTATCCCCACACCCCCCTTACCGTCCAGCACCACCACGCCCATATTGCCTCGGTTATGGCAGAGCATTCCCTGGAGGAATGTATAGGCTTTGCCTTTGACGGCACGGGCTACGGGGAGGACGGCACCGTTTGGGGCGGCGAGGCCCTTATCTGCAAGGGTGCGGAATATACCCGCTTTGCCCACCTGGCCGCAGTTCCCCTTTGCGGCGGTGATGCCGTGGCAAAAAATGCCGCCGAGGCGGCGGTCTGCTACCTTTTGGCAGGCGGTAATAAAATTCCAGGTGACCTTATGGAGCCTGCCGAGGCCGAAATTATTGAGGCGGCGGTAAGGCATAATATCAACACACTGCCCTCCTCAAGCTGCGGCCGACTTTTTGACGCCGTCTGCGCCATTTTAGGGCTGGGCAGCTACAACGATTACGAGGGGCAGTGCGCCGTTTTGCTTGAAAACGCCGCCGATAAGGCCCAAAAAAGCAATACACTTGCGTATCCCCTTAATTTAGATTATAATAACGGTATACTTGACACCGTAGGTCTTATAGGGCAGATAGCCTCTGCCAAGGCCTCGGGCGCCGACCCCTGCGGTATTGCCCTGGGCTTCCACCTGGCTCTGGCCGAGGGTATAGTAAAGGTGGCCCTGGCGGCAGGCATTACCGACGTTGCCCTGTCGGGAGGCACCTTTTTAAACCGAATTCTCCTGACCACGGCAACCGAAAGGCTGACCGCTTCGGGCTTTCGGGTTTACACAAACCAAAAGGTGCCCTGCGGTGACGGCGGTCTGGCCCTGGGCCAACTGTTCATAGCAGGCAGAAAGGAAATATAAAAATGTGCGTTGCATTACCCGGTAGGGTTGAAAAAATTGAAGATTCTATTGCCACCGTAAACTTTTCGGGCAATCTTGTCTGTGCCCACACAGGGGTTGTAGAGGTTGCGGTAGGTGATTTTGTGCTGGTTCACGCAGGCCTGGTTATCCAGAAGCTGGATGCCGAGGAGGCCGCCAATATGACCGAGCTTTTTGAAATGATAAAGGAAATTGAAAATGGATAAATTCAGAGAGATAGCCGACTATCTCGGTACCTACGACGGTCCGCCCGTCACCCTTATGGAGGTTTGCGGCACCCACACCGCCTCTATTGTGGAAAACGGCATTGAGGCTATGCTCAGCCCTAAAATTCGGCTGATAACCGGCCCCGGCTGCCCCGTCTGCGTTACGGTGGCGGAATATATCGAAAAGCTTATGGAGCTTTCCCTGAAGGAAAACACCTGCGTTTGCAGCTTTGGCGATATGATAAGGGTCCCCTGTGAGCGTGGCTCCCTGCGGGATGCCCAGGCTATGGGCGGCAGGGTTATGATGCTGTATTCTCCCCTGGACCTTTTGGAAATTGCCCCCAAGGAGCCTCGGACCACCTTTATTTTTGCGGCGGTGGGCTTCGAAACCACCACCCCCCTTTACGCCCTTCTTTTAGAGGAGCTTATTAAGCGTGATATTACCAACGTAAAGCTGCTTTGCGCCCTTAAAACTATGCCTGCGGTCATCGACCGTGTGCTGGGCAGCGGCAGCGGCGTTACGGGAATGATAGCCCCCGGCCACGTCAGCGTAATGACGGGCAGCGATATCTATAAGCCCTTTGCCGAAAATACGGCATCCCCTTTGTGGTGGCAGGCTTTGAGGGCGGCCCCCTGCTGGCGGCTATATGGGCCCTTTGTAAGCTTCAGGGCCAAGGGGTGGTTAAAAATCTCTATCCCGAGGCGGTAAGGGAAACCCCAAACAAGGGCTCTGCCGACCTGGTAAATAAATTTTTTGCCCCTGCCCCTGCCGCCTGGCGAGGCCTGGGTGTAATAGAGGGCTCGGGTATGGGGCTTCGACCCGAATATGCCCGATTCGATGCAGGCAGCGACGGCCTTTACAAGGATTTCGTGCCCGGGGGCTGCTCCTGCGGGGAGGTTATCGCCGGGCTTAAAAGGCCCGAGGAATGTCCCCTCTTCAGCAAGGTCTGCACCCCTCAAAATCCCGTCGGGGCCTGTATGGTATCCCTGGAGGGAAGCTGTTATAACCACTTTAACAACAGGTGATAAATTATGAAAATTACTCTTGCCCACGGAAGTGGCGGACAATCTACCAAGGAGCTTATTGAAAAGATATTTGCCTCCTCCTACAAAAATCCCGTGCTGGATATGATGGAGGACAGCGCCGTTGTGCCCGGTGCGGCAGAAATTGCCGTCACCACCGACAGCTTTGTGGTTGACCCCATATTCTTTAAGGGTGGCAACATAGGCAGGCTGGCGGTCTGCGGTACCGTAAACGACCTGCTTATGCGGGGCGCCACCCCCAAATATATAACCAGCGCCTTTATTATCGAGGAGGGCGCCGACGAAAAGGAGCTGCGGCTTATCGCCGCCTCTATGGCCCAGGCCGCAAGAGAGGCAGGGGTTCTGGTGGTGGCAGGCGACACCAAGGTTATAAACGGTAACGGCGGTATTTATATAAACACCGCAGGCGTTGGCTTTATAGAAAAGGATAATTGGCAGTCCCGTAATTGCCAAAAGGAGGACGCTATTATAGTATCGGGCAGTATGGGCGACCACCACGCCGCCATACTCTCCCACCGAATGAATATAAAGAACGATATTTCCAGCGACGTGGCCCCCTTGTGCCAAATGGTAGCCGCCTTAAAGGAGGCGGGGGTGGAGGTCCACGCCATGCGTGACGTAACCCGTGGCGGTCTTGGCACCGTACTGAACGAGCTGGCCGAGGCCTCGGGCACAGGCTTTGTTATAGAGGAGGCCGCTATACCCGTAAATCCCCAGGTTAAGGCCTTTGTAAAGCTTTTAGGGCTGGATATTATGCACATGGGCAACGAGGGCAAGCTGGTGGCCGTAGTAAAGGCCGAGGATGCCGAAAGGGCTCTGGCCGCCATAAAGGGCTCCAAATACGGCGAGAACGCCGCCGTTATCGGACAGGTCTTCGATGGGGCAGGGGTCACCCTGCTTACCCCTCTGGGCGGCAAAAAGAAGGTAGGAATACTTGTAGGCGAAGGCCTGCCCAGAATTTGTTAAGGAGTTTTTATGAGAGATTTTACCTATTTTTATATGATTTCGTAAGCTCGGCATATAATGTAGGCGGTGTAGCCCAGATATGCGGCGAAGGTAATTGCTCCCTCCACACGGTTACAGCGTCTGCCCGTGAAGGAGAAAAGCATCATAGCGGCGGTGGCTATCAGCAGGATGATGGTATCTATCATCATATCGGCATTTACCGAGATGGGGCTGATAATAACGGTGGTACCCAGAATAAAGAGCAGGTTGAAGATGTTAGAGCCGATAACGTTACCGACAGCCAGCTCACTTTCACCCTTGCGGGCGGCAACCACGGAGGTTACAAGCTCGGGCAGAGAGGTTCCGATTGCGCAGATTGTAAGGCCGATAAGGGTGGAATCCATACCCAGGTTTTCGGCAATACCCGTAGCGCAGTTTACAACAAACTGTCCGCCGATAATTATCATAGCAAGGCCAAGTATCAGCAGGGGGATACTCTTGGAAAGGGGCATCAGCTTGGTTTCGTCTTCGGCCTTAACACGGTTTTTGATGCTCTGATAAACCATCCAGCCGATGTAGCCGATAAAAAGGGAAAGCAGAATAGTACCCTCTAATACGGTGAGCTTGCCGTCCATTATCATCGGTATAAATAGAATTGTGGTGCAGATAGCCCAGGGGAAATCTCTTTTTAGGGAGCCTATGGAGGTAGGAATAGGCTTTATCATCATACAGATACCCAGGATAAAGAGCAGGTTAAAAAGGTTTGAGCCCAGAATGTTGCCTACCGCCATATCGCTGGCCCCCGCAACACCAAAGAACTTTGCCTGCACGCCTGCGGTGATGCTTACCGCCGCCTCAGGGGCAGAGGTGCCCATAGCCACAATGGTAAGGCCGACGATAGCCGCCGAAATTCCCAACTTACGGGCCAGAGATGCAGCGCCGTCAACAAAGAAGTCGGCGCCCTTTACCAACAGGGCGAAGCCTATTACAAGGCCTCCGACAAGTAGAAAATAGGTCATAATTTTTCTCCTCCAAGAAATTTTTATATGTAAAAAAACAAGACTGCTACTGCGCAATAACAGCGCAGTAACAGTCTTGTCGTTTACAGCGTTACCCGACGGGACTACCCCGTGTGATGACGAATAACACAACGCTTTCGCGCCGACTACTCCCTGTTACAGGAAATTTATCTTTTAAAATGCGATGCCGAAGGCTCTCATAATAATATATGCCAGATATACAAGGTAGGCCACTACCGAAACAGCGCCCTTGCCCTTCTGCCACTTGACACCGTGGGCTGAGAAGAGATACATCATAACGGTAAAGCCCAGCAGCAGAATGGAATCTACCAGAATACCTGCCCCAAGGTCAATGTTGACAATGGGGGTAATGGTGGTGGTCATACCCAGAATAAAGAGCAGGTTGAACATATTTGAACCTACAACGTTACCTATGGCCATATCGCACTCGCCCTTTCTGGCGGCAACGATAGAGGTCACAAGCTCAGGCAGGGAGGTACCGCAGGCCACGATGGTAAGGCCGATAAGCATATCGTTTACACCCCAGGAACGGGCAATAGAGGTGGCGCTGTCTACAACCAGGTCGCCGCCCAGCACGATAAGCACAATACCAACCACCAGCAGCATTATGCTCTTGGGCCAGGAGATGTTTTTAACCTCATCCTCATCGCCGACTTCACGGTTCTTTATAGCCTTATAAACCACGTAGCCGATATAGCTTACGAAAAGCACCAGCAGAATAATACCCTCTATACGGGAAATCCTGGCATCAAGCACCATAAGGATAACCGCCACGGTGGCGATTATATTCCAGGGAAAATCTCTTTTAAGTATCTCCTTGGTGGTGGGCACGGTGGTCATAAGCATACAAACGCCCAGCACGACAAGCAGATTAAAGAGGTTTGAGCCGATAACGTTACCCAGGGCTATACCGTTGCTTTTATCAAGTGCGGCAGTGATGCTTACCGCCGCCTCGGGGGCAGAGGTACCCATAGCCACAATGGTAAGGCCGATAATTACCGAGGGGATGCCCAGCTTTTTAGCCATAGATGCGGCGCCGTCTACAAAAAAGTCAGCACCCTTAATAAGGCCAACGAAGGCAACAACAAGAACAATATAAGGAATTACCGGGGAAAGTGCCAAAAGCTGCTCAATCATCAAAACACTCCTTTTTTCGACAAAAAAAGACTATTATTACGCCTTGGGCGTAATAATAGTCTTGTCATTTAACGTACTATCCGGTGGGTTCTCCACGTGGTGACGAATAATACAACGCTTTACGCGCCGACTACTCCCTAAAATTACATTAGTATATTACCAAATAATCATTTTGCTGTCAAGGGGAAATTATAAAAAAGCCGCAGAAGAGTTTTCTGCGGCTTTGCATTTTTATTATTTAAGGGCGGCCTTGAGGTTATCAAGCTGCTCTCTGAGCTGTGCGGGAAGCTTGTCGCCAAACTTCTTGTAATGCTCTTCGATTTCCTCGGCCTCACGGGTCCAGATATCCTTGTCAACTGCAAGGATGCTCTTTAAGGTTTCAACATCGAAATCAAGGTCGGTAAGGTCGATGTCCTCGGCCTTGGGAACGTATCCGATAGCGGTCTCTGTAGCATCAGCCTTGCCCTCGCAACGGTCGATAATCCAGTTAAGAACACGCATATTGTCACCAAATCCGGGCCAAATGAAGTTGCCCTCATCGTCGGTACGGAACCAGTTAACGTTGAAGATCTTGGGAGCCTTGTCGCCAAGCTTCTCACCCATAGCGAGCCAATGTGCGAAGTAATCGCCCATGTGGTAGCCGCAGAAGGGAAGCATAGCCATAGGATCACGACGAACAACGCCTACTGCGCCGGCGGCGGCAGCGGTGGTCTCAGAGGCCATAGCAGAGCCTACGAATACACCGTTGACCCAATCCTTTGACTGGTAAACCAGGGGAGCGCACTTTGCACGGCGGCCGCCGAAGATGATGGCGGAAATGGGAACGCCTGCGCCCTTATCAAACTCCTCGGAAATGCAGGGGCAATTCTCGGCAGGAGCGGTGAAACGGCTGTTGGGATGTGCAGCACAGGTAGACTTGTCAGCCTTGTCGAACTTGGCAGGATCCCAGGGGTTACCCTTCCAATCAAGTGCGTTCTCGGGGAGGTTCTTATTGAGGCCTTCCCACCAAACGGTGTTGTCATTCTTATCAAGAGCCACGTTGGTGAAGATGGTGTTCTTCTTGGTGGACTCAAGAGCGTTGAAGTTGGACTTCTCATTGGTACCGGGGGCAACGCCGAAGAAGCCGTTCTCGGGGTTGATGGCATAAAGTCTGCCGTCCTCGCCGATTCTCATCCAGGAGATATCGTCACCAACAGTCCAAATCTTGTAGCCCTTCTTCTTCAGATACTCGGGAGGAATGAGCATTGCGAGATTGGTCTTACCGCAGGCAGAGGGGAATGCGGCGGCAACGTAGCGTACCTCACCCTGAGGATTTTCAAGACCCAGAATAAGCATATGCTCGGCCATCCAGCCTTCCTTCCAGCCCTGGTAGGAAGCGATACGCAGAGCGAAGCACTTCTTGCCGAGGAGAACGTTTCCGCCGTAGCCGGAGTTTACCGATACGATGGTGTTATCCTGGGGGAAGTGGCAGATATATCTCTTCTCGGGGTCAACGTCGCAGCGAGAGTGCAGACCGCGAACCCAGTCATTAGAATCGCCGAGAACCTCCCAAACCTTGTTGTCAACACGGGTCATAATGAGCATATTGAGAACAACGTATACAGAGTCGGTAATCTCTACGCCGATTTTAGCAAGGGGAGAGCCGATGGGGCCCATAGAATAAGGAATAATATACATTGTACGGCCCTTATAGCTGCCACGGGCAATCTTATAAAGCTTATCGTACATCTCAGCGGGGTCACACCAGTTGTTGGTGGGGCCTGCTTCTTCCTTTGTAGTGGTACAAATAAAGGTTCTGTCCTCAACACGGGCAACGTCGTTGGGGTTTGTTCTGTGGAGATAGCAACCGGGAAGCTTTTCCTGATTAAGCTCGTAAAGCTCGCCAAGGCGTACAGCCTCTGCGCGAAGCTGGTCACGCTGAGCATCGGTGCCGTCTACCCAGATTACATTGTCGGGCTGTAAAAGCTCTTTCATCTCTTCCAGCCATTTAAGCACGGTAGGGTTCTTTGTCATTTTACTTTCTCCTTATTGTAAGAATTTGGTATCGCGAAATGGACCCGCAATACCGGAAATCCAATTTTCACCGAATACATTATATATTGTTCCAACCTTAAAATCAAGTATTATTGACGGTTTTTTTACATTTTATTAAAAGAAAATTATATTTCATACTATACATAGCCTTAACAGTTTATTATAACAGGCATAATTCCCTCATCTACTATATCGACCACAGCATAGCTGGGCCTGCCCTCACGGGGGCAGGTGGGAGAGCCGGGATTAACAAAATACACCCCATCCTCATATTGTATATTGGCAACGTGTGTATGGCCGTAGAGGGCAAGGGTCGCACCCTCAGCTAGGGCCCTTTCCTTAAGTCGGGTAAGACCGCCTTTTACCGAATAGGCGTGTCCGTGGGTAAAAAGTATCTTTACCCCGTTTATCACCGCCAGGTCGGCGGCCTTCTGCATAGAGCCATAGTCGCAGTTGCCGCAGACGGTATGAAAAATCCTGTCGGTATAGATATACTGCAGGTCCTCAATATCCGAAAGGCAGTCCCCCAGAAAGAAGATATGACGGGCCTCCTTCTGGGCCTCAATAGCCTTTTCTATAACGCTCTGCCTGCCGTGGGTATCGGAAATAACCAGAATTCGCATAAACGGTAACCTCATATAAAATATAAATTCAGCGTATATATATTATACAACAAAAACGAGGTGATTTCAATGAACAACAACTCTTCCCGAGGTCTATCCCCCGAGGCTATGCGGGCGGCCCTGAATTCGGGCAACAAGGAGGCTCTGCTTAAAAGCCTTTCTCCCCGTGAGAGGGAGCTTTTTTACTCCCTTATGGCCGATAAGGAGGCCAGGGACCGCCTGCTCTCCTCGCCCAAGGTGGCCGAGCTTATAAAAAACCTGATGAACGGCGGTTAAGGCTATGGACGAACTGAGTGAAAAGCTATCCTCCCTGCTGAGCGACCCTTCGGGAATGGAAAAGATAAAGGCTATGGCCCAAAGCCTTATGGGGGGCGAGGAACAGACGGCCCCGGAGCCTGCCCCGGACATAGACCCCGTGGCCCTCACCCGAATACTTGGGATGCTGAAAAGCGGCGGCGGTGACGACCACAGGATTCGTCTGCTAAAGGCCTTAAAGCCCAACCTTTCCCCCGAAAGACAGCCCAGGGTGGATAAGGCCATTAAAATACTGAAGCTGCTGGAGCTGGCTCCCCTGCTTAAAGAGGCAGGAATAACCGAGCTGTGAGGTGATGCCCGTGAGTGATATGAGCCGTGAGGAATTTGAAAGGCTGAAGAAGGATTCGGCCAGAAGGATAAGAGAGATGTATAAGGGCCACAATATGCCCCCCTACCCCGATTTTATAGACCTTAAGAGCCGCGTTGAGGAACCTCCCACCCCTGCGTCAGACCCTCCGCGCCCTGCCTCCTCCCCTGCGCCGCGGGGTCCCCTTCCCATACTCGGAAATCTTAATATAAGAAGTCTTACCCAAAACCCCGATTCCCTGCTGATTTTGGGTCTAATACTGCTGCTGGCAGGGGAAAAGGCCGATGAAAAGCTGCTTTTGGCCCTGGTTTTTATTATGCTTTAACGGGCTAAAATAAGTTACAAAATTTTAGTAATTTCGACATTTTTCTAACATTATGTAAACAAGGTTAACCAACCCTTTTATTCACATTATTAACAGAGTTATCCACATTTTTAACCTTAAAAATGCGATTTTAAGCCAAATCAGCCCTTTTTTCCTGTGGATAACTCGGTGGATATGGTGAATTATTTTCATATACGAGTATAGGTTAACGCAAACATTATGTAAATTAAATTCCCTTGAAAATTTTACTTGATTTTTTAATTTTTGGTTTACTATTACAAACATTTGTTGTATAATACAGTTGAAATTTATGCAATTTTGCAAAAACACCGAAGATACTACTAAATCAGTGTAAAATTTTCCAAAGGAAGTGTGCGGATGAAGCTTTTTAGAATCATCTTATCCCTTGTTCTTTTAATATCCCTGCTTGCAGGCTGTAGCCCCGAGGCTCAGCTCCCCTCCGCCAACGAGCTGGCAGAGGCCCTTAAGGGCTTCTCCTCTGACAGTGTAAACTGGGTGGAGCTGGACAAGACCAAAACCAACGCCTATTTTGGCTTTACCGACGAAAATCTGCTGGCCTTCAAGGGCTATATTAACGACAGTGAAGAGCATTTTGATATTGTTGCCGTATTCAAGCTGGAGGATATGGACAAAAAGAAGGAGATTTACGACGGTATTGCCCAGCTTACCTCAAACGCAGGCGCCAACTACCGCATAGCCAGCGAAAACGAGTACAACAAGATAAACGGTCACGTAATTGCCGAAAAGGAGGATTTTATAATTCTCTGCATAATGGATAATTATGAGAGAATAAAAAAATACCTTACCGAGGAAATCGACGCCGAAATAATGAACTAAAAAACACCCATCCGAGGATGGGTGTTTTTTTAATAATTAAGCTTTTCCTTATTCCAATCTTTAAGCACCTCGGCCATATCGGCGGCAACGTCCTTTGCGGCGGCCAGGTCGTGCTCTAAATAATTACCGCACTCCTTACGGCTTACCCCGGGAATATCACCCTCGAAGGAGGCAATAAACCTCATACTTTCATAAACCGTAGCGATAGCCTCCTCGGCCGATACCCTGTCCCTGGTTAAAAAGTAAAAGCCCGTTCTGCAACCCATGGGGCCAACGTAAATCACCTCGTCGGCCACCCCCGAATTTCTGGCGTAGGTGGCGAAGAGATGCTCTATGGTGTGGGCGGCGGCGTAGGGTATGTAATCTCCCCCGTTGGGCAGCTTCATACGAACGTCGTAGGTGATAACGTCACCGTCTATTCGGGAAATAAACATTCCCTTGCCCACCTTGTCGTGGTCTACGGTAAAGCTGGCGATTTTTTTCATAATCTTCCCTCCTATAAATAAAACGGCGGGAGCAAGCCCCCGCCCTACGTTTAAAAATTTATTCTGTGGTGTAGTTATCGAAATAGCCCTGGATGAAGACGATAGGCGTACCCTTATCGCCCGAGCCGGAGGTTAAGTCACACAGAGAGCCGATAAGGTCGGTAAGTCTTCTGGGGGTGGTACCCTCAGACACCATCTGACCTACCAGGTCGTCGTCCTTCTGGTGAATCTTTTCCTTGATAGCCTCCTTAAGGGCGTCACCCGAAAGGTCGGCAAAGTCGTTATCTGCAAGATATTTCAGCTTAAGCTCGTTGGGGGTACCCTCCAGGCCCTTGGTGTAGGCAGGAGATACCACGGGGTCAGCCAGCTCCCAGAT
>JAGAPN010000013.1 GCA_017623235.1 Clostridia bacterium | reverse complement strand
TTTGGTCCGTAGCCAAACGCTCTATCCAGCTGAGCTAACAGCGCATTACTTAAAGTGCCATAGTATAATAACACAATGTTTATAAAATTTCAAGTACTTTTTTAAAATTTTCTTTTTTTTCCTGTTGAAACTGGCTTTCGGCTGTTGTATACTTATAATATACATTTTTCTCGGAGGCATATTATGCATTGTTCAAAGCTTGTGGCTATGCTTTTAGCCCTTTGTGTTATCTTTACCCTGGCGGCCTGTGAAAACCAGGCTCCCCCCACCAGCGACGAGCTGGATGACATCTCGGTTTCTACCCCCTCTGAAGAGGAAAAGCCCAAGGAGCCTGAGATTATTTACGAGGTTAATCCCTTAACCGGTGAAAAGAACCTTCTGCCCGAGGCAAAGGGCAAAAAGCCGGTTGCCGTGGTTGTAAACAATATCCGTATGGCCCAGCCGGTACAGGCAGGCCTCCATATGGCCGACGTGGTCTTTGAAACCGAGGTGGAAGGCGGCATTACCCGTCTGCTTGCCCTTTTTTCCGACCCCACCGCCGTTCCTGCCATAGGTACCATCCGCAGTCTGCGTGTTCCCTTTGCCGAGATTGCCTGCGGTATGGATTCCATCCTTTTCTACCACGGAATTGACCATACCTACGCCCTTCCCCTTCTCCCCAGCCTGCCTATGAAGTCATTTACGGTTGACTCCAAGACCTACGGCTACAGGGAGAAAAACGGCCTCCCCAGCGAGCATACCCTGTATACCACGGGTGAGAAGATTGACAAGGCTATTACCGACAGAAAGTTTAATTACGAAAGCGCCAGAGGCAACTGGCTGAACTTCAGCGCCGAGGACAAGCCCTTGGTACCTGCCACCTACTCGGTAGGCACCGCCAAGGTCAGCTTCTCCTCCACCACCGAAACCCAGTTTATCTACGATGCCGAAACGGGCAAGTATAACCGTGCCCGCAAGGGTGAGGTGTACACCGACCTTACCACCGGCCAGAAAGAGCAGTTTACCAACGTTTTCGTGCTTAAAACCAGCATTTCCAATTACCCCGACGGTTACCACAGAAAGGTTGACCTTTCTTCGGGCCAGGGCTACTACATAACCGCAGGGGGCGCCGAGGATATTCTCTGGAGCAAGGGCAGCGCCTCAAACAACTTTGTATTTACCAAGGCCGACGGTACACAGCTTACCGTAAACCCCGGTAACTCCTACGTTTGCCTTATTAACTCCTCCCGTCCCATTAACTTTGAGCCCATTATAACCGAAACTGCACCCGAGGCATCCCAGCCCGAAAGCAGCGCACAATAAAAAAGGACCCATTAGGGTCCTTTTTTATAATGCAAAATGCAAAGTGCAAAATGCAGAATTAAGGAGTGACTCCGTCACATATATAACGGACGCTTCGTGAAGCGTCCCTACAAGGGTTGCCGTAAATATTTATATATCGTGCGGCAAAGCCGCACACATTTTTTATTCTTTCTTCTTTCTTCTTTATTATTTCACATGGGCGCTTGCGTGATGCGTCCCTACGGACCAAAAAAAAGACCTCTTTCGAGGTCTTTTTTTATTTGAATATTTTTCCGCCGATGATAACGGTGTCTATGGTGTCATCCTCATTCAGTACCAGCAGGTCGGCGTCATAGCCTTCCTTAATATGACCCTTATTTACCCCCAGCAAAGCGGCAGGGGTGGCGGAGGCCATATAAACCGCATCCTCAAAGGGGATGCCCATTTCCGTGGCCTTCAGCACACAGTCGTAAAGGGTGGCGGTGCTGCCTGCAATCGTGCCATCGGCCAGCCTTGCGGCCCCGTCCTTAAGGGTAACGGCCAGACCGCCCGACTCATAGGAGCCGTCGGGCAGACCTGCGGGACGGATACTGTCGGAAATAATCACCATTCGGTCCCGGCCGAACATTTTATAGGTGGCCAGCACCACGGGCTTCGAGATATGGAAGCCGTCGCAGATAAGCTGGGCGTAAATCTGCCTTTCCACCGCCGCACCGATAGGGCCGGGATTTCTGTGGTGGAGGGGAGGCATTGCGTTATAGGTGTGGGTGAGGCAGTTAGCCCCCGCATCAATGGCCGCCAGGGCCTCCTCATAGCTGCAGTCGGTATGACCCAGGGCCACCACCGTTTTGGGTGTAACCGCCTTAATAAATTCGATAGCGCCCTCGGCTTCGGGGGCTACGGTTATCATTTTAACCCTGTTGTATCGGGAAAATTCCTCTACGTCGGGCTTTCGGATAAAATCGGGATTCTGCGCACCCTTGTATTTTTCCGAAATAAAGGGACCTTCAAGGTGAAAGCCCAGAATTTCGGCCCCCTTGCAGTCGGTATCAGCGGCGCAGACCGCCAAAAGGGACTCCTCATCCATAGTCATAGTGGTGGGGAGGAAGGAGGTTGTGCCGTGCTCTGCATAAAAGCGGCACATAGGGGCAAAATCTCCGTCCATAGTGTCCAGCCCCACACAGCCGTGGGTGTGGACGTCAATAAGGCCGGGAATTACCCTTTTACCCTTAAGGTCAAGGTCAAATTCATCGGTGTTTTCGCAAATTTTCTCAAATTTGCCGTCGGATATTGTAATATCCTTTTTTTCACCCCAAAGCAGGGCGTTTTTTAAAACGAGCTTACTCATATTGGCTGAAAATTACCGTAAGGTCGGGATGAAGCTGAAGAATGGAGGCAGGAACCTCGGGGGTAATGGGGCCGAAGAAGGCTTTTTCAAGAATTTCCTTCTTTTTGGGGCCGTTGGCTACCAGCAGTACCTTTTTGGCCTGCATAATGCCGCGCATACCCATAGTTACCGCCTTGGTGGGCACCTCATCCTTGGAGGCAAAGAAACGGGCGTTGGCCTCAATGGTGGAGGGGTGCAGGTCTACAAGGTGGGTTTCACCCGTAAAGCAGGTGTCGGGCTCATTAAAGCCGATATGTCCGTCAAGACCGATACCCAGCAGCTGCAGGTCAATTCCGCCAAACTCCTCTATACGGGCATCGTAGGCCTTGCACTCGGCCTCAATGTCGGCGGCCTTGCCGTTGGGAACGTAGGTGTCGGCAATATTAATATTTACCTTTGAAAAGAGATGATAATTCATAAAATAACGGTAGGACTGGTCGCTTTCGCCGTCAAGGCCTACGTATTCGTCAAGATTTATGGAACGGATTGCGGAGAAATCAATATCTCCGTTTTTGCAACGCTCCACCAGCTCCTCATAAATGCCGATAGGGGTTGAGCCTGTTGCCAGACCCAGCACGCTGGTGGGCTTTACCGTCATCTGGGCGGCAATAAGGTTAGCGGCCTTGCGGCTCATTTCCTTGTAGGTGTCAACTGTAATAAATTTCATAATGCGCCTCTCTTATATGTATTTTTTAACGGTATCCTTCATATCCTGCCAATGCCTGTTCATATCACGTACCAGCTCAAACTGGGTGCGGCAACGGTCAAGATTATGCTGGGGATACTTGGTTTTAAAGTAGGTGTCACCCTGGAGATAGTCGGTTAAGAAGCGCATACCGCACTCAACCGTCATCATCTTTGCGCCCTCGGGCATAAGCATAATTTCGCTTTCCAGCAGGTGTCCGTCACAGCCCTTGATAAAGCCACGGGCAAAGTAGTCGAACATCTCCATATCCAGGCTGACCTTGGACAAATCCTTTTCGTCCTCGGCGGCGGTATTTGCGCCGAAGCGGATAGCGTCACCGAAATCGTTTACCGAAAAGCCGGGCATAATGGTATCAAGGTCGATAACACAAAGGGATTTGCGGGTAACGGCATCCAGCATAACGTTGTTGGATTTGGTGACGTTATGGGTAACACGCAGGGGCAGCTTGCCCTCTGCCATATTATCGTAAAGGACCGAATAAAAGTCCTTTTCGCTGAGTACAAAATTGATTTCCTCCTGCACCTCGGCCGCCCTGCCGCAAAGGTCGGCCTCCACCGCCTTTAAGAAATTCTCAAAGCGCTTGGGGGTGTTGTGGAAATCGGGAATGGTTTCGGTAAGGGTGCTGGCGGGGAAGGCGCTGAGCTGGCTCTGGAAATTGCCGAAGCCGAAGCCGCACTCATAAAAATCCTCGGGGGATTCGGGAGCCTCCAGGCAGATAGCGTTTTCAATAAAATCGTAAACACGCCAGCAGGTACCGTTTTCGTCGATGTGGAAATAGCGGCCGGTCTTGGCAGGGATGAGCTTCATAACTCCCCTTCCGTCGCCGGACTTTTCACGAAGGTAGTTGATGACCTTCTCAATATTGGCCATAAGGCCCTCGGAATCGGAGAAAACGTTTTTATTTACAGCCTGGAGCAGATACCTTCTTTTAAAGCCGCTGAGGGCGGTGGTTTCTACCAGGTAGGAATTATTAATATGGCCGTTGCCGTGGGGAGCGATAAGGGTCACCTTATCGTTAATGAGGAACTTGTCGATAATATTTTGCATATTAACTCTCCTTGTTGCAAGGTAATATTTACATCTTCTACCATTTTAATATATTTCACCCCAAAAAGCAACCATATTTAAGTTTACATATATCGGCCGAGGGCGGACGTGTAAAATAATAAAGAATAAATAATAAAGAATAAATAATAAAGAATAGAAAAGGTGTGCCTGCGGCACGGATATATAAACATTTACGGCTGACCGTACAAAAAAAGGACCCGAGAGGGTCCTTTTTTTTATTCTACAACAACTATTCCGCCCTCTTTTATTGTGACGGTCATACCTGTTTTAACGTAATCTAAAAACTCGTCGCCCAGGCAGTCGATAACAGGCATTGTACTGCCCTCTACCCAAACGTCGGCCAGCACTGCGCCTGCGGCGGCCAGGGAGTCGATATGATTGGCAAAAAGCATACAGGCAGGCTGACGGCCCATAGCGTTGGCGCAGTAAAGCACCAGGCCGCCGGTGGTAGAGCCTATGGTCTGGGGCAGGCAGAGAGCCTTGCCGCAAAGGGGCAGACCGTTAATATCGGCGTTGTTCTGGTCGCCGCACTTGGTCTGCTTGTCGCCGAACTGCAGGGCCATCTGCATAGAGGCCAGGGTATTAAAGCCCTGTTTTGTTACAACCGCTTCGGCGGTGCAGGTACCGGGGGTAACGACCCTTCCTTTAAATTCCTTCATCATTATTTACCTCCCTTTGTAATGGCGGTGAGTATCTCATCGTCGGTGTAGTATCTTGCCGAGGTGTAGGTACGCAGCTTGTTTGAAGAGGTTATAACAGGCATTGTCTTACACAGGGGATTGTTCATATACATAAGGGGGCAGATGTAGGAGGTGATAACTCCCGTCGCCTTCAGCCTGGCGGCGTATTCGGTCTTTCCGAACTCCTCCAGCACCTTGGGAGCGGCGGTAAATACGGTGGGAATAACCACCTTGGAATTGCCTGCCTCCTTAAGTCCTGCCTCTACCCTGTCGGTCCAGTCCTTAAGCTGCTGGAGTGACATATGGGGACAGCCCATAAAGCAGAGCTTGGGGGCGGCGTCGGGGTTCTTCCAGATAACGGGGTAATCCTTCTTAACACGCTCCAGCTCGGCGTCGTCGATAATATATTCCCGTGCGCCCTCGGCGATAAGGGCGGTGCCCTGCTCTACTGCCTCGGGGGTGAGGTTTTCAATGTGGTAAAGGCCTACCGCACCGTTGGAGGCGGTGGCGGCGCCGAAATCCTTAAGGTAGGTGCAGGCGGAATCGTCAAGCTCGTTGCCCAGCCACTTATCCAGGCCCACTATGTAGGGAACGTCCTCCATAACCTTCATACCGATGGCCGAGCCCAAAAGCTGGGCCTCGGGCTTCTTGGTGGTTTCAATCTTAACCACCCAGGTGGCCTTTCTGCCCTCATCGGTCAGCAGACCGAAATAGGGAACAAAGCCTACGATAGAGCCCATAATATCAATAATTCCCGAGTTGCGGTTACAGCGGGCGCCCAGCACCGAGTTGGCGTAAACCACCGCCGAGGACTCGGCCCAGGAGAGAACGTCACCCTTTTTGGGGGTGTTTCCTACCTCGTCCATATAGCAGGCGCAGGTAAAGGCGTCCTTGTCCATAAGACCGAGCTTTATGAGCTGGTCCTCGTAGAAGGCCTGCTTGGTGTACATAAATTTATTGAAAACGAAATTCTGCAGGAAGGATGCAGGCACGTTTTTGTCCAGGGGCCTGGGGTCTACCGAGAATTTCTGTCCGCTCATAACCCCTGCATCTAAGAGCTGCTGCATAAGGTCGTAAACGGGGGACATAACCTTAAGACCGAAGGAGGTCACAAGGTGGTTGTAGTTTGAGGTAATAGGCACCAGCTTTTCGGCCTCAAAGGCATCGCCGTACATAACCATGGTTTTCATAACCTTGGCCATAACCTCGCCTTTTTCGCCGTCAAGTATGGCCTGCTGTTCGGGGGTTAAATACATAAATTTCACTCCTTGAATATTACAATAAATATTTGCGGGTTAGGGATAAGGGGTTCCCTTCGCTCACAGGGATTAGGGTAAGCTTTCTGCTAGTCACTAGCCACTGAAATTGTAAGCCTCGCTTACAATTTCATAGCCACGTCCCAGGCGCCCCAGATTACGGTACGCAGGTTGCCTACCGCTGCGGCATCGCCTATAACGTGAACCTTGCCGCCCTTTTTGGCTATGGGAGCGGGATTATAGCCAACAGACAGAATTACGGTGTCGGCCTCCAGGTCGAAGACCTTGCCATCCTTATCCTTTAATGTAACGGCCCCCTCCTTAATCTCCTGCAGAGAGGTTTCAAGGTGAACGGGCAGGTTGTTGGTTTCAAAGCAGTCACGAAGGTAGCTGGTGTTGGCCAGGCATACGCCGGGGGTGGTGATAAGGTCGTCCTGCATTTCCACAACGGCAGGCTTTTTGCCCCGGAGGAAAAGCTCGTAGGCGATTTCGCAGCCCGTAAGGCCGCCGCCGATAACCACAACCTTTTCGCCTATCGGGGCACGGCCTAAAAGGTAGTCAACCGCCTCTACCGCCTTGTCGGCGCCCTTTACGGGGATGCGCTTGGCGGTGGCGCCTGTAGCCACGATGATTTCGTCGGCGTCAAGGGCCTTGATATCGGTAATTTCGGTGTTCATTTTAACCTCAATGGGCAGCTTTGCAACCTCACGGATATACCAGGCGATAAGGGCACGGTCCTTCTCCTTAAAGGAGGGGGCCGCAGCGGCTACAAATACGCCGCCCAGGGCGTCGGTCTTTTCATAAAGGGTGACCTTGTGACCACGCTTGGCGCAGACGATTGCCGCCTCCATACCACCGATACCGCCGCCGATAACGGCAATATTCTTAACCTTTTTGGCAGGCTCAAGATGATATTTTTTAGACTGCATCGTTTCGGGGTTAAGGGCGCAGCGGGCCAGGCCCATTGTATCGGTTAAATCCTGGGTGTTGGCGTGACCCTTGGAGGAGGAGAAGTTAAAGCAGCCTGCGTGACAGCAGATGCAGGGCTTAATATCCTCAAGGCGGTCCTCAATAAGCTTGGTAATCCACTCGGGGTCGGTAAGGAACTGACGGGCAACGCCTACGGCGTCAATCTTGCCCTCGGCCACCGCCCTGGCGCCTGCCTCGGCATCCATACGGCCGGCGCAAACCACGGGAATATCAACGAATTTCTTTATGTGGGCAACGTCCTCAAGATTGCAGTTTTCGGGCATATACATAGGGGGATGAGCCCAATACCAGGAATCGTAGGTGCCGTTGTCGGCGTTAAGCATATCGTAGCCTGCATCCTGGAGATAGCGGGCGGCCTTTTCGGATTCTTCCATATTGCGGCCTACCTCGGTGTAGTCCTCTCCGGGCATAGCGCCCTTGCAGAAGCCCTTCATCTTGGACTCTACCGAATAGCGCAGAGATACGGGGAAATCGCTTCCGCAGGCCTCCTTAATGGCCTTTACAACCTCGGCGGCGAAGCGGTAACGGTTTTCGAAGCTGCCGCCGTATTCGTCGGTACGCTTGTTGAAAAACTCTATTGCAAACTGGTCCAGCAGATAGCCCTCGTGAACGGCGTGGACCTCAACACCGTCTACCCCTGCATCCTTACAGAGCTTGGCGGTCTTGGCAAAGGCCTCTATAATCTCCTCAATCTGCTCCACCGTCATCTCGGGGCACTCGATGTCGTGAGCCCAGCGGGAGGGCTGGGGCGAGGGGCTGGCCAGCTCGTGGGAGGTGTCGAGAATGGGCTTTAAAAGGGCACGGGTGAACTTGTTTTTGTGCAGGGGAGCAACCAGCTCGGTAATGGCCCAGCTACGGCCCATACCTGCGGTAAGCTGAATAAACAGCTTGGCCCCGGTCTTATGTATTTCATCCATAAAACATTTAAGCTCTTCGAACATTTTGGGGTTCTGCCAGAGCCACTTGCCCCAGAAGGTATCACGCAGGGGGGCAATACCCGGGATAATAAGACCTACGTTGTTGTTTGCACGCCGGATAAAAAGCTTTGCCGCCTCTTTATCAAAGTGACAGCCACCAAGCTCGAACCAGCCGAAGAGGGAGGTACCGCCCATAGGGCACATAACGATGCGGTTTTTAATCTCCACGTCGCCGATTTTCCAGGGGGTAAACAGGGCTTCGTATTTTTTGTCCATAACGACACTCCTTTGTGAAAAAATTAACATTATAATTATATAATGTTTTTGTTGTATTGTCAACAAAACAGCATCCCCCAAAAAAGAAAAAAGCCCTTTAGAAAAAGGGCTTTTTCGGTTATTTAATTTTCTTAAACCATTCCTTGTATTTTTCAAGGTCAAAGGCGGGGCTGCCGTAGAGATAGGTGTTGAAGCCCTTTTCTCCCTTGTCGGTTTCCCATTCGATAAGCATCATACCCTTGTCGGAGTACATAAGGCTTATTCTGCCGATGTTGGCGTTGCCGTTGGCATCGCAGGAGAAATCGGATTCAAACATAACCTTACCTGTTTCGGCGTCGGTAATTTTAAGCTTACCGCTGACAGGCTCTAAGGTGCTGTTGGCGCAGATAACGTCCTGGCCCCAGCTTGACATCTCCTTAACCATAATGATAAAGGGCTGCTGGGAGCGCTTTATGTAATCAAAGGCCAGCTTTTTATTATAGTAGTAGTCTACTACCGAGTCAGAGGTCTGCGGCCAACCGTCCAGCAGGTTCCACCAGATAAGACCGCCCTTTTCCTTCATATTGCCACGGAAATTCTCGATAAAGAATTTTTTGGCCTCGGCCTGTACCACCTGGGAGGCGAAAACAAAGCCGTCAATATCGGTGGGAACGTCGCCGAAGAGCTGCTGAATCTGCTTGTGCATTACCATACAGCGGCCGTCACGGTTGCTCTGGTCGGAGGAGTGGAAATTCCACTGCTCGTTATTCTGATAGGGCCAGAGGTATTCGGGGTCGTACATCTTTTCCAGCGCATCGCGGGAGGGACAGCCGTGGTAGCCCGTTTCACTTACGAAATAGGCACCCGAGCCCTTGTAGAAATCACTCTTAAAGTAATCTCTGGGTCCCCAAAGATGGTCTTCGGGATAGAAGGGGCTTCCCTGGTCGTTCTGACCCATATAGAAGGCTCTGTCGGAAATGTAGGGTGAAGAGGCAATATAGGGTCTGCAGGGGTCAAGACGCTCGATAACCCTGGGCAGTACCTCACGGGTGAGGTAGTTGACCGAGGGGGCTCGGCCCTGACCTGCCAGCATAGAGTCGATTTCGTTATCTCCTGCCCATACTGCCAGAGAGGGATGGTCACGGAACTCCTTTACCACCCACTCGGCCTCGGCACGGAGCTTGGCCTGGAATTCCTCGGTCTGGGGATAGAAGTGGCAGGCCATAGCAAAGTCCTGCCAAACCAGGATGCCGTGCTCGTCGCAGAAATCATAGAACTCCTGCTGCTCGTAAACGTTACCGCCCCAGCAGCGTACCATATTGACGCCCACCTCGTCCAAAAGCTCAAAGGCCTTGGCGTAGCGGCCCTTATCACGGCTGTGGTAGGGGTCCATAGGTACCCAGTTGGTGCCGGTTACCATAATGCGCTTGCCGTTAACTATAAAGTCGAAGCCGCCGCCGGGCTCAACCACGTCGCTGTGGCGAAGCTCCAGGGTGCGAAGACCACGGCGCACCTTCTTGGAGAAGAGCATAGTTTCGCCGTCGGGGGTCCAGCACTCAACGGTGATGTCGTAAAGGTTGGGCTCGCCGTAGGGCTTGGGCCACCAGAACTTAGCGTTTTTAACGCTGAAGCCGATTTTGCCCGAGCCTGCAATATGGCGGATTTTATTCTCAAAGGTGGACTCTCCGCAGGAGCCGTAAATTTTATACAGCAGGGGTGCGAAGGTGTATTCGTCGGGCAGGGTGGTATCAAAGGCGATACGGACGTTGGTGGTATCCCCCTGGGTGCCCGATATAGCAAAATACAGGTATCTGAAGCCGTATTTCTTCTCAATTTTCAGCTCAACGTCACGCCAGATGCCTGCCGAAACGGCACGGGGCATAATATCCCAGCCGAAGCTGTGAGCGGCCTTGCGGATGTTGGTGCAAAGGTTGGTGGGTTGCCACTCGTAAAGGGTAGAGCAGGGCTCCACGTCCCCTGCGGCGGCGGCCAGAATAGAAGAGGCGATATGTACCACCAGGGTATTTTCCTTGCCGTAAAGAAGCTTGTCGGTTACGTCTATGTCGTGGGAGATAAACATATTCTCGCTTTCATAGATTTTCTCACCGTTAAGGTAGTATTGGGCAATACAGTCTACCGCACCGAAATGAAGAAGGGCCTTTTCATCCTCGGCGGGCTTTTGGTCGGGGGTAAAGGCGGTTTCATACCACCATTCATAGGTTTCATATTTTTGGGCCTGCAGAATATTCAAACCTCTGAAAATATCACGGGGCAGAAGACCTGCCTCAATAAGGTCCAGCTCCACGTTGCCGGGAACGGTGGCCTTAATACATTCAAGAGGGAGAGAAGACAGAGCGGTTACGTCGTCACACTTCACCTTTCCGCTGGGCGCAAAGTATAATTTCCAATTTCCGTTTAAATTCATACGATCCACCTCCAAGGGGTTTAGAAAGATACAATTTCCCTTTTATAAATAATAACATAGCGGTAAAAAAATATCTACCACTATTTTACATCATTTTATCTCATTTTTATAGAACGAAGGTGAATTTAAACAATAGAAGCAGGGTTTTTTTGTGGCTTTTTAAGAGGGGGGATTAAGCTCTAAATTATCCACCGCAGAATTTATTATTCTCTGCAGGTGACGGGTGGAATAGTTGAGGCTGTCGGAGATAACCTCCAGGGTGTCGCCGTAGACGTATCTTCGCAGCATAACCTCACGGCAAAGCAGGTCGGGAATTTGCGATATTGCCGCCTCAATGGCGGCGGCACGGTCAAGGGAAAGCTGCACCTCACGCTCCAGCCCCTCCCTGCAGGCGGTGTATATCTCCATATCTCCCCGAAGCCTGTGGGCGCGGGCCATACAGATGCGGTATTCCCCCAGCAGCCGTTTTTTATCTTGTCGGGTCATATATAGCCTCCGTCCTTAAGGGCAAAATACTGACCGTAGGTCAGGCGGGTGCCGTGCTCCTTATTATAGCTCTCAACCTCTTTTATGGCGGCGGTCAGGGGGCTGTCGGCTAAATATTTACGACGCTTTTCATCCATTTGTCTGCAGATATAGTCCCTCCTTCTGCAATGGGCAGAGCAGTAGTCCTTTTTCTCCCTCAGCCTTGAGCCGCAGTAACGACAATGAGGCTCGGTGTCATATATTATATTATCCGACTCGCAGTAGGGGCAAAGACTGCGGCGCTCAAAGGGCGGGGTGTCCAGCCCGTGGCGCTCAAAATCAATTTTTACGAAGCTGAATTCTCCTTTACAGTCCAAACAACGGTACATATATAAATTCCTCCTAAGAAAATACTTGACATTTACTGAATTATGTAATACAATTCAATCAAACCAAGATAAATTACGGATTTCCATAATCGCAAGGGCATTATATTACGGAATTCCGTATTTGTCAAGGACATATTTTACGGATTTCCGTAAAATGTGCCGAAATCAGAAAAGAGGAATAAAAATGAATGAGATTTATGCCCGTATAGAGGCGCTTTGCAAATCGAGAGGTATGAATATTACCGAGATGTGCAAAAAGTGCAGTATACCCAGGGCCTCCCTTACCGACTTTAAAATGGGAAGAAATAAAAGCCTTTCTGCCTCCACTCTGCAGAAAATAGCCGAATATTTCTCGGTAAGTGTTGAATATTTGCTCGTCGGTGAAGCCCCGTCATCCGAGGAGGTTAATCTGAAAATTGCGTTGTTCGGCGGTGAAGAAGGAATTACCGATGAAATGCTGGAAGAGGTAAAGAAATTCGCCGCATATATTAAGGAAAGAGAGAATGGAAACAAACAAGCTTTATAAAATTGCCGAAGCCGAGGGTATCTCGGTGGATTTTCTCCCCCTTCGGGAGTGCGGTGGCCTGGTTTTACAGCTGGGTGACAGCTACTACATCGCCCTTGACCCTGCCCAGGCGGCCAGCCAGGCCAAGGAAAAGGTGATGCTGGCCCACGAGCTGGGGCACTGCCTGTCGGGAGAGGTCTACTCCCCTGCCGCCGACCGCGGCACCCTTAAGAGGGCCGAAAAAAAGGCCGAGGGCTGGGCCATAAGGCATCTGGTGCCCGCTTCCGAGCTTATAACGGCCATAAAACGGGGGGACGAGGCGCTGGATTCCCTGGCCCTGCGGTTCGGCGTTACCGAGGACTTTATGCAGAGGGTCTTTAAATACTACTGCGAGGCAGGAATTGCCTGAATGGCCCAAAATGCTTGACAATTATTTCACAAAATGGTTGCAAGTTTAAAATAAAAGGTTTATAATAGTCATAAACTCATATTTTGGAGGAAATTATTATGTATAATCGTATTTATAACTTTTCGGCAGGCCCCTCTATGCTGCCTCTTCCCGTTCTTGAGCAGGCCAGAGATGATATGATGAACTATCAGGGCTCTGGTATGAGCGTTATGGAAATGTCCCACCGCTCCAAGGTTTACGATGCCATTATCAAGCAGGCAGAGGCTGACCTTCGTGAGGTTATGAACATTCCCGATAATTATAAGGTTATGTTCCTGCAGGGCGGCGCTTCTATGCAGTTTGCCAACGTTGCTATGAACATTATGAAGACCGGCAAGGCCGACTACATCGTTACCGGCCAGTTCTCCGGCAAGGCTTATAAGGAGGCTCAGAAGTTCGGCGACGCTCATCTTGCCGCCACCACCAAGGAAGAAAACTTCACCCGCATCCCCCGCCAGGAGGAGCTGGACCTTCGTCCCGATGCAGATTACGTTCACATCTGCTTTAACAACACCATCTTCGGTACCAAGTGGGACTACATCCCCGATACGGGCGACGTTCCCCTGGTAGCCGATATGTCCTCCTGCATCCTGTCCGAGCCTGTTGACGTTACCAAGTTCGGCCTTATCTATGCAGGCGCCCAGAAAAACGTTGCTCCCGCAGGACTTACCATTGTAATCGCCCGTGAGGACCTGCTCCGTGAGGACCTTGACAAGGCCGTTCCCACCATGTGCAACTACGCTACCATGGCTGAAAACGAGTCTATGTACAACACTCCTCCCTGCTACCCCATCTATATTTGCGGTCTGGTGCTTAACTGGATTAAGAACCTCGGCGGCCTGGAGGCTATGAAGAAGATAAACGAGGATAAGGCTGCTATGCTGTATGACTGCTTAGAGAACAGCAAGCTCTTCTCCAATCCCAACGACAAGGCAAGCCGTTCTATGATGAACGTAACCTTCCGTGCCGAGGATGATGAGATTAACGCAAAGTTTGTTAAGGAAGCTACCGCCGCAGGCTTTGCCAATATCAAGGGCCACCGCTCTGTAGGCGGTATGCGTGCTTCTATCTATAACGCAATGCCTACCGAAGGCGTAGCCGCCCTTTGCGAATTTATTAAGAAGTTCGAAGCAGAAAACCTATAATTTTAAAAGCGCACAGTTTATGACTGTGCGCTTTTTTTGGAGAATATAAAAAAACTGCTTTTTTAGTGGCCCTTTGCCTGCTGCTGACGGCGGCCTTCAGCTTTACCGTTTCGGCGGCAGAATACCCCCTGCAGTAGTGGTCCTGGCTGTAATAATAGTCGTCGTTGCTCTTATAATCGGCAAAAAGAAGAAAGAATAAAGAATAAAAAAGGTGTGCGGCGTTGCCGCACGGATATATAAACATTTACGGCCGCCGACCACACCTCATCCACCGCAAACGGTCCCTCTTCCCATGAGGGGAAGGCTAATTAATCACTATTCACAGACCACTGACCACTGTTCTTCGGTGTCTGTGACACATATAAAACGGGCGCTTCGTGAAGCGCCCCTACTTTTTGGTGCCAAACACGTTTTTGATAGTTAGACCCTTTTGCAGGGCGTAGGCGTATGCGTTGGCGGTACCGCCTGTTGTCGTTTTGTTATCGAAATAGGTTACAAGGTATAAGCTATGGTCAATAAGCTCGTGGTTGCGCTCTATATAGCAGGCCCTGCCCGAATTTTGTATCCGCTTGGGGTAATAGGTATCATCATAGCTTTCCAGAAGATACCTTTTATAACTCTCATTTATAAATGGGTATTCGGCTCTTACGTAAATTCTCCTGATATGAGGATATTTTTCCTTTAGAAGGGTAACCAGCTCACGGCAAAGACTGTTAAATTCGCTTTTGCTGCCGAAAAGAAAGGTGTCAACTCCTTTATCGTTTATTAAAGCCTCTACCGTGTCGGTAATTGTTTTCCTGAGGTCACGGCTATCATCAATTTTTCTGTGACCTATAAAGCAGCAGGTCTTTTCTCGCATATTACATCACCTCAAATATATTGTTTAATTATTATACAATATCTTTGAGTTAAAGTAAATGATTATCTAATATCGTTCAGTTATAATATGGCATTACGATTGGTAAAATAGTATTGTCAAAGGGAGGCTGAACGATGAAAACAGAATTTCCTGAACGCTATATTACAATGGGACTTAAAATTGCATATTATAGAAAGAAAGCGGGTTACACGCAAGAAACCTTTGCAGAACTGATAGATAAAAGCGTAAATTTTGTCGGTCAGGTAGAAGGTACGGGTATGGTCAGGGGTGTTTCCCTGGAAACCCTTTTTAAAATGGCCCAGGTGCTGGATATACCACCCGCAAAGCTGCTTGAAGAAGATTAAAACCAGCCGTCAGATAAAATCTGACGGCTGGTTTTTTTATGCAAAAATCGGATAAAACAGGCACCGTGTTGTAGGGAGCGGTCAGTAGGGACGCTTCACGAAGCGTCCGTGTAAAATAATAAATAATAAATAATAAAGAATAAAAAAGGTGTGCGGCGTTGCCGCACGGATATATAAACATTTACGGTCGTCGACCACACCTCATCCATCGCAAGCGGTCCCTCTTCCCCCAGGGGAAGGGGGATAAATAATTTTTTCTACCAATACATATTAATCTGTTGAAAATAAAAGTGAAATTGCCCAAAAACATTGATTTTTTAGGGCTTTTTTTGTAAAATAAAGCTATACATAAACTCTAAGGAGGAAAAGTATGCATACTATTTTTAAAAGGGCCTTAAGCCTGGGCGTTACTGCAGCTATGATATTTAGCCTGGTTGCCTGCGGCTCAAAGCCTGCCGACGATGCAAGTCAGCCCGATAAGGACACCGCAAAACAGCCTTCCTACGTCTTTACCGACAATATGAAGGTCTTTTTGTCTAACGTGGACGTTAAATTCACCCAGCAGGAGGCCGACTACGTTAAACTTTACAGCAAGTCCGAAATGAAGGATGGCGGCACCGTTATTGAGATTGACCCCACCCGTACATATCAGACCATCGAGGGCTTCGGCGCCGCCTTTACCGATGCGTCTACCCATCTGCTGACCCAGATGCCCGAGGATAAGCTGAATGAGGTTATGACCTCCCTCTTTGACCCCAACGACGGTATCGGCATAAGCATTGTCCGCAACCCCATCGGCGCCTGCGACTTTTCCCTTGATTATTACACCTACGACGATATGCCCGAGGGACAGGAGGACTTTGAGCTGGCCCACTTTGACGGTTCCAGAGCCAAAAACCAGATTGAGCTGGTTAAAAAGGCTATGGCGGTTAACCCGGAGCTTAAGCTCCTGCTTTCTCCCTGGACCGCACCCCCCTGGATGAAGACCATATACCAATACGAGGGCATCAACAGCCCCGCACTCCGCCGTGAGTGCTACGGCGTATACGGCAAATACCTGGCAAAGTCTATCCAGCTTTATGAGGATGAAAAGGTTCCCGTTTGGGCTATTACCCCCCAGAATGAGATGTTCCTGCCTGCAATGTGGGCAGGTATGGTCTGGGATTGGGAATCTATGGCCCTCTTTGTTAACGATTACCTCCGTCCCGCCATTGACGACCTGGGCTATAAGACCAAGATACTCCACCTTGACTACACCTGGACCTGGGTTAAAGAGGCCAACAATATGCTGGCCTCCTCTCTGAATACCTCCGATGGTATTGCCTGGCACTGGTACGGCGGCAAGCCCGAGGTTATGCAGGAAACCTATGATACGTTCCCCGACAAAATTCAGCTGGTAAGCGAATCCACCAGCACCCGTCCCGCTTCGGTTTCCAAGAATCTGCGTGTTACCACTATGATTACCCGCAGTCTTTATTCGGGCGCAGGCGGCTTTATGCTGTGGAACCTGGTGCTGCTGCCCACAGGCGGCCCCGCACTCTATCCCACCGCCTATACCAACACCCCCTTTATCAGCTACGACCCCGAAACCGATACTATGAACTATGAGGCCGATTTCTACAATATGGCCCATTTCAGCAAGTATATGCACGTGGGCGGTAAGAAGGTTTACTCTACCGACACCGGCGCCGACAGCGAGTATAATATGGTTAACGTGGCTGTGCTTAACCCCAACGGCACTATGACTGCAGTTATGGTTAATGCCACCGAGGACGACACCCTTTGCAAGCTGGTTATGGGCGACCAGGTCCTTGAGGTACCCGTAGGAAGAGATTCCACCGTTACCGTCACCTGGGACGCCAGAGGATAATCTGATAGGAGAAAAGCTATGAAATTACGTAAAATTATAGCCGCCCTGTTGGCTTTAGTGCTGATAATTTCAGCCCTCCCCGCAGGGGCAATGCTTACTGCATCGGCCCTCACCGAAAAATCCACCGTTTCCGCCGCAGATTCCGACTGGGCTGATTATCTGGTGGCTCACAAATATACCGATAACGGCAGCAGCTTCGGTAATGCGCAGAACGGCGACCTTAAGTGGGATTTCCCCAACCTTTACGGCGATATGTTCGGCATCTACAGCGCCGACCGTACCTCCCAGGCCGACCGTTGGCCCTATATGGCCCTTAAGGTCAGAGCTGATGAGGCAGGCAAGTACACCTTCACCGTAAAGAAGGGTTACAACAACAATTCCACTACCGACACCCTGGGTGTTATTGTAAACGGCGGTATGAACGTGGCCGAGGGCGTGCTGTCCTCCGCCGACCTTACTGTAACAGTATACCTTTACAAGGGTGAAAACACCGTTATCTTCACCACCCCCATTCCCCGTGACTACACCGCAAATCTTACCACCAACACCTCCGACGTTATACACTCCTGGCTCGATTTCAAGAGCTTTACGGTAAGCTCGGGCGCCGCCTTTGTAGGGGCTCCCACCGCCGATGAGATAAAGACCTCTATGGGCGAATACACCCGTGTTGAGGCCGAGGATAACGACAGTGTATATTACTACGGCGCTTTATCTTACGTTGATAAGTACTATAAGTACCGTGCCGACGGCAACAAGATATCCGACGTCGAGGTTGGTACGATGAGGTCCTCTGCCGCCCAGACCTACGACCAACTGGCGGCAGGCAAGATTAATTATGATATCAGCCCCGCTATCTGTGTAGACGTACAGGTCAAGACGGCAGGAAAATATCTTATCCGTGTAGGCGCATACATTGAGGGCAGCGGCGCCGCCCCCTTCGGCACCCTGCTGGTAAACGGTAAGGCCCGGAAAATAATCTTTGGAGCCGACGGCACCTGCTACGATGCCGCCACACTGGAGGTTGAGCTTGAGGCAGGCCTCAACGTCCTCAGCCTTGTCGGCGTTACCTCTGACCAGAACACCTCCTCCACCATAGCCTACGACTACATAGACCTGGGACGCAACGTTGTTCCTGCCCGTGGTACCGTTAAGGCTACCGACAATAATTGGGCCCAGCTTCTCACCCTTAACAAGTATCAGCTTGACCCCAACAATAAAAAGGAATTCGGCACCACTAACCGTGGCGATTTGGGCTGGGATTATCCCTCCCTTTACGAGGATATGTACGGTATCTACAGCCCTGCAGACCCCTCCAAGGCCAACCGTTGGTGCTATATTGCCTCCAATATAACCGCACTTTATTCCGACGACTATACTATTTCAGCCAATATTGCCGGCGACGACAACGCCTCCTTCACCTCCCTGGGTGTGATTGTGGACGGCGCGCTTTATGCAGTCGACTACAACAAGGGCGATACCTCTGTTTCTCTTGACCTCTATCTGAAAGAGGGCACCCACACCGTAATCTTCACCTCGCCTATGCCTATGAGCTATGCCGACAGCAAAGGCTACGTTTCTTATCCCTGGCTGGTTTATAAGAGCTTCTCGGTAAACGGCGGAGCCTACTTTGATTTTGCCCCCGATACCACCGATATTCAGTCGTCTATGTCGGGCTACACCCGTATCGAGGCCGAAAACGACTCTTATTTTCTGGCAGGTAACGCCGACGCCTCCGCCGCCTCCAAGGAGTACAGCGGCCGCTACAGCAAGGCAAAGGTTACCGTGATTTCTGCCGCTGATGCCGCCATCGACGGCACCGTTACCGACGCCGAAACCGCCCGTAACTCGGCCCAGACCCTGGCCGAGCTTCAGAGTGGGGGCATCGATATTACCTCTCCTTATCTCCAGACCACCCTTATCGCTACCAAAATGGAGGTATACAACCTTCGTGTAGGCGCATATCTGGAATCCGAGGGGGCTATGCCCTTCGGCGTAATGCTGGTAAACGGAATTGCCCAAAAGATAGATTTCAAGGCCTCTGCTGACGGCTACTACGTGGCAAACACCCCTGTAGAGCTTAATTCAGGCGAAAACACCATTCAGCTGATAGGCGCCACCGCCGACGCTGATGATAAGTGCTGGATAGGCTACGATTTTATTGATTTCCCCAAGACCCTTGCCACCCCCAGGGTTTCCATCTCCGCTTCGGATGCCGACAAGGACAACTACTTTTTCCTTAACAGATATGAGCATAACGTTAACCACTTTGCCCTGACCGCCCGTGGCGACATCTACTGGGATTACCCCAACCTGTATATTCCTCCCGTAGGCATCTACAGCGGCACCAAGCCCGACCGTACAGACTACTGGCCCTACGTTGCCTTTGCAGTTAATGCCCAAAAGTCAGGCTATTACACCCTTAGAGGTCATATCGGCACCGACGGCTACGGCGAACAGATGGGCCTTATTGTAAACGGCGGTATGTACGTTGTGGACAACACCGCTTCTGCCACAAGCTTCTCTGAAAGCATCTTCCTTAAAGAGGGCAGAAACATTATTATAGCCACCTCGCCTATGCCCCGTGACGCCAAGGACGGCCCCACCACCACAGGCACCAACCGCCAGTACAGCTGGATGAATTATCACAGCTTTACCATAAGCGCAGGGGCAGACTTTGCCGCCGCCCCCACCAAGGCAGATATTATTGCCGCCGACGGCAATTTCAGCCGTGTGCAGGCCGAGGATGAGCTTTTTGTCAGCCAGAACGGCAGCTTTGCCCTGGTTACCGAAAAGTATGCATCCCGTTACGGCAACGCAAACGTTACTATGATGGCCCCCGCAGGCTCCAAGGCCGATAATACGGTAACCAATGCCGAAACCGCCCTTAATTCTACCCAGTCCTTAGCCGACCTTACGGGCGGCGGACTTGATAAGGCCAAGTCCCCCTACCTTGAGCTTAAGGTTATCGCCGAAGCGGAGGGTATTTACGCCATCCGTGTAGGCGCTTATATTGAAGGAGCCCTTAACGCAGGCAATCTGCTGGTAAACGATAAGCTTTACGCTATCCCCTTTACGGGAGAGGCCAACGGCTACGATGCCGCAACCCTGGCAGTAGAGCTTAAGGCAGGAGAAAACACCCTCCGCCTTATGGGCTTTACCTCCGACCTTACCACCCCCGCCTGGATAGGCTACGACTTTATCGACCTTTCCAAGGGCCTTACCGCCGCAGCCTCAGGCTTCACCAAGATAAACGCAGGTGACGAGAGCCTTGTCCTTATCGGTGAAAAATATAAGGATAACGGAGATATCCTGGGCGGCGGTACCTTCGGTGACCTCAGATGGGACCGCATATCGGTTGAGAGCTTTAACTACGGCAACCTGCCCCGTACCCCCTACGGCGCCATTAAGGTTACCGCTCCCGAGGACGGCAGCTATGAGTTCTACTTTAACTATAGGTATGAAGCCGCCGCAACCTCCCACAGCTCTGCCCTGCTGGTTGACGGCGCCAAAACGGTTGCTATTCCCCTGTCGGGCACCAAGACAAGATTCACCCTGGACCTCACCAAGGGCAGCCACACCATAGTATTTACTTCCCCTATGCCCCTTGATACGGCAGCAGCCGAGGCCAGCGGATATATGGACAGCAAGGCCTACCCCTGGATGGATATGGTATCCTTTGTGGTAGACCCTGAGCTTAAGGTTGAAAAGGCTCCCAAGAGGTCCGAGGTTGAGGCTCCCTTCACCCGTGCAGAGGTGGAAAAGACCGCCATACCCAACCTTACCCGTATTACTACCAAGGGCACGGGCTACGCCCAGACCACCTATTCCCAGACGGCGGCCGATATCCTTAAAAACGGCATTAACCCCGCCGTTATGCCCTTTATCCAATTTACCGTAAAGGCAGATGCCGCAGGCAGCTACACCCTTTACCTGCGTAACACCTATGCCCCCAGCGGCAAGATTGACGACAGGGTACACGCCAAGGTAGTTGCCGAGGCTAACGGAAAGTACACCGTAGCTCCCTACACCGTTTTCGCCGACACCAAGACGGTGACCAATACCCTGCCCATTACCCTTGAGCTGAAGGCAGGCCTTAACACCGTGAGGGTTACCCACCTTACCGCCGACAGCAACAGCAAGGACGGCTACGTATGGAACGATTACGATTATATCGACACCCCTGCAGGCCTTACCGTAATGCCCACCATTACTATAGAGGCCGAGAAAGCCGACTACACCAACTATGCCGAAACCCTCGGCGGCGGCTACTCGGCAGACGCCTACCTGGGCTACGCCGACTACAGCTACGTTTACCTGAGAGACATTACCTATGAAAAGCTTGATATTAAAAAGCTTGGTGATATCTCCCGTGTAACCTATAGCTTTACCGCCCCCGAGGCAGGCACCTACGACCTGTCTATGGCATTCGGCTACGGAATGAGCGGCTACACCCCCCAGACGGTAGGCGAGGTAGGCTTCACCGTTATCGTTAACGGCAACAGCAAGGAGCTTATAAAGTTCCGTCCCGGCTCCGCCTCGGGTAAAATCGGCCGTACCTTCTCGGTAGACCTGGAAAAGGGTGAAAACAAGGTTACCGTGCTGGCAACCCTGGCCGATTATATGGCCGCTGTAAGCCCCAGAATAGAGTCTGAATACAAGCTTTTCTGGTTTAATATGGATGCTATGTATCTCTCCTACGGCCTTACCGAGGGCGATGACGTCATAACCTCCAAGCAGCAGCATTCCGACACAGGCGCCACCAGCCCCCAGCTGAAGCTGGAGCCTCTGGATAAAAACGATGACAGCGCCGCAGATAAGAATTCGGCAAAGCCCTCCGCCCTGCCCTTTATACTTATCGGCGTTGCCTCCCTGGCCGTTATAGCCGCAGTTATCATAATCCTCGTTCTTAAAAAGAAGAAAAAGAAATAAAAAAAAATCAGCCGTCAGATAAAATCTGACGGCTGGTTTTTTATTTCAGTCCGACGCTGGGAAGCTCGGAAAGATATTTTCTTATAATCTCCTGATTAAGGCCGTTGTTTTCAATAATTTCTTTATAGAAATAGGCGCTGGGCTTGGGGGTGCGCTTGAAGGTTTCAAAATCACAATGCACCATACCAAACCTGGGCAGGAAGGAGCCCCATTCGTAGTTGTCCATAAAGGACCAGTAAAGGTAGCCCTGAACATCTACGCCCGAGTCGATAGCGTCACGAAGGGCCGACAGAATGTGGGCAATATAGATTATTCTGAAGCGGTCGTCGTCGGCGCAACAGCCGTTTTCGGTGATGAAAACAGGCTTATCCTTAAGGCGGGTGAGGGAGTGAAGCATACCCTCGGCATAGAACTCGTCAAAATAGAATTTCTTATCTATAAGGGTAAGCTCGTTATGGTTATACTTGTCGGCAACGGGCTGGGCCTTGCGGGCGTCCAGCATAGTACGGGTGTACCAGTTGATAGACCAGAAATCGCTGGCTCCCTTAAGGTCGGGGCAGTACTGGCCGTCGGTAAAGGGGAAAACGATTTCACCCGTGCGGATGGCGTTGAAGAAATACTCGTTGTTTATGTAGTCGTAATGGTCGCAGAGCAGTCTGTCAGCGGCATCGTGATAGCGGTAGGGGTGATAGAACTGCAGGGCGTGGGCCATACCTATAGGGGCCTTGGAATACTTCTTTATAAGGTGGTAGGCCATAGCGTGGAACTTTAAGGTGCAGAGCTTGGGGCCTGTAGGCCAGGAGGCGTGGTTGGTTTCGTTAAAGGTGTTCCAGTAGGAAACGTAGGGGCTGATGAAGGGCACAATGTACTCAAGATAGCTCTCGAAATATTTGATGTTCTCCTCCTTGCCGAAGCCGCCTAATTCGTCAAACCAACGGGGCATAGTGAAATGCACCAGGGTAAGGAATACCTTTATGCCCTTCTCTTTAAGTAGGGAAAGCTCACGGAGATAGTGGTCGGTAGCCTCCTTGTTGAATTCACCCTGTGCGGGCTGAATACGGCTCCACTCCACCGTCATACGGAAGGCCCGGTGACCCAGGTCGGAAAGCAGGTTAACGTCCTGCTCGTAAAGCTCGTAATGATTGCAGGCCTTGCCAGAGGCCGCATAGTCGGGAGCGTGGTCCTTCTTTAAATTTTCCAGCTCGGTTACCCAGTGGGAGCTGTGAATATTGTCGCCCTCTATCTGGTGGCCTGCGGTGGCGCTGCCCCACAAAAAGCCCTCGGGCATATTAAAAGCCTTCATAGAAAAAATATCTGTCATAAGCCTTCTCCTTTCGGTTTATAAATTTAGTGTATAACAATAATTTTTTCTTGTCAACGAAATAAAGGGAGCATCTAAAAAAATGAGGTAAAATTTAAAAAAACAGAGAGAAAGCCCCTGCCGAAAATTCGGCAGGGGCCATAGCTTATAGGGGTTTTTCGGGATTGTTAAAGGGTGTATCACCCAGCAGCATAGTGCCGTAGGACAGGGGATAGACCTCGTCATACTTGAGGAAGCCTAAACCGTATTCATCCTGGCGCATACGGGTAATAAGCTCTTCACGCTTGGCAGTACTGCTTTCATTTATAAGGAAGGCGTACTGTATTTCTACCCATTTAGCCATACCCTCATAAACCTGAAGGTTCAGCTTGTTACCGTAGAGGTGCTTAATCTGTGCGGCGTTCCAGTTAAGGTACTGCCAGATGTGGGTCAGCTCGTGTACGGTGGTCATAATGGCGCTGAGCCTGGGGGTGCCGTTTTCCAGCATAATGGTGTAGTTACCCTTCTTGTCACGGATAGCCACGCCCAGTATGCGGGCATCGGAGTTGGAGGTGGGAACAAAGCGTTTACCCAGCTTTTTGTGGAGGGTCTTGCTGTTAACCATCTCGACCTTTATGGGGGCGTTGAGGGTTATTCCGAAGAAGGTGGTCATATTCTGAACCACAGAGTTATAAATCTTCTGGAACTCCTCGGGGGTCTTAACGGCGGTGCGGCTGCAGATGTTGCAGCGCTCACGGCCGTCGGCCTGAATTTCATACTCGGCGCCGAAAAGCTCGGCTCCGCAGTAATCGCAGCGGTGGGTTGCAGAGGGGTCGGTCTGCAGACTCTGCTCAATGATTTCGGAATCAAATATACCGTTTCTGGCCTGGCTTAAAGAATTTTTGCCAAAGCCCAGAAGCTGCAGAGCGTTCAGGGCGCCGCCTACGTTAATGGTAGAGGGCTCCTCCTCGCCGCCGTAAAGCAGGTAATAGCGCTGATGATAGGGCTTGCGTACAGGCACGGGAGATTTTTCCTCTTGTGCAGGTGTTTCATCCGTAGCCTCCTCCGTAGCCTCGGCAGGTGCCTGGGGCTCCTCAGAGGGGAGCAGGCTGTACAGATATTTAGGTGGAGCAATATTCATCAGTGATTCCTCGTTATCCGAGCCGTCATTTTGTCCGCCCTCCTGGGTAGTTTCCTCGGTAGAAGCGGCTTCCTCCGAGGCTTCTTCCTCGGCGGGGGCGGCTTCCTCCTCGGCAGGCTCCAGGGTTACCCGTGCGGTAGGCTCTTCGGTGTATTCGGGAGTCTGAGGCTCGGTGGGTTCCTCGGCCTCTGCTGCGGCCTCTGCCTCGGCGGCCGCCTTTTCAGCCTTTTCGGTCTTCTTTTTGGCCCTCTTTTCCTTCTGACGCTGCCACCAGCCCTTTTTGGGCTCCTGGGCCGTGGGGGCCTCGGCGGTTTCGGCATTATCTGCGCCCTCGGTAGGCTCTTCACCCTTCTTCTTTTTGCCGAAAAGCTTTTTGAAGAAGCCTCCTACCTTCTTAAAGGCTCTGCCAATCTTCTTAAAGAAGCCCTTAATGCCCTTCTCCTCCTTCTCGGCGGCCCTTTCTTCATCGGAAATGGTGAAATCGGGCTTTTCGGTAACGGGAGGATTCTTACTCTTCTCCAGGGCATCGGTGTGCCACTCAAGATAGTCGCAGATTATGTTAAAGATACGGTTAAGATTACGCTCAACACTTACTAAAAGACCGATATCCATCTGGCTGTCTTCAATAATGTAAATGCTGCTTAAGGGGATATCCTCGTTATCCAGGCTGTAGGTTAAGGGAACCTGGGCCTGACCCTTGGTTACCGCCACAATCATATTCTGATTTTCGGCGTAGAGGGTACGGAAAACCTCGTTCATAAGGGCGGCAATGGTATCAACCGTAGCCTTGTCGGGGGCAACCGCCTCGGAAAAGTCTATGCGGAGGAACATTTTATTGTTGTACTCACGCAGGGGCACGCCGTTTATATCTATCCTCTTGGCCGAAGCAAAATCGTTGTAGCGGCCCATCTGCCAATAGGCAGGGGTCTGCACCGAGATGTCTGCAAACTGCCTTGTAATAGCGTAGCTGCCCATATTCTTTATAGAGCCGATATCCGAAGCATCGGTTATATTGGCAAAGCGGTAATTTCTTACCTGGCGGTACTGGGGACGACCCGTAATGTGGTCGGCCGCACGGCGGACGATAACCCTGCCGTCCAGCACCATACCCAGCATTTCGTAGTACTTACCGCCAAGGGTGAAGAACTGGCCGGGCAAATATTTCTGGAAGACGTGACCACGAAGCTCGGTACCGATGTACTGGTTTTCCTTGGTTTCGTTTTCGGCTACGTACTCGGCGGAGAGGAGGTCACCCAGGAACACGTTTATAAAGGTTTTATCCTTTATAAGGTAGAGGTCCTCCATAAGGCCCGTTTCGTAGCAGTACTTGTGCTGAACCTCAATTACCGTGGAGTCGAAGACGTAATCTTTTCCGCCCTTGGTAATATGGAGCAGCTCGGCCCCGAGGCTGTCGTCAAAGTGGCGGACGCCAACCCCCTGGGCAATATGGCAGACCTGCTGCCACAGGGTTTCTTTCATATCCTCCCCAAGGGGAACGTTTATAAGACCCAGCTCCTGTGCGATATCCTCGGCGTGAAGGGCCATGGTAGAAAGCCGCAGGCACAGACGGTAGATAACGTTGCGCGCGGTGTGGGCGTAGTCTGCCACGATATAGGGGATGGCCTTTGAGTCGGCATCAAAAATGCCGTCGTTGGCCGCCATATAATCCTTTAAGAGGTAATCGGTGGAGATAACGTTTATAAAGCCCTGGTTTTCGGCCCTGGTGGAGAAGGAACGCTTTATCTCATACATATTATAGCTTTCGTCCTCGACGCTGAGATAATGGTTTTCCTCCACACGGGCGCTCCACATATTGGCCGAGGAGGTGAAAACCTCGTCAAAGAGGGCCTGCTGTGGGGGCAGGGCGGCGTAGGTCATAAGGTCATAGTGGTACTGCTTGGCAATCCAATGCATATCCACCACGGGGAAGGCTTCACCGCCGTACCAGGAGGCCTTGGAAACCTGCCTTTTAAGGGCGGAGAAGGAAAGCTCTGTACCGACACCCAGATAACGGGAGAGGTTGGGGAGCATTCTGTGCTGGAGATGCTCTTCATCGGCCTCCCAACACATATAAGAAGAGGTGCCACGGTGCTTGTTTGTGGCCGAAACCTCCTCAAGGCTGGTCATCAGCACGTGGGAGAGGGCGTCGATAATGCCGTCGCAGTTTTTATCGGTGGAGCAGAAAACAGGGTCGTTTCCACCACGGCGGCAGTAGCGAACTATGGAGTTCAGACCAATCTGGGCTGTGGAGATAAGGCGGGAGGGCTCTATAAGCACCACAAAATCCACCTTGGAGAAGAACTCGGCGTTGCTTTCGTGAATGGCCAGGTCGTGAACGGCGGAACGGGTAACGATGCCGATATCCAGGTCGGCCTGCTCCTTACCCAGAATTCCGATATTCCACAGGAAGGGGATTCCCGTAACCGAGGCAATACCGTCACGGCACCAGGCCTCAATATCCTGCTCTACCGAGTGACGGCCCAGCACTATAAGCACCTTTTTCCTACGGAGAATGGCCCTGTTAAGGGGATAGAAAACGTAGGGGATAAGGTCATAGTAGAAGGGGTTGTTGAAAAGCACGCTTTTACCCCGGAGCAGGGTAAGACCCGACACCAGGTAGTTTTGGTCGATTTTCAGACCGCCCTTGGACTTTTTGTCCATAAATATGCCGTAGGCCTCGATAACCGGGTCGGCATCGTCCTGCAGGGCCGAGATAACCTCGTCGTTGGTGCGGAAGGCCAGCAGGTCGCTGTGGTTAACGGTGGTATTTTCGGAAAGCAGCTTATCCGAGAAGCTCTTGCGCAGAATACCCCTCATAAAGGTGTAGTCGCAGAACTTGGTGGCACGGTCGCTCTCTACCGAAAGACTGCCTTTGCCTCGGTCGAAGCGGGCGCCGTCCAGGAAGAAATAGATTTCTCCTACCAGAATCACGCTGATAACGGGGTAATAGAGGGAGGAAATCAGATTTCCGGCAACCAGGAAGGAGCTGACGCCGATTCCCGCAATACCGAATATCAGGGCAACGTAGTAGAGGGACTTGGCAAAGGTAATACCCTGTATAAAGTGGGATTTTACGTACCACAGACCGTCCTCGGTGCGTTTTTCGTAAACCAGGCTTGCAAACCAGCTGTAGGGCTTTTTGTTTTCGTTGCAGAACACCTTTAACAGGGAGATTGCTATACGCTTGAAAACAATGTAAGCCGTAATGATAAAGGAGTTGGATATAACCGCCGCCCAGAAGGGGAGGTTAAGGTTGCGGAGGAAGGCGTCAATCTGCTCGGACAGGGCAAGAATTACCCCTGCTACCGAGGCCAGAGCGCCCCCTGCGATACCCTCCAGCCACTGGGCCAGGGAGGCCAGCCAGTTGTCGATGTTCTGCAAAAAGAGGAAAATCCAGTTGTTGATGACGTTAAGAAGGCAGACAACAACTATGCAGAATACGGCGGCAATTATGGGCATAAGGCCCTGGCGGCACCGAAACTCCTTTTTAAGGTTGTTTTTTGCGCTGAGCATTGCCAGCAGCAGGAAGGGGGCTGACACCAGAAGTACCGAAGCTATAAAGGAAAAATTATTCATAAAGCTCCTCCCTTCTGACTATCAGACTCTTCACGAAATCAACGGGCACGCTGGCCGTGTTGCCTTCGTGAATAAAGGTTATATTGCGGTTGGTGCCCTCGGAATAGGGCAGAGGATAGGTGTAATCACCCACACGGTCATAGTTGAAGGTGTAGGGGAGGATGTGGCTTTTATCAAAGCTGATGCTCTCCTCCATATATTGGCCGAATACCCTGCGGACGGCAAGGTTGGACTCTTCAATATCACCGATATGCTTTTTGTAAAGGATGATTTTGCCGGCATCAGGATTGTAGGTATCCTCGGCGGCATCCAGCACCTCGTAGCCACGGCGGACGTTGTTCATATAAGACAGATACTTGCTGTACTGCTCCACCATAGAGGCAATGCTGTGATTGATGCCGTTGGCGGCGTTGTTGTAATCCTTGATTTTGGAAACCAGGCCTCCCCTTAGGAAGAAAAGGGTAATAAGGGCTGCCAGAGCAAATGCGCCCAGGGCCACCAGGGTGATAATAAGGCCCAGCGAGCCGTTTACAAGGTTGGCGTTGGGGCTCTTAAAGAAGAGGGTTACAAAGCCCAGAATAAAGGCAACCAGGCAAAGGGCGCCTATTATAAGGGTGGGGTTGCGGTACATACGCTGGCTTATCTTTTTCTCAACCTTTTCATCCTCACGGCTGAGGCGGTCGAGAAACGGTTTCTCATCATAAAGGTTTACAATCTCGGTTTGGAGCATAGCCAGCTCCTGGGCGGTAATTCTTTCCTTTACGTCCTCAAGCTGGAACTCGTTGAGCTGCAGGGAGGTATCAATACCCTCCTCCAAATCACGGCTGTCACGGACAACCTTCTTTATGGCACGGCGTGAAAGCTTAAGCAGCTGGGCCAGAGCCTTCTGGGATTTTTTATACTCACGGTCCCAATAAATGGCCTCATCCTCGGGGCAGCCGTCGGCCAGACCCACCTTTGAGTGGTCGGCAAAGAGATTTTTAATATCAAAATCATCGGTAGCCCTGGAAGCCATAACGGGACGGGCTGAGAATATCTGTCGCACGTCCTTATCCTGCAGGGTGCGGGGCTTTTTGTCACGGATGTCCTTTATTTTGAGCTGCAGCTCTTCCTTTGTAAGCTGCATTTTGTACTCGTAGCTCTGAAGCAGGCGGCTGAGGGCCTCCTCATCGTTTTCACACTCCAGACGGTAAACACGCTCGGGCGCAAGACTGCCGTTGGGAATATCCTTGGCGCCCAGCACCAGGGTAGCGTAAAGGAATCTGACGTAGTCAAAATCGTAGCCCTGCTGTGTCTTGGGAAGTATGTCAAAGATAAGGTAACGCATCTTGTCGAAATACATATTTCTGTCATAGAAGCGGCTGTATTCCAGCTCGGTATGGGGGGACCACACCGTTTCAAACTCCTCTGCGGCAGACTGATAGGTGCGCTTGGCTATGCAGTAGATGTTGGTAGGGGGCATAGTCTGAGGGGTGTCGTTGGCCAAAAGGGAGGCACGAAGGGCCTGCTTGACCTTGTTTTCCTCAATGTAGCGCAGATAGCCCGAGTCGTTCTTTGAAAACTCGGGATGGTCCTCCTTGGTGACAGAGGGGGAATTACAGAAGAAGGTTACCAGACGGGTAAGAGGATTCTCCATAGCCTGCTCGTAGGCGGCAAGCTTTTTCTTATGCTCTTTTTCTAAAAAGGCCTGATACTCGGATACAGCGTCGGGGTCCTTAGACTCGCAGTGGAGGGGGCCGTCGTACTTTTCGGCGGTGTAATCTACCAGGTCGAAGGGGTTTTGCTTGTTAAGACCCTTCTCATCGCAGATTATAACTGCTCGCCAATCCTTGCGGCGACCAACCGTGCGGGCCAGGTCGGGCACCATTTCGGTAATGCCCGATTTTTCGGTATCCCACCGGCACAGGGCCAGGTCGGGACTTGTTAAAAAAGGCTTTAAAAACAGATTATACTCTTCAATTTTCTGAAGATATTCTTTATCTGCAATAATTACAGTGAACACATTTCTCACCTCCGTTCAGGCCCCTCGGCCGCATTCTGCGGCCAAGGGACGTAGCGTAAATAATTAGTTAAACAGCTTCTTCATATTTTCAACCAGCTCGATATAGTCGGTGGGCTCGGGGGTGGATTCAATAAGCTGGGTGATCTTGCGAACAATTATTTCGTTAACGGGGTTGTTCTTAAAGCTGAGGCCGCCGTTAAGGCCTTCATACTTGTCGTAGTTTGCGGTGAGAAGGTCAAGCTGCTGCTGAAGGATAGTGCAAAGCTTGAACTTAACGTCGTCCTTCTCCTCGCAGGCGGTAAGCTCATCCTCAAAGCTCTTGATAACAGCGTCAACGATACCCGAAATTTCGCCGGTGAAGCGCTGGCTGTTGGGCAGGGAGGCGTAGTAAGCAACGGGAATTTCAAATACCGAGGTGGGACCCTTGTGTATAGCCGTAAGCTCGAACTCCTTAACCGCCTTGCTGAACTCGGTGTCGGCAAAGTTGGCGTTGTGGGTTCTGTCTCTGTAGGACTTCTTGGCTTTGATAAGGTCAATGTCGCTTACAATAAAGGAGCTGACGTAGAGGGAGTCAAGAATCTCGTAGAACTCATCGCAGGGGGTGTTGTTGGAAACGGTGAGGCTTACGTCGCGGTCCTCGGAATTATGGTACTTGTAAACCATCTTACCGCCGTTCTCAAGGGAGAGGGGTACGCGGTTAATAGCCTTGAAGAGGAGGCCGTAAACCATAGCCTGGTGAATCTTCAGCATTTCTCTCTTCTGATGGTCAAAGTCAAGCTCAGGCATAACGGCGATGGAATCCCAACGCTTGTCGATGTGGGTAGAAATCTTGGAGCCCTTGGTAGAGTCGGGACCGATGTCACGGCTGTAGGCGGTGTAAGCGGTGTGGTACAGACCGCCGCGGCGCTTAACGGTTTCGCTGTTCTTGGCAGCGGCAAACTTGTTAAGCTTGTCGGGGGTCAGGTTGTAAAGGGCGTTGAAGAAGCGCAGCTCATATCTGGAGATGCTCTCTACTGCGTTACCCTTGGGCATAAGCTCCTTAATGCGGAAATTACGCATATCAAGGAGGGACTTGTTGTAGGCGCAGAGTACGATTTCACGGGACTCAACGTTACGCATACGCTGAACGCTGGGGGCGGCCAGACGGGAGCCCTTTTCGATGGTCTCGGCAATATAGCGCTCCAGCTCCTCGGTAGAAACGTTACCGAATACCTTCTTGCCGTCGCCGTCGCTTTCACTCTTGTTCGTAAGGCGGGCAAGGAGTCTTTTCTCACGGGCAATAGCCTCGATGATGTTCATATCAAGGTCGGGGCACTTGCGGCGAACGTCTTCCTTATAATACTTAACCAGAACGTCGTCGAAGATATCAACGCTGAGGTCCTCCTCAACAACGTCCAGGGCGCGGATTTCACGCTCAAAGGCAACGTTCTTCTTAACGGCGTCAAAGATATCGCCGTTAACGGCATCGTCCAGCATAGAGCTGTCGTTGGCGATGTTCTTGGTGGTGAGGCTCAGCTCGTCAAGCAGTTCCTTGGAGGAGCAGATGTTGTAAACCGAGTCGCCCTTGCGGAACTTAATCTCGTTTACAAGGTCATCCTTGTTGCGGTCAATCATAGAAACCTTTTCTGCAAAGGTGGAATAGAATCTCTGGAATTCCTCGGCCAGCTCCTTAACGTAGTTATAGCCTGCGTTGTAGGCCTCAAACTCGGCGGTCTTCTCGCAGAACTGCTTGATAGCACCGTAGTAGCCGGTCATAGCCTCGTTGAGCTTGTCGTAGATCTTGTTGTAGCCGTTAATCTTATCCTTAAAGGAGGGCTCTCTCTTCTCGGCGGCGCAAAGCTCTTCAAAGGTGGAGATTTTCTTCTTGCCGTAGGAGAAATCGGCATCGGCGGCATCAGAATGATACATATTCATTGCGCTGCCGGCGGTTTCGGCCATCTTCTGGGCGGTGCCTCTCTCCTTATCGAAGAACTTCATAAGCTCATAGAGCATATAACGCATAGCGTTGGGGTGGCAGATGTCACCGTAGGCGTTCTTCATAAGGAACTCGATGGTGGCGGGGTTCTTTTCGTTAATGGTCTTCTGCTCGTTCATAAAGAGAGCTTCGGCCTTTGCGGCGGCAATATCCTTAACGTTCTTTCTTACGGCCTCCTCATAGTTGCGAAGGGTAGAAGCGTTGTCGGCTGCCATACCACGGTTATTAATATCGGTATAGTCGATTTCAACGGCCAGCATATTTGCGGCGTTGGCTGCGTTCTGAACGGCAGAGGTGGAGTAAACAGCCTCCATAAGCTCACGCTTAAGGGCAGACTGGAAGGCAGAAAGACGCTTTCTGACGTCGGTTCTGTTAACGAACTTGTTGCGCAGGTCAACCGAGAACTTATCCTTGGCGTTATCCATCTTCTCGGTGTAAACGTCCCAGATAAAGGGGCCTTCGCTGGAGGGACGACCCTGCTTTCTGGCCTCGGCTACCTTGGCCTGGAATGCCTTGTCGTATTTGCCCCACTTGTTGGCCTCGCCCTCGCCGCCAACGTTATCGAGAACCCAATCGTAGGCGACATAGTCGGTTACCTTCTCGTAGGGGTAACGGATGGTAGCGGCACCGATAGCGCCGAACCTGTTACGGCCGTAGTTACCGGGGTTGGACATTTCCTTAATAATGTTATCCTCTACCGAGAATGCATTTCTCTGCATGGGGCCGATGTTCTGCTCGTAAAGAGCCTGGGCGGCCTGCTGCTTATACTGGTCGATACTGATAAGGGTGCTGTCCTCGGCATCCTGACCGTCCATAAGGAAGCAGAAGTCAAAGGGCAGTACGCTGAGGGAGCGCTTGTCCTCGGTACCTGCAATGGGGAAATCAATGTGGAGGTTGCCGTAGCGCTTAAGGTCGCTTTCAACGTCAAGGAAGCCGGAGCCCTTCATCATAAAGGCGTTGATTTCCTTAATGGTGGCGTAGGCGTTTCTTCTCTGGCTGTCACGTTCAACGGCAGAGTCAATAACGCTGTCCAGGGTTTCGGGCAGAAGAATAAGGGAACGAACTATAAGGCTGGTGTTGGGGTACTTGCTGGTTACGTAGTCACGGGTAAACATAGCCAGAGGCAGAGCAATACCCGAGCCGGTACCACCGGAGGAGGTGGAAACGATAACGATACGCAGGGCCTGCTTCATAGCCTTGCCGTCCTTACGGAAAAGGTCGTCAATAGCATCGTACAGGGGGCGGATTTTACCGGTCTTGATGGTGGCGTTAAGGGCCAGACGGGAGATAGCTCTTACCTGACCTGCGCCCTCGGATACGGTCTTATCATAGATAACCGCATTCTTGGGGAACCAGTTACGCATAGCGTCGTCATCGTAGGAGAGGTAGTCGCCTACGGTCTGGGTGTTGGAGGTCTGAACAGAGTAGACCTTTGCCTTGGCGTCGTTGTCCTTAACGCTTAACAGGTCGTTAACGTTGGTATCAAGACATACGAAGCTGATGTTGGCAGTTTCACCGGGACGGCACATTTCAGCCACACGCTTGACAATGTCGCAACCGGTACCGCCTACGCCTATAAATAGGGTAGGGGCTTCCACTTGATTGATTTTTACTTTTTCTTTTGCCATGGTTTGCCTTCTTTCTGCCGCAAAGAAACGGCTTTATTTTAAATAAAAAGTTTTTTTATTCGAACACAAGCTTGCAGTGATATACAGCTGTGTTTTCATCCGTATCGGAAACAATATTGATATGGGTATTGTTTGAGATTTCGAAGGGCTTCATAGGTTGGCCCGTAACCGAGTTTACAAGGCCTTGAGGGCCGTCGGGGTCGGAGTTGGGCACCAGGGTAAGGGTCTTAACCTGGAGGGACAGCACGTTGGCAGAGTTTATAGGCTGAATCTTTACGACCCTGGCCTTTTTCTGCTTGGCGTTAAATACGTAGCGGGGGGTAACGGCCTCAAGGTAGAGGGTAACGCCCTGGGTTGCCATATTGTCAAAGGGGCAGTTAACTGAGGTTACCTTAACGTCGCCGGTCTTTTTGCCGCCGCCCGAATAGCGTACAGGCTTGGAGCCTGTTATAAGGTCGCCGCCCACCGTGTAGGACTCATCCTTTTTGGAGGAAACGATTCTTCTGGGTAGAACGGGCTGCTTAAGATAGAGCCAGGTAAGAAACGCCAGGAGGAGGATTAGCGCTATCGGCAGCAGGATTCGCAGCCATTGGGGCATGGTGCCGAAGGTTACCTTAACCCTTCTGTCTACCGACTGCTCACGGCCGATCTCGTTGGTGCCCGTGGCGGTGAACTTTATTCTGTGGCCGCCCTTTGAGGGGGGATTTTCGGGGTCAAAGTAGGCCTTGTAGCAGGAGTTTTTATAATCGGGCTCCAGCTTCAGGGCGATACCGCTGTCGGTGGTTATCTTTATCCTTTTAAGCTCGTCCTCGGTAAGGGGCTCCCCCGAGAAGGAAAGCTTCAGGGTGACGGGGCTTGACTTATCCAGCTTGGAGAGCTGGTAATACTTCTGGTCCAGCACCACCGCCATATCCAGGGTACGGCTGTCGTCGGTGAGGGTGAAATTGGCCTTTGCCAGGGCGATATTGGTCTGCAGGTTGTCCTCGTTGGTGTAAACGCCGGTCACGTGAAGCTCAAAGTTGCCGCAATCGGTTTCAACGGGGGAGTGGTGGTAGTTAAGGGTTACAAAGTAGCCCTCCTTATCACGGTCAAGCTTGCAGTCTACGTTGCCGCCCTTGACCTTGGCGGTAGCCTTTATGCGGCTGAGCTGGTCGTCGGTGCAGACGGCGTCGTTATAAATAAAGGTAACTCTGAACTTTTCGGCCTCGGGCAGACCCACAAGGGAGTACTTGGTCTGTCCGCCGCTGAGCTTTGCCTTAAGGGTGCCTGCAGGGGGAGGAAGGAACTTAAGTCCTCCTTCGGGCCAGCCCAGGTCGGCCGAGCTGCGGGTTATGGTGTAGCCGCTAAGGTATTTAACCTCAAAATTAACGTCAATTTCATCGTTGGGCTGCATATCCAGGTCGATGGAGCCTGCCTTGTCGGCATCCACCGTCTTGGTTTCGCCGTTTATGGTGTAGCTTACCTTATACCTGGGCTTGCCCAGCAGCTTGGAGGTAACGGGCTCGCCGTTTTTATCCACCAGGCGGTAGTTAAGGGTGTAGGTGCCTGCCGTAAGCTCGGTCTTGGTGCTGACGGGGTTGCCCTCGGCATCCAGCACCTGGGCATCCAGGTCAACGTCGGGCTCGTAGTAGCAGACGATGCTGCTGGCCGTACCGTCGAAGGTGAGGGGATATTCCCCTGCGTCCAGGTCGGCGTAGGTGAGCATAACGCCCTGCAGGGTGTTATCTATCTTAAACTTGCCTTCGGCCTGTCCGCCGCCGCCCAGGGTGCTGTACTTCAGCTCGTTGGAGGCTACGGGGCTGGCCTTGCCCAGCTTTACGTTATTAATGCCGCTGCCCTGTATAAACAGAATCAGCTTGCTCATAGATACGTCAAAGGTGACCTTGTTTTTTACCTTGGGCAGCGCGTCACGGCCAAAGACCATATTACACATAGCCGAAAGCTTTTCCAGCACCTTGTTACTGTCGTCGGCCTTGTCGGCAAAGAAAATATTGTTGCCGCTAACGGTAGGTATGGCCGCCGAGGGGCCGATGCCCAGATACAGCACGTTAACGGTGGTTATGCACTTGGTAAGGGCCTCGTTAAGCTTTTTAACGGTGACCTCCTTTGAATAGCTGTCAAAGGTTGAGCCGTCGGTTAAAACTATCAGCCACTTTTCATCGGCGGTGGTAGCCTCCAGTCCCTTATAGGCCTCTGAAATGGAGGCCAGGGGGGTACCCTGGGGGTTGGGGGTGTAAATTTTGCGGATATCCGAGGCGTTTTTCTGGGTAACCGTCAGGGGTGACTTTGAGCTGTAGGTCTGTCCGTCAACCTGGATGCTGTGCATGGGGTATATCTGCATAACGTCCCCATCGTTCATCATGGTGGCGAAGGCCTCCATAGCGTAGGTGGCGCGGCACCAGGCATAGGGCTGTTCGGGTCCCAGGTCCTTGTTTTTTTCGTGGATGTACATCGAGCCCGAGTTGTCGAAAACGACCGCCAGGGCACGGGTGGGATTTTTAGTGCTTCCTCTTTCTGCGCTTACCATTACCGCCGTCCCCAGCAGTAGCAAAAGCGCCAGAAAAAGGCAAATTATTTTCCGCATTTAACTCCTCCTCAAAGATAAATAGTTATAACTATAACAATTTAAATTATTATACCAAACAGGCAGATATCAAGTCAAGAAATATGTCGTAATTTTGGTGATAAAATCAACAAATTATGAACGAAAGGAAGATTTTTGTCGCTTTAAAGGACAAAACAGGAAAAATTTGTTGACACTTTCCCGAAAAAATGATATGTTTTAATTAGCAAATCTGCAAAAGAGGAGAGAAAAATTATGAAAAAAATACTTTGTATTTTAGTTTCGGTTATGCTGTTGGCCGGTTGCCTTGCAGGCTGCGGCTTCGGCAAGTTTGAGTGCGATATCTGCGGCGAAGAAAAGTTCGGCGTAAAGATAGAAGAGGAGTTCCTCGGTCAGACCATCGAGTACTGCAAGGACTGCAAGGGCGAGCTTGAGGAGTTCAAGGACAAGATGGAAGACCTGGGCGACAGCCTCAGCGACGGCTGGGACGGCTTAAAGGACAGCCTGAAGGAGGGCCTTGAGGGCCTGGAAGGCATTCTGGACGAGTTTTAATAAAAAAGACCCTTCGTGAGAAGGGTCTTTTTTTAATGCAAAGTGCAAAATGCAAAGTGCAGAATTAATGTGTCTGCGACGCATATATAAAAACGGTAGCCTATTTTTGGTCTTTGAGCCCTAAAATATAGTCTGTTGACACCTTATAGAAGGAGGCTAATTTAATAATAATATGGGCGGGAATTTCACTCTCACCTGTTTCCCAACGGCGATACTGTGTGGTGTGCACACCTAAAAAATCGGCCAGATTAGCCTGGGTAAGGTCTTTGTCCTCTCTTAAATCACGAACTCGATGATAATCGTATTTCAAAAAAATCACCTCTTAAGCCTATGTTACCAAAAACACAAAAACGTGTGTTGACAATAACACAAAAATGTGTTATTTTTATTTTTGAGGTGATGGTATGTCAATAATTGAACAACTGTATTACGGTAATATAAGGCCATTTGAAAGGGGAATAAAAGAAGGCTAACAGATACGCTGAAGTTGTAGAGATTTGAATCATTATATTCTCGTCCCGAAGGGACATATCGCATTACGCAGTAATATAGCGCAAAGTCCGTAAGGAATTTATATCGATGAAAAAACGACTTGTCGAAACAAGTCGCTTTTTTTGGCCCGCTCGAAGGGATTGGAACCCACACAACATTTAAAAGATAATTTTATGATATGATTTTATACGTAAAATTGCTTTCTGTAGAACTCACTCTATCAAACACGCTTAACATGATTTTGCACTCTTCTCGCAACTTTTCATCTAATGAATCTAAATTGTGTACCTCAACAATATATTTTTCATCATCAAATAAATATCTAAGGCAATCCCAAAGAGCATCCCAGTTTTCTCCATAATATTCGGGCAGACCAAACTTTTTTTTAAGCATCAAATGAATTTCGCCTAAATACTTACATTTAGAAAAATCCAAGATTATAGGGTTTTCAGTTATCTCTTTAAACTTATGATAATCATTATAATTCAATTGTTTTTCCTCCTATCATTAAAGGACTTTCGGTCATAACAACACACCTTTATACTTATTATACTTTCTATAAAAGTAAAAAAGCAAGAGGAACGCACGCTATCGTTATAAAAAGGATATATTGGCAGAGAGATAATGGAGGGGTTCGAATCCCTACAGTTTTAAGTGATATTCTGTTCTAACGAACAGAGTGATATTTTCGCGTTGCGAAAGTGATATTGAAACCTGCGGTTTCAGTGATATTATATTCGCCTATAAAACTCGCGAAGCGAATATCACTTGTCTGGGGACAAATATCACTGCGAAGCAATATCACTCGCCAAAGGCGAATATAACTGAAAGCGACAAGTTTCTGTCGAAACTTGTCGCTTTCTTTGGCCCGCTCGAAGGGATTCGAACCCCCGTTCTTCAGA
>JAGAPN010000012.1 GCA_017623235.1 Clostridia bacterium | reverse complement strand
GTTTTCAAAATGTCTGGCACGATATTTACTTTCATATTCCTCCAGCGGATTAAAGATTACCGAGTTCATATCCTCACCCCTTGCCTACATTATACAACAATTTTCGACCTTTGTAAATAACATAAAAAAAGCGGCTGTAAAGCCGCTTTTCTTAATACATAATTTCAAGATTTTTGCCGAATACACCTACACAGGCGCCCTGGTCGATAAGCTTTTTATTGTCTTGATGAGCCAGCAACCACTTGTTTTTTGCAAAAAGACGCTTGTCGGAATATTCGCCCTCAAGAGGAGTGTTGGTGCCTTTAGGCAGACCCACAACACAGCCAAAGCCGCCGTCCTGTGCCTGGCAGGGAGCAAAGTGGAGGGAGGTTGCATAAACCTCGGCAACGTCACCTTTTTTTAGCAAAAACGCCTTGGCCTTGGAGGAATCTATTCGATTATCTTTAACCTCACCCAGCTTTGCAAGTATAAGCACGATATCGGTTACGGCAACGTTTATTTCACTACCTGTATGCCACTCCCAGGCGTTAAGAAGGCTGTTGTATCCACAGCAATAGCCCATCTGACAATCCAGCTCGCCGTAGCAGAGATTTTTAACCTCTTCTGCAATTTTAAGCTTTTCAAAAGCATCAACCGAAGGATAATATTTTGTTCCCTCGGCAGGCAGTTCAATATCTCCTGCGGCCTTAATTATGTCGGCAGGGTCAATATCAGTTATTCTTCTGCCGAAGTCAGCAAATTCGGGGGAATCAATAGTGTAAAACTCAATTTCGGGGTTTAATGCTTTTAATTTTTCAACTGTCATTTTTATTACTCCATTATCTTTATGTTGTGGGCAAAATTAAAGCTTTTGCCAGCCTCAAGGGCGGTTATGCCATCCTTGTTCTCGATATAAAAGTCTGTTTTCTCGAAATCGGGAGCACCGAGCCAGGGCTCAACACACATAAAGCCTGCACCGTGCTTGTGCCATAACAGAAGATATGTAGCGTCGGGGAATTCTACCCTTACGGCTCTTCCCGTTTTGCGGTTTCGAAGGGTGGCAGCCTTTGACTTGAGGCCGGAGAAAACAAGGGCATCTACCAGAAAGTATTTATCATAAAGGGGCAGTACTCTTGAATCCTTAATAATAGGATATGTTGCTCTGCTGAGTAGGTTGCCGTAAACGTAATGAGAGCCGAGAGTTTCTGCCTCATCAAAGATTAAATCATAATCCTCAATTCCTTCGGGAGTAGCATAACCCTCGTGGGCGCCAACGCCGAAATACATTGTTTCAGATGAAAGGTTATTGAGAATATAATTGATTTTTACCTCTTTATCCTCAAGTGCAAAGCATACACGGAATTCATAATCAAAGGGATACATAACCTTTGTTTCATCACTGGACTTATGCAGTAAAACCACGTTTGTGTCGGTTACAGACTCTACCTCAAAGAGAGTGTTTCTTCCATAACCGTGCTTGGGCAGAGTATATTCTTTTCCGTTTAAAATATATTTATCATCCTTAAGACCGCCGCATATAGGAAAAAGTATAGGGGCTGTTTCTTCCCAAACGAGAGGGTCACCGCTCCAAAGATAATTGCTGTCGTCACATACAAGGCTTCGCATCTGGGCGCCAAACTCATCAACGGTTACTGTAAGGTGTTCGTTTTTAAGTGTTATCATATTATTACCTCTTTCCCCTTTCGGGTTGTTTTTTATTCTTCAACGATTATATTTTTGAAACCGTCGGTATAAAAAATTTCATTATCGGCGGTGATCCACATAGCCTCAACGTCGGTCAGATGATTAATAAGAGCTTTGCCGTCCTCCAAGGAAATATTAAAGAGTGCTGTGGACAGAGCGTCGGCAAGTCCGCTATCCTGACAAACCACGGATACAGAGGTAAATGTGTTTAGCGGCATAAGGGATTTGGGGTCGACGATGTGGTGATACCTCACCCCGTCAACGGTATAAAACCTTTGATATGAGCCGCTGGTGACAAATACCTGATCGGTAAGTTTAACCTTCATAACCGACCCTGTTTCACTATTAGGGTCGGGGTCGGTAACGGCAGCGGTCCAAGGTGTATCGTCACCCTTGTTGCCTATCGTGCGTATATTTCCACCAAAATTTAAGGTGTATGCGGTAACACCCTTATCCTTGAGTGAACGGGCTATCTGCTCGGTAGCATAGCCTTTTGCTATAGCGCCTACGTCAAGGGACATTTCGGGATCCTCAAGATATACGGTAGAATTTTCTTTATCAATTATCACCTTATCTATATCGGTATAAGCAGAGGCCGTTTTAAGCTCATCCATTGACGGCACCTGCGCCGCATCGGGATTATTCATACCGATTTCTCGGTAATTGTGCCAGATGGACAGCACACTTCCCATAGCCACGTTAACCATACCGCCTGTGATGCCGTAAACTGATTTACAATATTCCAGCAGGTCAATTATTTTAGCATCAACCTTTATCGGTTGCTTTCCCGCATTTTCGTTAATAGTGCGAATATTGTTTACGCCGTCATAGCTTTTGTATATATCGTAGAGTTTATTGTATTCTTCCAACTGCTTGCGAACAAACTCACAATTTTCCTTGAAAGCATCCTCATCATATTCAAAGCCTACAATTATTGAGGCGGTATCAAAATAGTCGAGGTAGGTTTCTGTAAATCGCTCCTTCTGCTTTGAGCAGGAGCATAAAGATAACACTATTAAACTACAAATCAAAGCACAAGAAACAATTCTTTTAAACATACGCATCCTCCATAAAAGAAAAAGAGGGGATTTTAAGGTCCCCTCTTAAAAGTAGCTGTTAAGCCAAATTATTTTGCAGCGTCAGCAGCGTTAGCAAGAACGGTCTGATAGCCGGCAATCTGAATAGTGCAAACAGCAGCAAGATCAGCATCGGTAGGACGCATATAGCCATCCTCACGAGTATCGGCAGTAGCGATAGCCTTGATCTCGGTAGCGGTCATAGCCTTTTCAGCGATGTAATCGGTGAGGTCAGCAGCCTGAACATACCACTCAGCAATGCAGGTGCCTTCGGGGCTGTACTTAACCATGTTGTAGTCTTCCTTGAGGTTTCTCTTGGTATTAACATAGTTCTTAGCAGCGATCTTACCGTCAGCATCAACCTCAACCTTGGGCTGAATTTCGTCAACGAGAGCAGCAACAGTCTTGCCGTCAGCATCAACTACGATAGCACCGAAGGTAGAGTAAAGCTGTGCAGTAGCGTTCTTGTCGCCAGCATCAGTAGAACCGGAAACGTCGGTGTCTACATCGAGGCCGAGCTTGAAGCCTTCAGCAGCGGTGAAGGTCTTGCCCTGAGCATCCTTGCAAGCAGCTACAAAAGCAGCCTGGAAAGCGGTGATGTCCATGGTGCAAGCAGCATAGAGGTCAGCATCGGTAGCAACCTGATGGCCGTTCTTCTCTTCGGTGGTGATAGCTTCGATATCAGCAACGGTCTTGCCGATCATCTTCTCAACGAAAGCAGCAGCCTGCTCATACCACTCTTTACCGATGGGAGAAGCGCCCTTCATGTTGTAGTCTTCCTTCTTCTCCTTCTTGGTGCGAACGTCAACCTTATCCTTGTCTACGATCTTGCCGTCCTTAACGGTAACCTTGGTCTGTGCGCAGTCAAGGTCAGCAGCAACGATCTTGCCATCCTTGTCAAGAACAACAACAGCAACAGTAGCATCGGCCTGTGCAGTAGCACCCTTATCCTTCTCTACATCTGCATCAGCAGAAGAGTCGAGAGAAACGGAGATGCCCATACCGAGCTTGTACTCAGCCTCAGAAGCGCCGCCACAAGCAGCGAGGGTGGCAACCATTGCCAGAGCGAGTACTAATGCGAGAATCTTTTTCATAACATTTTACTCCTTTAAAAGTAATTTTCTTCAAAAGGGCAGAACATGCCCTTCAGACAAGGGTATTTTACACCATATATTAACAAAGGTCAAGACCTTTTTACGAATTTTGTTAAATTTATATCAATCCGCAATCATAACCTTGAGCATATTTGTATTTCCCGATACATTTATAGGTGCCCCTCCTATAATTACAACGGTATCTCCCCTCTTTACGGCATCTATCTGCTTAGCGCAATCGAGGGCATAACGGAAGAGCTTCTCCTCACTTTCCTGGTTTAGAGCAAGCACGGGATGCACACCCCAGGAAAGGGCCAGCTGATGATAGGTTTTAAGTTCGGGAGTGGATGCGACAATGGGCTCGTTAGGTCTGAATTTTGAAAGACGTCTTGCCGAATGTCCCGACTTGGTAACGGCAATAATAGCCTGGGCCCCCAAATCTCTGGCTGTGGTGCAGGCCGCATCACAGATGGCGTTGGCGGTATCATTTTCAGAGAGGAAGCAGTTCTCTTTAAACATATTCAATTCAACGGCATCGGCCTCTGCCTGTCTTACAATGCTGGCCATAACCTCAACAACACGGTCGGGGTGTTCACCCATAGCCGTTTCTCCCGAGAGCATCACTGCGCTTGTGCCATCAAAAACAGCGTTGGCAACGTCGGTAATTTCAGCTCTGGTGGGATTATAAGAGTGTATCATAGACTCCAGCATCTGAGTGGCGGTAATTACTATTTTACCCGAGCCATAGCACTTCTTTATAAAACGCTTCTGAAGTCCCGGGAGTTTTTCATACTCTACCTCAACACCCATATCGCCACGGGCAACCATTATACCGTCAGACTCACGTAGGATGCTGTCAAAATTGGCTACACCCTCGCTGTTCTCTATTTTTGCGATTATCTTTATATTATGTCCGCCGTGGTAGTTTATAAATTTTCTGAGCTCAATTACGTCCTGGGGAGTTCTGACAAAGGAGGCGGCAATATAATCCACGTCGTTTTCTATTCCGAATAGTATATCCTTCTTATCCTTTTCAGAAAGATATGGCATATCAAGATGAACGCCGGGTACGTTTATACTCTTGCGATTTTTAAGGACCCCCCCGACCTCTACAATACATACGATTTCATCGTCACGAACTTCTTTAACAGACAAAATAATTGCTCCGTCATCCACCTTTATAGTATCGCCTATATTTACAATTTTTTGCAAGCCGGGATAGGTTATGCTGACGAATTCGGAATTGCCTGTTTTTTCTTCGCATATCAGGCGGAAGGCCTGTCCCTGCTCCAGGGTAACCTCCCCATTCTCTACCAGGCAGGTTCTGATTTCGGGGCCCCTGGTATCAAGCAATATTGCCGCAGGAAGACCGAGGCGATCTCTAACGCTGCGGAAAAGCTCGATGGTCTTTCTGTGCTCTTCATGGGCGCCGTGGGAGAAATTCAGTCGCGCAACATTCATTCCATTAATAAAAAGCTTTTCAATGGTCTGCTCGTTATTGCTGGCAGGCCCCAACGTACATACGATTTTTGTTTTTCTCATATGGTTTCACCATCCACAAATTATCTCATTGTATACTATACTCCAATATTATGCCTATTTCAAGTTAAATGTATGTAAAAAAAAGACAGGTTAAAAACCTGTCTTTTACGTCGGCATTGTCCTATTTTCCCGGGCAGCTGCCCGCCAAGTATCTTCGGCGCAGATGAGCTTAACTTCCGTGTTCGGTATGGGAACGGGTGGACCCTCATCGCCATTAACACCGACCTCCAGATTATATTATACAGCAAGGTTTTTGTCAAGAATTTTGTTGACAACAAAAAATATTAGTTTTATATTTATATATATGATTTTCGGCAAAGGAGATTTTGCGTTGATAAATGAGAAAAATTTACAGTTAGGCACCGCCCGTTCAGCAATCAGAGAGCTATTTGAATACGGAAAAAGACAAGCTGCCCTGGTTGGCGCAGAAAACGTCTTTGATTTCAGCCTTGGAAATCCCAGCACCCCTGCCCCCAAAGAGATCAACGATGCCGTAACCGAAATTCTGTCTACCTGCGACCCCATCGCCGTCCATGGTTACACCAGCGCACAAGGCTCTATAGAAACGCGCACCGCAATTGCCGACTCCATTACAAGGCGTTTCGGAACATCTGCAGATGCCGATGATATTTACGTTACCTGTGGCGCTGCCGCCGCACTTTGTTGCTCATTCGGGGCGCTGACAAAGGACAATAACACAGAATTTATTGCTATTGCTCCCTACTTCCCCGAATACAAGGTATTTGTCGAAGGCGCAGGGGCAAAGTTTTTGGCAGTACCTGCCAAGACAGATGATTTTCAAATAGATTTCACAAGGCTCGAAGCCACCCTTAATCCAAACAGCGCCGCCGTAATAATAAACTCTCCTAACAATCCTTCAGGTGTTGTTTATTCTGCCGACACAATAAAAAAATTATCGGCTCTGCTTGAAAGAAAATCAGAAGAATTCGGTCATCCTATTTATATAATAGCAGACGAGCCCTACAGAGAGCTTGTTTACGACGGTATTGAGGTACCTTTTATACCTAATTATTATCGCAACACCATCGTTTGCTACTCATACAGCAAATCTCTTTCCCTGCCGGGAGAGCGAATTGGCTACATTTACGTGCCGAAATTCGCCGATAACAGCCGACAGGTATATGCGGCAGCGGCAGGTGCAGGCAGAGCAATGGGCTACGTTTGCGCCCCTTCCCTGCTACAACAGGTTATCACACGCTGCATAAACGCAACGCCCGACCTTACCAATTACGAAACCAACCGAAAGCTGTTACTTGAAAACCTTACTACCTACGGATATGAATGTGCAGCACCCGACGGAGCCTTCTATCTTTTTATCAAGGCGCCCGACGGTGACGGCAACTCCTTTTCGGAAAAGGCCAAAGAAAAAAATCTTCTCATCGTGCCCGGGGAAAGCTTTGGCTGTAAAGAATACGTGCGCATTTCTTACTGTGTAGACACAGATATGATAAAACGGGCACTACCCTGCTTTAAGGAGCTGATAGAATGTTAATACTTGCCTCAGCCTCACCCAGGCGGCAGGAGCTTATATCAATGATATCAAAAGAGGTTCATATTGAGCCTGCCGACGTCGATGAAAGCTTTTCGGCCGACACTCCCGTTGAGTCCGTACCCGAGATGTTGGCCGTAAGAAAAGCGGCCGCGGTAGCCGCCAGGCACCCCGAAGACACGGTTATAGGCTGCGATACCTCTGTTATAGTAGACGGAGAAATATTAGGCAAGCCTACCGACTGTGAGGATGCCAAGAGAATGCTGAAACTGCTTTCGGGCACCACACACCAGGTTATAACCGGCTGCGCTATTTTTAAAAACGGACGGTCATTAAGCTTCAGCGAAACCACCGACGTTACCTTTTATGCGCTGAGTGATGAGGAGATAGACGCTTACGTTTCCACAGGAGAGCCTATGGATAAGGCCGGCGCCTATGGCATACAGGAATACGGCTCTCTGCTTGTAAAAAAGATAAACGGCGATTATTTTAACGTTGTGGGTCTGCCTGTAGGAAAGTTAAATAAAGTCCTTAAAATGATATAAAAAAACTGCTGTGCATCGCACAGCAGTTTTAATTATTTACGCCTTTTTAGTAGCAGCTTTGAGAACAAACAGAGTGGCTACAGTAAGAACAGCACCAATCGGCAGAACTATCCAAGCGTTCTGAATAAAGCCGGAAATTACGAAGCAAACAAAGGAAATTGCCGCAACGGTAATTGCATAGGGCAGCTGGGTGGACACGTGGTTGATGTGGTTGCACTGCGCACCTGCCGAGGACATAATGGTGGTATCGGAAATGGGAGAGCAATGGTCACC
>JAGAPN010000011.1 GCA_017623235.1 Clostridia bacterium | reverse complement strand
GTAATGCTTGGATGCAGTGCAACGTAATGCTGGTCATATCCTTTTGAGCGTTGAATATCCAATATTCCGTGTGTAATATCCACATTTTTACGAGCCAGTTGCCGTGCCTCTGTGGTACGAATTCCACTGCTATATAACAAGCGAAAAAGGACAGGACATATATACTTAGGAAGTATGGATTCCAGTCTCTTTGTTTTGGGCTGAATGTGGTCGCATTCATAGAAAAAACGTCGCAATTCTTCCTCTTTGAAAGAGTGAGGAATATACGTATGCGGTTCGTTTACGAGCAATGCCGGGGTTTCAACCTCTGTTAAATTCCTTTTTCTGAGATATTTAATAAAAGCTGTTATAACCCGTATTCTTGTGTTACGAGAACGATTCATTTCATTTGGATGACAGGAACACCAGTCATCAACCATCTCCTGCGATAACGGCATATTAGGATAATTTTTTGCGCAAAAAGCATCAAATCGCTTGATGCAATATTCATAGTTTATGGTATTCCATGTTCCTGATGCTATTCTGTATGAAATAAACTGCTCGATTAAGTTTGAGAAAGCTGAGTGGAATTCGCTCATCGTTTAAACACCTCCTTGCCCAAAGGAAATTGTTCAATGCTCAGTGCCAATTCACGCAAGTGAACCATATCTGCCGAAAGATAGTATGACAGGGTTGTAGGCTCACTATGTCCAAGTGTATTGCTGATGACCGGCTGCGCAAATCCTTTTCCTGCAAGGTGTGTTGCAAGGTGATGTCTAAAGATATGAGAACCACGTCGCTCGCCGGGAGAACGGCGTACCCCTGCAGCCGAGTATATTTTTTCGCAAATTTGCCAGATGGCATCCGAGCCAAGCTCTGCATATGGAGGACTGTTCCATAGGAACACATGATCATCTTTAACGTTTGGTCGATCATTTGAAATGTAATCATATATGGCGTTTCCTACGACTGCTATTAACGGTAAGTCAAGTGAGTTTCCGGTTTTCTGTTGCCGACGGACAATTAAATCATTTTGCCAATCAATTTCATTTAGTCGTAAATCAGCAATATCACCAGCACGTATTCCCGTAAAAAACAAGAGCAAGCCGATTGCCTTATCTCTTCTCAGTAATGGACAGTCCTTGTCTGATAACATATTGTGAATTGCTTTTGACTCTTCTTCTGTTAAAAATTGTATATTTGTATGCTTTTTGGGGATAACAGGAAGCATCTCGGCGACTGCTCGTGCCGGTGCGTTAAATTTGCCAAGATCCGATTTCAAGACCATGCCGATATCACGCTTATATGATCTGCTCCTTATGTTTGTTCCGTCTTCTGATGCAAAAAACGATAACACATCTTTTTCCAAAACATTATCAAGCGTTTTATAACCCAGTTCCTGTAAATGGAAAAACAGACAGGATGCTTTGGATTTGCACTTGCTTATCGTGTTTTCAGAGTGAACATTATCTCGTGCATACTCAGTATACAGATCTATGATATTTTTGAAATATGGGGATAATTTGTAATAGGTGGCCTTTTTCACAAGAGGCTGATGCCTTCTCCTGTCGGGGAACTCACCATCCTCCTCAAATCGTTTGAAAGTGCCATACATTGAAGTGGTGTGAGAAATCTTATACGGCTTCGTGCTTTGAAGACGAATTTTGCATAGTTCCTCATACGAGGACACATCAAACTTTTCCGCATTGGCTTCAATCCACCTCAGTTCGTGAGAATATCCCATTATATACTCACGACAATAGCCTGTCTCCCGCATACTTTGCCAGAGAATTTCTTGTGTTTCAACTAATTTTTTGATATTCATAACTATCAACCTCCTGCTTATATTATACTTGCAGGAAAAACGATAGCGAATTATAATAAAGAAAATCCAAACTTTCAGTTACAAAACACAGCGCATTTACTGCGTTTATACACTAAAAGTTTGGATTTCATAAAAGGATAGATTTCATAAGAAATAAAGAAGTTTTTATTTTTTATGACCGCCGATTTGACGGTTTCGGTCCTTGGCGGTGGCGCCCTCCTCCAGATTCATACCTCTGAAAACGGCGTTCTTGCCAAATTTGTTTTTGATCTTAAGCACCGCCTTTTGCATATCCTTTTCCCTTTTTAATGCGGCCTGTTCCCTTTCCGAATCGGAGCTGCCGAAAAGCTCCAGCTGGGGGGCCTTGGATATGCCGGCGGCTTCCTCCTCTGTGATAAGCCTACAAGCAGCTATAGTTACCCTACGGACCAGCAAATTTTTATCCATAATGCGGTCATAAAGAGCGGTAACCTCCTTCATAATCTGCTTACCCGATGAGGAATATTCCTTAAGAGTGACAGTTCCGTGAGCAGCTTTGGGCACCAGACGGCCGTAGTGGTCTGCCACTATTTCTCCCTTAATACTACCTGCTATATCAGGGTCGGAAAGATTCTCTATATCGTAGCCAACCGTCAGCACCAGTTGGTCGGTAACCAGGCCCTTTTCCACCAGGTCCAGCACCAGCAGGTCGGTCATTTCCCTGACTATCAGCCTAGCCTTTTCAAAACTATAGGGATGCTGCAGCACCTGGCCCGAGCTTAAACTATTGGCTTCGGGCTTATAGGATTTTATTTCCTTCATACCGCAGGGCTCCCAACCCCAGGCGTGGTCTATCAACAACTCAGCATTAATGCCGAAAAGCTTATAAAGCAGGTCTTCGTTACCCAGAGAGCAGCGGGCCACATCACCCATTGTATACATACCGTGGGCCTCCAGCTTTTTGGAATATCCCCTACCCACCCGCCAAAAATCGGTAAGGGGGCGATGGTCCCAAAGCTTCTGCCTATAGGAACGCTCATCCAGCTCGGCTATACGGACCCCGTCCTTATCGGCAGGGATATGCTTTGCCACAATATCCATAGCAATTTTACAAAGATACATATTAGTACCGATGCCTGCGGTGGCAGTAATGCCGGTTTCCCTGAGCACCTCGGATATAAGCATACGGGCAAAATCGTGGGCCGACATTTTTCTGAGTTTCAGATAGGAGGTGGCGTCTATAAATACCTCATCCACCGAGTATACGTGAATATCCTCGGGGGCTACGTGGCGCATATAGATATCGTAAATGCGGGTACTGTATTCCATATAAAGGGCCATACGTGGCGGAGCCACAATATAATCTATGGCCAGAGAATTATCTGCCTTAAGCTCACCGTCAAAGCAGGAGGAACCCCTGAATTTACGGTCCTTTATAAACTGACAGCGGAAGGAGTTGGCCAGCTTCACCTGCTGTACCACCTCGAAAAGGCGGGCTCGACCCGAGATGCCATGGGCCTTGAGAGAGGGAGAAACGGCCAGACAAATAGTTTTTTCGGTACGGGTGGGGTCGGCCACCACCAGATTGGTAGTAAGGGGGTCAAGGCCTCGCTCAACACACTCTACCGAAGCATAGAATGACTTTAAATCTATAGCAATATACTGTCTTTCCAAGGCGACCACCTCCCCCATCATTCATAATTTTATTTTAACACAAAAGCATCGTATTATCTACATAAAAAATTCGGCAGGGCCGACCCTGCCGATAAGATTTATACCAAAATGTAATACATCAGTATAGAATTAAGTATGCCAATTATGACACCTGCCGTTACCTGTATGGGGCTATGTCCCACAAATTCCTTAAGTTTAGTTTCGGGCAGGTCCTCTTTTGACAGGTCCTCAAATGCCTTTATAAGCTCGTTGATAATGACGGCCTGCTTGCCCGTTTCCCTGCGGACACCCATAGCATCGTGGCAGACGATGATGGCCAGCAAAGCGCTGATGGCAAACTCGGCCGAGCCCACGCCGCAAAGGTAGGCGCACATCATAGCAAGGGAGGTAACGGTGGCCGAGTGACCGCTTGGCATACCGCCGTCGCCAAACATACGCTCAAGCCTGAAGGTTTTGTTAATTACCGCATAAATAATGGTTTTAAGCACCTGGGCAACAAACCAGGAGCTGACTCCCGTAACCAGGAATGGGTTTGTGATAAGCTCAATAAAAGTGTTCATAAATTTCTCCTCAAATCTAAGTACCTATTCATTATACCACACAATTCTGCCTATTTCCACAATTTTATAAAAAACCCCGAAGCCGTGAAGCTTCGGGGTTTTAAACTAATCTTCAAGCTCGGGGTTGGTAGCGGTTTCGTAAATAGCCTCGGTAGCACCGTCGGGCTTTTTGGTCAAGAGGGCTACAACAACCGAGAAAATAAGGCCTGCGGCAAAGCCGGGGATAAGCTCGTAAATTCCGGTAGAGGCCGAAAGACCCGAGAAGAGCCATATCACGTCAACCAACGCACCTGCAATAACACCTGCAAGAGCGCCTTGGTAGTTAAATCTCTTCCAGAAGAGAGAGAGGATTACAACGGGTCCAAAGGCCGAGCCGAAGCCTGCCCAGGCATTTTCAACCAGGTTCATAATGGCCTGCGCGCCGCTTCCCTTGCTGCTGGCGATAAAGTAGGCGATAACGGCTACGATAACAACCACCAGACGGCCTATCCACAAAACCTCTTTGTCCTTGGCGTCCTTATGGATAATAGGCTTATAGATGTCTGAGGTAAAGGAGGAAGAGGCAACAAGCAGCTGGCTGTCTGCGGTGGACATAGACGCCGCAATAATCGCAGACATAAGCAGACCTGCAAGCAGGGGGTGGAAATACTTTTTAGCAAGCTCGATAAATACCATCTTCTGGGAGCCGTCGGCAAGAATTTCGGGGCCTAAAATCATACGGCCGAGAATTGCCATAACACTTACGGCAGCCAGGGCGATAACCACCCATATAATGGCAACGGTTGCGGCGGTTTTAACCTCCTTTGCCTTACGGATAGACATAAAGCGTACAAGAATATGAGGCATACCGAAGTAGCCAAGACCCCAGGCCAGGCCCGAAGCAATATCCTGCCAGGTTGCTTCAAAGGGGGTACCTACGAAGGCGCAGGCTACCTCCTTGCCGCCGTCAAGATATGTATATGTTTCCTTTAAGTATTCGGGGTTTGCATCACCCGAAACGGCAGCCAGAATGGGCACTGAAAGCACAGCGGCCAGCATAAGGAAGCCCTGGAAAAAGTCGGTCCAGCAAACGGCCTTAAAACCACCCATAAAGGTGTAAACCAGAATAATGGCGCCGAAAATAATCATAGCTATGCTTTTATCAAGGGCGGGGAAAACTGTGGTGAATACGTCGGTTCCTGCAACAAAGGCAGAGGCAACGTATACGGTAAAGCATACCAGGAAGATAAGGGCGCAAACCGTCTGCAGTACGGTCTTTCCGCCGCCGAAGCGATTGGAAAGATACTGAGGCAGGGTGATTGAGTCACCTGCGGCCTTGGAGAAACGGCGAAGCCTTTTAGCGGTAAATATCCAGTTAGCGGCGGTACCGAGAGCCAGACCGACACCAATCCACACCTCGCCGAAGCCGAAGGCTAAAATGGAGCCGGGCAGACCCATAAGCAGCCAGGCCGACATATCGGAGGCCTGGGCCGAAAGAGCTGTAACCCAGGGGCCCATATTGCGTCCGCCAAGGAAGTATTCCTTTTCGCCGCCACCCTTTGTCCTGAAGAAGAAAACAAAGCCGATTGCAAGCACCATAAGGAAATAACAAGCAAATGCTACTATGTGCCAGATTTGTTCTGTCATAATTTACACATCCTTTTAATGAATTGCAGTTCCCGTGGGAACGGAGTCATCCACGAAAATCACCTTACAGCCACATTCCTCGTGGGAGGCGGCAATAAGCATACCGTTTGACTGTACGCCAGAGAATTTAGCAGGCTTTAAGTTTGCGATAACTATTATCTTTTTGCCTACAAGCTGCTCGGGGGTGTATTCGTTTTTGATAGAGGAAACGATTACCCTGCCCTCAAGACCGTCATCAAGAGTAAGTTTTAAGCAGGAGTGGGATTTTTTTATCTCCTCTGCCTTAAGGATTTTGCAGACACGCATATCAACCTTATCAAACTCGTCGATGGTTATCTGCTCCTTAATGGGGTCGGCCTTGGGCTCATCCTTGGCGGCCTCCTCTGCGGCCTTGGCTGCAGCGGCGGCGTCGAGAGCCTTTTCGTCCTCGGTCTGAGGATAAGAGAAATCAAGCAGCTTTACATAGCGCTCCTTCTCAACGGCAAAGAGGAAGAGATAAAGGCGGGGGCCCTGCTCCTTATCAATAAGCAATCTGTAAACGTTCTTAAAGAATTTACCCTGTATACCCTTTAAGGCCTTGGGGTCCATATCCTCGCCGTAGATACGCTTGGGAATAGCGTAAAGCTCGGAGTTAAGGTCATCAAGGGTGTAACCGTCGGTGGAGAGATAGTCGAACAGCATTTTAACCGCTTGCTTTTCCTGCTCATCCAGCTCTTCGTAAACCTCAAAGTTACGGGTTTCACGAAGCTTGTTAACGCTTTCGGGTGAGCATTGCTCAAGCCAGAATCTGGCGCGGGAAAGTCTTTCACTGAACTCCTCATACTTATAGGGAGTGCCGATTTTCTCGAACACCGTTTCCAGCATAGGCACGTTAAAGTCAACGATGGAGCCCAGAGATACCAGCAGCTGCATAGATACGGTTTCAGCCGTTCTGCCCTCGATAAGAGCGCCCTCCATAATAGAAGAAATATGCTCGTCGGCCTTGCCTGTAACGTATGCGTTCATCATACGGTCAAACTCAAAATACTGACGGAGAATCTCATCGTCAAAGCAGAAGTTAAAGGCCTTGGTAGGCTCGGTCTTGGAGTAGAGCCAGAGGATGATTTCGGGGTCGTAGAGCTTAAGCAGGGTATCGGGAGTAAGGTTAAGACCCGAGGAACCCGACATTTTGCCCGTGGTGCCCTTGATACCGATAAACTCGTAGCCCTGGAAGAGAGGAGCCTCGTAGCCGAATATCTTCTCGGCAATTATACGGCTGGTCTGATAGGAACCTGTGGGAGATGCGTGGTCCTTTCCGCCGGGCTCAAAGTCAACGCCCTCGTACATCCAACGCATAGGCCAGTCAATCTTCCAGGCCAGCTTGCAGTTGAAGTCGGTTTCAAAATTAAACTCGCCCTTATGACCGCAGGCGCACTCGTAGGTAGCCTTGGTGCAGTCCTCTGAAAGGGAGGTTATCTTGGTGGTATCCTTACCACAGTGGGCGCAATAGATACCAACGGGATAGTAGTTTTTACGCTCGTCCTCGGTAGCGTCCTGGGTGCGGAAGGAGTCGAGAATATCGAAAATCTCTTCCCTGTGCTTTAAGGCGTGAATTATATGCTTTGCATACTTTCCGCTTCTGTACTGCTGAGCCTGATAGCGATAATCCATCTCGATGCCGAACCTCTTTATCGAAGCCTCAAACTCGTTCTGGAAATGCTTTGCATAGGACTCACAACAGCCGAATGGGTCGGGAGCGTCTACGTAGGGACGGCCTATATACTGCTCAAAGCCCTCGGTAATGGCGGCCACGTTTACGGGCACCTTACGAAGACGGTCAAACTCGTCCCAGGAGAAAAGCAGACGGGCTTTTTTGCCCATTTTGCGAAGAGCCTTAACTACAAAGTAGCTGGTGGCGATATCACGGAAGTTACCGATGTGAATGGAGCCTGAGGGCGAAATACCTGCGGCGCAGACGTATTCAGCCTTATCAGGGTTGCGCTCTATAATTTTTTGCGCTATTTCTTCTGACCAATGCATTATTTACACCTCGTAAAAGATTATTTGAACATAATTATCCAATATAATGTTTTATTATATAATATTTGCCATTTTAAGTCAATAATTATTTAAAAAAGGCGGGAGCAAGCCCCCGCCCTACAAATTTTATATAGTATGGTCTTTAAAATAGAAGTGTTTATCCTTCTCGCCGATGGGGCGCATCACCCTGCAGGGATTGCCCACAGCCACCACGTTGGCAGGTATATCCCTTGTTACCACGCTGCCTGCGCCGATTACGGTATTATCCCCTATAGTAACGCCGGGCAGTACGATTACCCCCGCCCCCAACCAGCAATTACGGCCGATGTGAACGGGAAAATTATACTGACAGTTTTCCTCTCTAAGCTCCGGCAGAATGGGATGACCTGCGGTAGCCAGCACCACGTTGGGGCCCATCATGGTATAATCCCCCACGTAGATGTGGGTATCGTCCACCAGGGTAAGATTAAAATTAGCGTAAACGTTTTTACCGAAATGTACGTGCCTTCCGCCCCAGTTTGAATGTAGAGGAGGCTCGATATAGCAGTTCTCCCCTATTTCGGCAAACATATTTTTAAGCATTTCGGCCCTTTCCTTCTGCTGGGTGGGTCGGGTTGCGTTATAATCGTAAAGTTTTTCTATACAGCCCAGCTGCTCGGTCATAAGCTCCTCATCATTACAGGAATAGAGCATACCGCTGTGCATTTTTTCTCTTATATCCATCTAAACATCTCCTTTTTACGGATTATACCCTATATCACCATTTATAACAAGAAAAATTATTGCTAAAAAAATGTGATTGTGATAAAATACTTTAAAATGACCCCTGGAGGAATGTATTTTGGCAAAATGGATAAACTGTAAGAACTGCGGCCACCGATATTATTCGGATATTGAGCGTTGTCCCGAGTGTGGCAGACGCTCCCCCGCCAACCCGAAGCAGCTGGCTATAGCAGGGGTTATAGTTGCGGTCTGCACCTTCTCCCTTGTAGGGGTAATTCTCGGTATGCAGGATCACGGGCTGACCACCGCCGACGTTTCATCGGTAGCATCGGAAAATATGCAGGACGTGCTTTCTAAATTTGATGAGCTGAAAAACAGCTCACAGGACACCTCCACCGAGGATAATCCCTCCTCATCGGAGGCATCCTCCTCTTCCCCTTCCTCTACCCCCTCTTCCTCTGTCGTATCCTCCTCAAAGCCCTCCTCGTCGGTTGCTCCCTCTTCTTCAGCACCCTCCTCTTCCTCTGCGGCCTCTTCGGAGGAGACCCCCGAATATCTCGCTCCCGAGCTTAAAAACGAGGACCCCGAGGGTTTCGTTAGGGTTAGTGGCTATAACGTATATATCAGCTACCCCGATTATTTCGGAAAAATGGTTTTTGAAGGGGCCGAGCCCTCCCTCACCGCCGATATGCAGGCGGCAGGCTTTACGGCTATTGAAGCCCACTCCGACGGTTCCTTTACCCTTACTATATCGGTAAAAGATTATATGACATACCTTGACATATACCGTGCAAACGTAGAGAGCGTTTTTGATGCAATCTTAACCGACCCCACGGTAGAGGCCTTGCATCTCGGCAAGGGCTACTCGACGGTAGACATACGCTTTAACTACACTGAAGCCACCGATGACGATATTACCGGCGGCGTGGTGACGGCTCTGCTGATTACCGAGCTGCAGGTTATCGACCCCACCATTAGCACGGGCTGCGTTATGACCTTAAACTACAGGGATTCCGATACACCCATTGAGATGCATTTCCCAACACTGTTTATAATAAGCTGACAAGGAGAATAAAATGAAAAAGCTTTTCGCTATATTTATGGCCGCCACCCTTTTGCTGCTGGCAGGCTGTGTAAACGCAAAAAAGGACACCCCCTCTGCAGGTAAGCTTCCAAGTGAATTCAAGGCTACCCACTATGCCGAAATTGATATTAAGGATTACGGCACCATAAAGTTCGAGATGGACGAAAGCTTTGCCCCTGCAACGGTAGGCAATTTTGTAAAGCTGGCCGAGTCGGGCTTCTACGACGGCCTTACCTTCCACCGCATTATTAAAGACTTTATGATGCAGGGCGGATGCCCCGAGGGTACGGGCTACGGCAACTCGGGCAGCTATATAAAGGGTGAATTTACCGCCAACGGCTACACCAACAATCTCACCCACACCCGTGGCGCCGTTTCTATGGCCAGGGGCGGCTACGATAACGACAGCGCCTCCTGCCAGTTCTTTATAGTACACAAGGAAAGCCCCCACCTTAACGGACAGTACGCCGTATTCGGCTACGTTACCGAGGGTATGGAGGTTGTGGACAAGGTATGTGAGGATGCTCGTCCCATAGACAATAACGGCAAAATTGCCACCGCTGACCAGCCTGTTATAAACACTATTAAAATTACTGTAGCAGAATAATTCCCGGGAGGAAATAAATATGAAAAAAGTTATACTGTTTCAAGGTGATTCCATTACCAGCGCCGCTCGTTCCAGGGACAACGACCTTATTTTGGGCGACGGCTATGCCAGGCTTGTAGAGGCATCCCTGGGCTTTGACTATCCCGAGGAATACACCTTTATCAACCGTGGCATCGGCGGAAACCGCATCGTTGACCTGTATGCCAGAATCAAGGCCGACATTATAAACCTTAAGCCCGATTATATGAGTCTGCTTATAGGCGTTAACGACGTATGGCACGAGTTAGAATGGAATAACGGTGTTGATGCAGAGAAATTTGAAATGGTTTATACCCTTCTGCTGGAGGAGGTCAGGGCCGCCCTGCCCGACCTTAAGATTATGATTTTTCTGCCCTACGTTTTAGAGGGCTCCGGCACCTGCAACACCGAGGCCAGGCCCAATAAGTTTGACCTGTTCTCCGCCGAGGTTGCCAAGCGTGCCCGGGCCGCCAAAAGGGTTGCGGAAAAGTTCGGTCTTCCCTGTATTGACCTGCAGGCCGAATTTGACAAGGCCTGTGAGAAAGCCGACCCCACCTACTGGTGCGCCGACGGCGTTCACCCCACCGCCAAGGGTCACGAGCTGATAAAACGCCTCTGGCTTGAGGGCTTCGAAAAGATAAAACACGTAAAAAAATAACGGTGCTGACGCACCGTTATTTTTTTACGTGTTAAGCAGGAAATAACCGAGTACTATGGCACCTAAAATAATGCGGTAGTAGCCAAAGGCGGTAAAATCCTTTTTCTTTATATATCCCAGCAGGAACTTAATGGCCAGCACCGACACGATAAATGCGGTTACAAGGCCCACCGCCAGAATAACGAACTCGGCGCCCGTAAGGTTAAAGCCGAATTTAAGTACCTTTAAAAGGCTGGCGCCGAACATTACGGGAACGGCAAGGAAAAAGCTGAACTCTGCCGCAACGGTACGGGAAACCCCCAATATCATTGCGCCCAGAATAGTGGAGCCTGACCTTGAGGTACCGGGTACCAAAGACAGCACCTGGAAACCGCCGATAAGCAGGGCATCCTTATAGCTGAGGCCCTTCATAGAAATTATACGGGGCTTGCGGTTTTTATTTATCCTCTCAACGATAATGAAGATAATACCGTAAAGTATGAGCATAGCGGCCACAACCCAGGGGTTAAAGAGGTATTCCTGCATAATATCGTCCAGCAGAATACCTATAACAGCTGCGGGAATAACGGCCACGATTACCTTTGACCATATCATAAAGCTTTTACGCTTTATATATCCCTTTTCCTTCGTGGTAAAGGGCCACAGCTTGTTCCAGAAGAGGACCACAACTGCCAGAATGGCGCCCAGCTGTACCACAACCTCAAACATCTCTTTAAACTCATCGCTGGCATTAAGCTTTATAAACTCATCCGCCAGGATAAGATGACCCGTGCTACTGATTGGAAGCCACTCGGTAATTCCTTCGATAATGCCCAGGATTATAGATTTTAAAATATCTATCATATATTTCACCTGTCTTATTATTATGGGGTCGGCAAATTGCCGACCCCAAGATTATACTACGAAAGAAGCTCTTTGTAAAGTTTAATATATTCCCCTGCCGAAACGTTCCAGCCATTATCTATTGCTAAAGCGTTATCGCGAAGGGCGGTCCAGCCCTTCTTATCGTTATCATACATACCGATAGCACGCCAGATGGTTTCCAGCATAAGGTGGGCGTTGTACTCGTCAAAGACAAAGCCGTTGCCGTCACCCAGGGAAATATCGGTAATGGTATCGTTAAGACCGCCTGTTTTACGGACAATGGGAATGGTGCCGTAGCGCAGGGCTATCATCTGTGCCAGGCCGCAGGGCTCTGACTTAGAGGGCATAAGGAACATATCGGCGCCGCCGTAAATCTTACGGGCCAGGTCGGGAATAAAGCCCAGCTTAAAGGCCACCTTATCCTTATATTTTTGACCCATCTCATAGAAGAAGGTTTCAAACTCCCACTCGCCCGAGCCCAGGATTACCACCTGGACGTCGGCCTTGAGCATATCCTCAAATACGCACTTTACAAGGTCAAAGCCCTTGTGACCTACCAGACGGGAAACCACGCCGATAAGGGGCAGGTCATCCCTCTGGGGAAGCCCTACATACTTTTGAAGCTCTGCCTTGTTGACAGCCTTACCCGAGGGGTCGGCGGCAGAGAAGGGAGCAAAGAGGGCCTTGTCAGCCTCGGGGTCGTATACCACGGTATCAATGCCGTTAACTATACCGAAAACCTTCTGGCTGTTGCGGATAAGTATGGGAGAAAGGCCGTGAGAATACTCCTCGGTGAGAATCTCCTTAGCGTAGGTTGGCGACACGGTGGTAACAAGGTGGGCACATTCAATTGCCGCCTTCATAAGATTTAAGCAGCCGTTATATTCCATAAGACCTGCCGACTCTTCGGGAAGCCCGAAAACGTCACCCAGCAGCTCAAAGCCAAAGTTGCCCTGGTACTGAATATTATGAATGGTATAGAAGGTCTTGATATTGGTATAGCGGGGATCGTGACAGTAGAATCTGTCAAGATAGACGGGTATCATAGCGGTCTGCCAATCGTTACAATGGATGATATCGGGGTTGTAATCAATATAAGGTATCATCTCAAGCACCGCACGGGAGAAGAAGGCAAAGCGCTCGGCATCGTCGTAGTGACCGTAAAGACCCTCTCTCTTAAAATAGTACTGATTATCCAGCAGATAATAGATTACACCGTCCACCCTGGCCTCGTAAATGCCGCAATACTGTCTTCTCCAGGCAACGGGCACCGTAATGGAGGTAATAAATTTCATATCGGCCCGAAGCTCCTCGGATACCGAGCCGTAGAGAGGCATTACCACCCTACAGCCTACAAGTCTTCGGCGCAAAGCCTTAGGCAGGGCGCCTGCCACGTCGGCCAGGCCGCCCGACATTGCAAAGGGATAGGCCTCGCTGGATGCATAAAGAATTTTCATTTAGTTCCTCCGTTTTAAATTACTGCGTTTTTCTCTCTGTAATATCCGTCCTTTTCACCGTCGATATTACTGCCGTCGCTAACCGTTACAAAACGGTCGGTAACCAGCTTATTAACGGTGCTGTCGGCACCTATAACGGTACCCTCCATCAGTATACAGTTTTCAACCACCGCACCCTTCATAACCTTTACGCCCTTAAAGAGAATACTGTTTTTAACGGTACCCTCAATAATACAGCCGTCGGCAATAATTGCGTCGGAAACCTTGGCGTTGATGCCGTACTTTGCGGGCATATCGTCACGGGTCTTGGTGTAAATGGGGTTCTTTCTGCTGAAAAGCTCGGCCCTGTTTTTGCAGTCAAGCAGGTCAAGATTGGCCTTTATGTAGCTCTTCATACTATCCATAACGGCAGAATAGCCCTCCTGCTTAAAGCCGAAAATACGATATTTATGGTAGCCGCTGCCGAAGAGTCCACGGGAGAGGCTTACCCTGCCCGACTCTATCTCGGAGGTTACGATATCAATAAGCAGCTGTCTGCCGATTATTGTGGTATCAAGGCTGTAGTCGCAGTCCTCTGCGGCCTCGAAATTAACCGAGATAATACGGCCGTCGTCGTCAAAACCGAAGTTCATCATATCGTTCTGCCCCTCGGGCTTGGTGCCGTGAGCGTAGACTACGGTAATGTCGGCCTGCTTTTCCTTATGATATGCCAGCATCTTCTTTATATCAATATTTGCCACAACGTCGCTGTCGCAAAGGACGACGTATTCCTCGGTAGCCTCTAACAGGTATTCAAGAATACCGTAGATAGCCTCCAGGCGGCCCTTATATACCTGGGCATCAGGAGATGCATAGGGGGGCAGTATGGAAAGACCGCCGTTTTTACGGTCAAGGTCCCAGGGCTTGCCGCTTCCCAGGTGGGTCATAAGGGAATAATAGTTGGCCTTGGTGATAACGCCTACCTTGTCAACCCCTGCGTTGCTGAGGTTAGAAAGGGAGAAATCAATAAGCCTGTACCTACCGCCGAAGGGCAGAGAGCCCATTGAGCGATGCTTGGTCAGCTTGCCCAGCAGGGCGTCGTGAGAATTTGCAAAAATTATGCCTAAAGTGTTATTCGTAATCATATAGCTTCACCGTCCGCAACATCTTCTGTTATCATTTTACCGGCAGAAACAGTAGCGCCCTTTCCGACGGTAAGTCCGTCGCCGATAACGGCGATGCCCCAATCGTCAATATTCTTCACCTGCTCGGGACTTTCGCCGACAACGGCGTTCTCCTCGATAACGGTGTCCTCTGCCACAATGGCATAGCGCACAACGGCGCCCTTCTTAATGCGGGAGCCGGGCATTACCAGCGAATACTCAACGGTAGCCCCCTCTTCAACAGTAACGTCCTCGAAAAGCACCGAGAAATCAAGTTTGCCGTACACGTTACAGCCCACGGTAACCAGAGAATTTTCCACCTGGGCGGTAGAAGCTATGTACTGGGGCGGCAGACCCTGTGTGCCTGAATAAATCTTCCAGTTGGGGTCGGCCAGATTAAGGTCAATCTTGGGGTTAAGCAGGTCAAGGTTGGCATCCCAGAGGGATTCTATGGTACCAACGTCCTTCCAGTAGTCGGCAAAGCGGTAAACCATCATCTTGTTGCCCTCTGCCAGCATCGTGGGAAGAATATCCTTGCCGAAATCGTTGGAGGAGTTTTCCTTTGCCTCATCCTCGGTGAGATATTTCCTCAGCTTATCCCAGTTAAATACGTAGATACCCATAGAGGCCAGGTTGCTCTTGGGGGCCTTGGGCTTCTCCTCAAACTCGTAAATAGAGCCGTCGGGATTGCAGTTGATAATACCGAAACGGGAGGCCTCCTCCATAGGCACCTCGATTACCGAAATGGTACAGTCGGCGCCGGTTTCCTTATGCTGCTCAATCATTTTGGCGTAATCCATTTTATAGATATGGTCGCCCGAGAGGATAAGCACGTACTCGGGGTCATAACGCTCTATAAAATTGAGATTCTGATAAATTGCGTTGGCGGTACCCTTATACCAATCGGCGCCGCTTATCTGCTGATAGGGAGGCAGCACGTGAACGCCGCCCGACAGGCGGTCTAAATCCCAATGCTTGCCCGAAGCCACGTAATCGGCCAGCTCAAGGGGCTGATACTGGGTAAGAATACCTACCGTGGTAATGCCCGAGTTGGCGCAGTTTGAAAGGGGGAAATCAATAATACGGTACTTTCCGCCATAGGGTACTGCAGGCTTTGCTATTTTTTTGGTAAGCACGCCAAGGCGGCTTCCCTGTCCTCCCGCGAGGAGCATTGCTACACATTCTGTCTTTTTCAAAAAACTCATCTCCTGATGAAATTATATTAATTTGCGACGGCTGATTATTACGCCTTTTTCTTGGGCGTAAACTTTTTATACAGGGTTACCGACATAGGCGGCAGGGTCAGCGACAGGCTGTTTTGCTGATTGTGCATAGGCTGTGCCTGACTTACTATACCTTTGGTGGATTTCACCGTCTTGCCGCCGAAGGCTTTCCAATCGGAGCAGAAGGCCACCTTATAGGTGCCTGCCTCGGGAACGCCGATGCGGTAATCGTCACGCTGAACGGGGGCAAAGTTGCAGACGGCTATCAGCTCGCTGCCATCCTTGGCCTTTCTGCGGAAGCAGATAATGCTTTGCATATAGTCCTCGCCCGATATCCACTCAAAGCCACGGTCATCGAAATCGTACTCGAAGAGGGCGGGATTTTTAAGGTAAAACCTGTTCAGTGCCTTTACAAATTCGTGGGTTTGATTATGCTTTTCATAGCCCAGCAGGAACCAATCCAGCTCCTTTTTATAATCCCACTCAATAAACTGACCGAACTCGCTTCCCATAAACATCAGCTTTTTACCGGGGTGGGCCATAATATAGGTCATATAGGCCCTCAGATTGTCGAACTTCTGCTCATACTCGCCCGGCATTTTATTAATAAGTGAGCCCTTGCCGTGTACCACCTCATCGTGGGAGATAGGCAGTATAAAGTTTTCGGAAAAGGCGTACATAAAGGGGAAGGTAAGCAGATTATGCTCAAACTTGCGGTATATGGGGTCAAGGCTCTGATAGCGGAGGGAATCGTTCATCCAGCCCATATTCCACTTGAAGTTAAAGCCCAGACCACCCCAGGCGGCAGGCTTGGTAACCATAGGCCAGGCGGTAGATTCCTCTGCAATCATCAGCACCTTGGGGTTGGCGGCAAAGCAGGCCTCGTTCAGGCGGCGGAGGAACTCAATAGCCTCAATATGCTGGTTGCCGCCATACTGATTAAGGGCCCATTCGCCGTCGTTTCTACCGTAATCCAGATAGAGCATTGAGGCCACCGCATCAACACGTAACCCGTCAACGTGGAACTCCTTAAGGAACATACAGGCCGAGGACAGCAGGAAGTTCATAACCTCAACCTTGCCGTAGTTAAAGACACAGGTGCCCCATTCCTTATGCTCTCCCCTTCTGGGGTCGTCATACTCGTAGCAGTGTGTTCCGTCAAAACGGAAAAGACCGTGCTCGTCCCTGGGGAAATGGGCAGGCACCCAGTCTAAAATAACGCCGATGCCGTTCTGGTGGAAGACGTCTATCATCTTCTTAAAATCATTAGGCGTGCCGTAACGGGAGGTGGGGGCAAAATAACCCGTCACCTGGTAGCCCCAGGAGCCCGAGAAAGGATATTCGGTAAGGGGCATAAACTCAACGTGAGTATAGCCCATCTCCTTGGCGTAGACCGCCAGCTCCTCACCTATTTTCTCGTAATCAAAGTTGTTGCCGTCGGCATATTTGCGCCAGGACTCGGCGTGGACCTCATATATATTTATAGGGGCGCTGTAAACGTCGGTAGCCTGCACCTTTTTACGCCAGGCGCCGTCACCCCAATTGTAGCCCTCATCAAAGAATATCTTTGACGCGTTGTCGGGGGCAGTTTCATAGTGTCGGGCGTAGGGGTCAGACTTTAAAACGGTATGACCCGCAAAGGAGGTTATGGCATACTTATAGGCATCATAATTGCCTACGCCCGTAACCTCGGTCTCCCAGATACCGGAGGTCACCTTGTGCATGGGAGCCGCCTCACGGTCCCATCCGTTAAAGTCGCCCACAACGCTGACAGCAGCGGCGGCAGGCGCCCATACACGGAATATTGTGGAATCACCCAAATGGGTAACACCTAATATTTCGTAAACGTCGGCGCACAGTCGGTTATGGAAAAGCTGCAGCCTTTCCGCAATGCTTTTATCACTGTGAAACACCTTATCACCTCTTTCTATATGCAACGACAATAAGACGACGGGCCCTGCCCTCGCCTTATTTGCCTTAAATTTCCTACTATTTATATTTATAATATCAAATTATTCTCGTTTTTGCAAGGGGTATTTTGTGAAAGTTATAAAACGCCAGCCAAGATTTATAAAGATAATTTGTTGCATTTTCACAAAATACGGCATTTTTTGTCGTATAAGCGGGTGTTTTTTAAATAAAAATTAAAATACTACAAAAAACGCCGAGAGGAAAATACCCCTCGGCAAACCTTAATCCTCCAGCTGGCGGCCCAGGAAATCTGCCGCCGCCAGAGCCAGCTTTATATCAGAGTCGGCAGGTGCCACAGGTCGGTCACTGACCAGCAATACGGCGCCGCCTACGTCCCCGCAGGAGATTATGGGGTAGACCACCACCGCCAGAGCCTCCCCGTTCTCGGTAACGCAGGGAGCGCTGTCCCCGCCGATATGCTTCCGGCGCTCCTTCATAAGTGTCCTCACCTCATCAGATATCCCCTTGCCCGCCATCTCCTTTTTAAGAGGACCTGCCGCCGCTATAACGGTATCCTCATCACAGATAACCGCCGTCAGCTCGGTCCCCTTGGAGAGGGCCTCGGCATAATCGCCGGCAAAGGCGGTAAGCTCCCCTACGGGCGAATATTTTTTAAAAATAACCTCTCCGCTGACCCCCGTGTAAATCTCTAAAGGGCTCCCCTCACGAATACGCATAGTCCTGCGTATCTCCTTGGGTATAACCACCCTCCCCAAATCATCTATTCTACGAACTATACCTGTTGCTTTCATATATACATTTCTCCTTAAATTACAAATTGTGTTGTTATTATCTGTATTTTGAGGAGATTTATACTTG
>JAGAPN010000010.1 GCA_017623235.1 Clostridia bacterium | reverse complement strand
TTTTTAGTGGAATAAAAGGCAAAAAGCCGTGGTAACGCTGACGCGTACCACGGCTTTTTAACACATTAGGCCGCAAAAATTTACTTTTTTAGGCGGTTTATCCCTAACCGCAGCTCCCTTTTCGGCAGAGTTTTTTTATCCTTTAAGTACCTTGAAGAGGTCCTCAAAGAGGGCGTCACGGTTAATTTCATAAACGTATTTTATCAGGTGGCCGGTGGGGTCATAGGCGTACTGCTTATCGTACTCGGGAATGGGGCTGTGGATAAGCTTTTCCCTCATAAAACGACGGTCGCTGTTTTTAAGCCAGGCAACGGCGGTAACGTCCCATATAACCCTGGTCCAGGGCTTGCCTGCGGCATAGCTTTCGGCCTCGGCAATAGCGGCCCCTATAAGGTGGTCGCAAAGGGGGCTGACTCCCGACAGCCAATGCTCCAGCTCGTATCTGGAGGTGGCAAAATGGTCTACCACACCTCTGCAGGGCAGCTGTACGAAGGGAACACCGCATCCCATTACAACCCTGGCGGCGGCAATATCCTGCTTCATATTGAATTCAACGGCGGCCTTGGGATAATTTTCAGCGTGACCGCCCAGCCATACCACCACGCAGTTTTCCTTCATAGCGGGATTTTTAAGCAGGGCCGAGGCCACGTTGGTAATGGCGCCGATAGCCACCACGTAAAGGGGATTTTCGGGGCAGTAGTCATCTGCCAGCCTTGCCAGGAAATCGGCGGCGTCAGACTCTACGGGGGTTTTAATATCGGGCAGATAATCGGCCGAGCCCTTATACACCTTATCCTTCATATCATCCAGACCCATAAGCTCCAGCAGGGTGAGAATCTCCGTGTAGCTTTTTTCCATACCGTCCAGGGGGGAAACCGAGCGTTCGTTTAAAAAGGGGGCGGCGGTAAGGCCCACCACGTTAAAAAGCTCGGGCTGGCGGAGAAGATAGGCTATGGCAAACTGGTCGTCTATCTCGTTATAGGCGTCGGTATCCAGCACCACGTCTACCTTTCGAGTAGGGGGAGTAAGATTTTTAAAATACTGTTCTGTTGTCATTTTTATCACCCTTTATAAAACCGTCTTAATGCAGATAATTATATCGCGAAGACAGCCGAATTCCTTAATATAATCGAGATTATATTTCATTTTATCGGGGAGAATATGAGCTATGTAGGCCTCGTCTACGGTTAGTCCCTTTTCGGTAAGGGCGGCCATTTTTTCATCCTCATCCCTGAAATTTATGCTGGCGGTAGAGGTGATGCCTGCCGGCAGGAGCAGGGTGGCCTTCATCTCATCGGTGTAGGCCTCCACGTAGCGGCGTACCTCGGGTCGGGTGCCCACGAAGGACATCTGTCCTGCCAGCACGTTGAAGAGCTGGGGCAGCTCATCCAAACGGGCGTGGCGGATTTTAGCCCCCACACGGGTAATGCGGCTATCCCCCGACACGGTGATAAGGGCGCCCTTTTTATCGGCGTCGGTCACCATAGTGCGAAATTTAAAAATAGAAAAATCTCTGCCGTAGGTGGTGACCCGTTTGCTTTTATAGAAAACGGGGCCGGGAGAATCCAGCTTTATCCACACCGCCAGCACCAGCATAACGGGGGAGAGGAGGATAATCAGCAAAAGGGATGCGAAAATATCAAAACAGCGCTTAAAAAAGCGGGATAAAACCCGCCTTTTAAGTATATCGTAATAGGGGCGGACGGCCTCGCACCGAAGGTCGCTCGGAAGCTTTTCCCAGCTTAACATACTACCTCTCTCACAATTCGTTTAAAGTTTTCAATAATATAATCCACCTGCTCGTCGGTGAGCCTGGTGTAAAGGGGCAGGGTTATCTCATTCTTATACCTTGCGTAGGCGTTGGGATAATCCTTAATATCAAAGCCTAAATTCTTATAGGCGGTCAGCATAGGCAGGGGCTTATAATGCACGTTGCAGGCAATATTGGCCTCGGCCATTTTATCAATAATCTTATTGCGCTTGGTAACCCCGATGCCCTTCACCCTTACCATATAAAGGTGGCCGCTGGAGAGGTGGTTTTTGCTGCTGTGGCAAAGAACCTCAACCTCTAAATCGGAAAAGGCCTCGTCGTATTTCTTTATAAGCTCCCTGCGGCGGCGAAGCATACTGTCATACCTTGCCAGCTGGGCGATGCCGATGGCGGCGGTAAGGTCGGTCATATTGCACTTATAAAAGGGGGCGATAATATCGTACTCCCAAAGGCCGGGCTTGTTTTTATGCAGGGTGGACTTGGTCTGTCCGTGGAGGGACATCATACGGAAATCGGTATAAAGCAGCTCGTTATCAAGGCCGGGGATATTGAGCCAGGTTATGGCGCCACCCTCGGCGGTGGTGAGATTTTTAACTGCGTGGAAGCTGAAGCAGGTAAAATCGGCGTGGCCCCCTGCCCTTATTCCGTTTCGCTCTCCGCCGAAGCCGTGGGCGCAGTCGGCAATAACGGCAATTCGGCCCAGCAGGGGCTGAAGACCGGGGGTAGGTCTGAAGAGGGACTTTTTATTTTCAATGGCGGCATAAATGCGCTCGTAATCGCAAAGCACACCTGCTAAATCTACGGGGATTATGGCCTTGGTACGGCTTGTTATGGCCTCCTCCATTTTATCGTAGTCCATTTCAAAGCTGTCCTTGGCGCAGTCTATCATAACGGGGGTTGCCCCTACGTGACAGATTACGCTGCAGGAAGCGGTATATGTGTAGGCGGGTACGATAACCTCGTCGCCGGGGCCTATGCCGAAGGCGCGCAGGGTCAGCTCCAGCGCGGCGGTGGCCGAGTTGAGGCAGACGGTTTTATCGGTGCCGCAGAAGGCAGAAATCTCCTGCTCGAATTTTGTGGTTTTAGGTCCCGTGGTAATCCAGCCCGAAAGTATGGTGTCTTTGACCTCCATAGCCTCGACCTCGGTCATATCGGGGGGAGAAAAAGGGATATACATCTGTACACCTCCTGAAGGTTGCTGAAGCGGATTTGCCGCACTTATGCTTATTCTATCACATTTTTTTAAATTTTACAATACAAATCCCCTATTTTGTGGTATAATAAGTTTCAGCCAAGGATTGGAGAGAAAAAACGTTGAAAAAACTGAAAAAATTACTGTGGGGCGCCACGGTGCCGCTGGCCTTGCTGGCGGTGTGGTATATCTCCACCTTTACCCTGACGGTAACAAGGGTAGAGCTGGAGTCTGATAAAATAAATACCCCTGTTAACATAGTGCAGATAACCGACCTTCACGGGGCGGTATTCGGTAAAAGTAACCGTCGACTGATAAATAAGATAAAGGAGCAAAGCCCCCATATTATCGTTGCCACGGGGGATATGTACACCGCAGGGGACGAGGGCGGAAAGACCCGTGCCGTAACCCTGCTGACCGCACTTACCGAGCTTTGTCCCGTATACTACGTAAACGGCGAGCATGATAACAGCGCCTCATTCCACAAGGATTTGATAGCAGGGGGAGTGAGGGTGCTTGACTATAAAACCGAAAACCTGGATATTAACGGCAACCCCATAACCCTTTACGGTATAGACAACGTTTATTATTCCCCAACCTTTGACCTTTATAATGAGTTTACCCCCGACAGGGAGAGATTTAATTTGCTGGCCGCCCATATCTGCAATTCCTCGGCCTTTGCTGATTTTGCGGCCGACCTTACTATATGCGGCGATACCCACGGGGGCCAGATAAGGCTGCCCTTTGTCGGCGCCCTGTATGATGAGAGCAGGGATTTATGGCTGCCCGAAAGATATAGCGGGGTTTATATGAAGGGGCTTTATCCCCTGGGGGAGGAACAGCTTTTCGTCTCCTCGGGGCTGGGCAACCGCCCCTATCCCGTAAGGCTTTTCAATCGGCCCGAGGTTGCCCTTATCGTACTCAAATAATTGACTTTTTTAAAAGGTTATGCTATTATCGAAAAAAATATGTACTGCCACCGGGTAGTGAAATGCAAATTGAGCATTCGGTCACATCGTTAGGTCTTTGAAGATGTGAGTCGAATGCTTTTTTTAAAGGTGAAAATATGAAAAATCCATTTAAAAAATTAACTAAATTTGAGGTTGGACTGTGGCTATGCTCCCTGGCGGTAATACTGCTGTCTGCGGTATTTTCGGGGGCCGATGGTTTGATTTCCTCGGCGGCCTCGGTCATAGGGGTCACCGCCCTTATCTTTGTAGCCAAGGGTATGGTAACGGGCCAGGTGCTGACGGTGGTTTTCGCTGTGTTTTACGGTATAATCTCCTTCTCCTTCAAATACTACGGGGAGGTTATAACCTACCTTTGTATGACGGCGCCTATGGCGGTCTTTTCGGTAGCTTCCTGGCTGCGGCATCCCCACGAGGGCTCTGACAGGGTAGAGGTGGCAAGGCTGACCCCCAAGGTAATAGCGGGTATGATAGTATCGGCAATAGCCGTTACCGCCGTCTTTTATTTTGTTCTGGCCGCCCTGGGTAACGAGGCTCTTATAGTCAGCGCCGTATCCATTACCACCAGCTGGCTGGCATCCTACCTTACCTTTTTCAGAAGCCCATACTATGCCCTGGCCTACGCCGCCAACGATATTGTGCTGATAATTCTCTGGATAATTGCCGCCGCAGGGGACATCTCCTGCCTGTCTATGGTTTTCTGCTTTGTAATGTTTTTAATAAACGACCTTTACGGCTTTATTAACTGGAAAAAGATGCAGGCCGAGCAGTAAAAAATAAAGCAAACAGTATAGCCTTCCTTTGGAAGGCTGATTTTTATGAAGTGTTATTTCTAACATCAAAAAAATTCGCAAATCTGCAAAAACGATATGTTGAAACCACCTGTCGTTTTTGATATGATGAAGAAAATAACAAGCAAAATCTGTACCATAGGGATTGTTCAAAAAAGGTAGTAATTTTACAAAAAGGAGATATTCTTATGAAGAAACGCTTCAAAACGACCTTTAGCCTTTTACTGTCTATGACGATTTTAACTACTGCGTTTATGGGGCTTAAAACCAACTCTGCCGTCGCCCTGTCAGTCGATGAAGAGGAGCATTATACCTGCTTTACAGATGACTTTAACCGAGAGGCTATATCAGGAGGAAATAGCGGTTGGATAGAACGTCGGCAGACGACCGCTAACCTAATATCCGACGGGACCTTACACCTTAAGGATACCTCCATCGAGATGATAAGGGGCTACGCTCACGACCTTGTAATGCGGCCTATGAATGAGGCAGCCTTAAACCAAGAGGTTAGCGTGGAAATAAACAATCTGGCCCAGCTGCCCGAGGCTAACGCCTCTGCCAACCTGCATTTAAGACTTACAGACACCGAGCTTATGACGGTGAACGGCGGAACCTACCCTTGGTACGGGGAAAGCTATTACGCCAGGGTCAGCAGTACTAAGCTGCAACTTCATAAAACCTATGCCAGAGATACGAATAAGGATATGGCTACCGCCCTTTTGCGGGATAGCTCCGATAATAACGCCGTTGCGGAGTATAACGCTGTGGACGGCTCCCACACCTTTGCCCTGGTGTTTACCGTCACAGGCTCATATCCCACCACCCTTACCGCAACACTTTATGACCTGACGAACAGCCTGGTGGTTGCCAGCGTTCAGGCGGTTGACAGCACCCCCTCCCTGCAGGGAAGTGGTACCGCCGCAATCAGCATGTGCGGTGGAGGTACCGGTCTTAACAAAACGGCAAAGCTTGATAACTTTGAATACCGTCGGACTGATTCGGGCTTGATTTATTATGACGATTTCAGCAAGACCGACATAACCCGGGACGTGACCTCCGGGGGCTGGATAGAGCAGGTGGAGGCTACAGGCGGCACCTCGTCCAACTTTATGGGTAACACAGGTACCGAAACAAAATATACGGGTATGCTTCGTATTGTGGACGGAACAGGTAACGGACAAACAAAAAATCTGGTTGTCCGTCCTATGAGCCAGGCTGCTATCGACCAAAAGGTCGGCGTGACGGTTGCAAATCTGGGTCATATAGGCTACGGCGGCTCCTCGGCGAATATTCACGCCAGGGTTACCTCTACCGATGCCGCCAATACCGCCAGCTATTTTGCAAGCCTCGGACTTAAAGCCTTCTCTGTCAGTAAGGCTGACGAGGCAGGAAATGAGACCACTCTTGTCGCAAATACCTATGACAGTAATCTGTCTGATCAGCCTTATAGAATAGAGCTTGAGACAGCAGGTACCTATCCTACCACAATTACCGCAAGGTTTTACAGAATCTCTGATAATACCCTTATAGATGAGCTTACTTGTACTGATTATACAACCGAGCTTCAGCGCCCGGGTACGGTGGGTTTGTCGGCTACCAAATCCTCATCCTCGTCGGAGCGAAGGGGAGCCTTTGACGGCTTTTTATATGAATACCCTAATGCATCTTTTTACTTTGACGATTTCGGTCGCAAAAACATAACCGTAAGCGACCAAAACGCCTCCACAGGCTGGATAGAGCAGTTGGGGACTGACACCAAAAACTACATCGGAACGGGGTCCCAGGATCATAACGGAAGAACCTTTTCCCAGGGTACCCTTATAATTACAGGCACAGGTACCGCCGTAGGCTATAAGAGAAATCTTGTTATGCGGCCTATGTCGGAGGCGGCGGTAAACCAAAAGGCCGAGGTAACTATTTTCGGCCTGGGTGACCATTTTGTATCAAGTCAGGCAGGGGCCTCGGCAAATCTTCACCTGAGGGTAACGGCCACCGATGCAAAATACGCCACAAGCTATTTCGTAAGCGCTCAGGACGGATATCTTCGGATATGCAAAATGGTTTCTCCCGACGGCGTGACCGATGCAAAGCTACAGGAGATAAAAAAAGTGGAGTAAAATCTTGGAAGCAGGGTCTATCGGTTAGCGTTGGAGGCCACAGGGGTATATCCTACCGCCCTTACCGCAAGTCTTTATAATATAACCGACGACACCCTTGTTGCTGAGATCTCCGCAACTGATAGCGAGCCTGCCTTGCAACGCAAGGGTACGGCAGGTCTTTCGGTGACCAACAATAACGGAACTACCCAGCAACGTTTTGGTCAGTTTGACAACTTCCTGTACCAGAGCGTCGAGTATATCCCTGATGAAATTGACCTTGACGGCGACAGCAGCGACGGGGATATTGCCACCCTCAGAAAGCTGCTTATCGGCAGAGAAAGCTCGGAGACCGTTGTTTCAGATATAAATGCCGACGGCAATACCGATATATGCGATCTTGTTTTTGCCCAAAGGACACTCACATACAAGTGGTGGGAGAGAGGCGGATATATTGTCGTTGGAGGCGGCTATGACAGCGAGGCTGCGGCAATGCGAAGCAGTATAGTAAATTCCATAAGCACCTCACCCGAGAGCGACGGAACGACCTATTATATTTCGCCGAATGGAAGTGACTGGAACAGCGGCACGTCCCCCGACAAGCCCTGGAAGAATTTGAAATACGATTTCATGTTCTGGGATCATGAACTACAGGAGGGCGATGTGGTCCTGTTTGAGAGGGGCGGTGTATATCGACAGACCGAAACTCTGAACGTGGATGTGAGCGGCATATATTTCGGCGCCTACGGCGAAGGCGCAAAGCCTGTTATTTGCGGCTCGGCTCAGGACTACGCCACCGCAAGCTGGACCTCGGGCGGTGATAATATCTGGACCCTGTCAGGTGCGCTTACCTCTTCCGATACAACGGCGGATGCAGGTGTTGTGGTCTTCGATAACGGACAGTGGGCCGGAAGACTAAGGTCTTCCTCTGCCGACCTTAAGAAGAACGGTGATTTTTATCATGATACGGAGAATGACATCCTGTATCTCTACTGCGACGGTGGAAATCCCACCGAGGTCTACGGCAATATTGAAATTGGTGTTGACCGTCATATCTTCGGTGTATTCAACAATCGGGATAACATTACCTTTGATAACCTTTGCTTTAGGTATACGGGCGGTCATGGTATAACCCTTTACCAAAACAATGATAATATAAAAATTACAAATTGCGAATTTGGTTGGATAGGCGGATCGGTTCAAACGGGCACCACCCGTTACGGCAACGCTATTCAGTTCTGGGATAGTTGTGGAGATGTAACCGTAGAAAACAATTGGATATATCAGGTATACGATGCAGGCTTCACCTTCCAGTTCACCGATCACGGGGCAGGGAACAAAGGGGGCAGGTACGAAAATATCAAGTTTTTGGGAAATCTTGTTGAATACTGCACCTATTCGGTAGAGCTGTTTTCGGAATCCACCGATGCCTATGTAAAAAATGTTGAAATCAGCGACAACGTTATGCGCTTTGCAGGCTATGGCTGGGGAAATCAGCGACCCAGCAAGGAGGACGATTCCCACATCAACGGCTGGAGTGGTAATGTGGACTATGATGCGGCAATGGTCACCGATTTTGTTATCAAAAATAACGTATTCGACTGCAGTACCACCCAGATTATAAACTGGAGGAGCTCCACACCGCTTACAGGGGTGAGTGTCAGCTCCAACACCTATTTTGAAAAGGCGTACGGTAACAATCTAACAATGAATTACGGCATCGCAGGTAAGACCTATGCCGATAATCAAACGGCGCTGGAAGAGGCGGTAGCCGCTTTTGATCCCTCGCCTACCCTTGTAAAATGGCTGCAGCCTTAAAAAGCCTTTGCTTTAAATTAAAAGCACCCTTCTTGCGAAGGGTGCTTTTAATTTTTTATTTTCCACCTAACCTGTAGGCTATAAGGGCGTCCTGGCAGGCCCTTTTAAGGGGATAAAATTCCTTGCCCGTTTTAAGGTATTCGTCCATTTTTATAAGGCAGAGGGCTATCGCCTGCTCGTCCTCGTCCAGGGTAGCGTTCTTAAAATGGGGCAGGGGAGAAAGGGTAAGGGTGGTGGGCTTATCTCCCTCTATATAGGTACAGGCCTCCTCGGTAATTTCCCCCTTTACACCCTGCACTATAATGCTTTTTCTTCGGATGAGGGAAAAATACTGCTCCTTTGAAAAATCGTAAAAGGCCGTCTTGCCGCCCCAGTGCAGCAGGGCGGTTTTTCTTTCGCACTCGGCCTCTTCGGGAGGGATATCCCCGTATCGGCCGCTATGACGGGTGAGCCTGTCGGTAAGGGTGATGCCCGAAACCTCGGGCAGGCCCGTGGCATCTAAAAGATAGCGCAGCAGGCTTACGGCGTGGTAATCGTGACAGCAGGAGAGGGTGACGTGGGTAACCTCTCCGATTTTGCCCTCGTCAATTATGCTTTTTATAGCCCTGAAGCGGGGCATTAGGTGGAACTGCTCGGCCACCTGGACCCGCCAAAAAGGCTTTTCGGCGGCCAGCAGAGCCTCGGTGGCTTCCACCGTATTTCCTGCAGGGGTTTCGGCCAGCAGGGCCAGGCCCATATCTGCCAAGCGGATAATTTCCTCACTGCCCTCGGCCTTGCTTACTGCCAGCACCAGGAAATCGGGCTTTGTGTCCAGCAGAGGCGAAAGGGAGCCGAAAAGGGGAATATGGGGATACTTTTTCTCAAAGCGTCTCATTGTATCGGGGTTTCGCAGATAAACCCCCGTAAGGGTGAAAAGCTCTGGCAGGGCGGCGGATATGCGAATGTAAAATTCGCTGCGCCAGCCTCCACCGATAAGACCAAAGCGTATCATAATCAGTCCTCCAAATAATTATTACCCGAATTTTTGCGGTAGCGACCGGGGGTCAGCCCCGTTTGCTTTTTAAAGATTTTGGCAAAATGCTGCTGGTTTGTAAAGCCGCAGTTCTCGGCAATTCGGGAAAGGGGCACCGAGGAATCACGAAGCAGTTCCTTGGCCGCCTCTATCCTGCGGCGAATAAGGTAATCATGGGGGGAGATGCCTGTGGCCGTCTTAAAGAGGGTATGAAAATAGGTGGGGCTTAAATTTACCGCCGCCGCCATATCGCAAAGGCGGATGGGGCAAGCGAAATTTTCCTTTATAAACTGCTTTGCCGAGGATATGGCAGGGTAGCTTTCCTGGGCCGCATCGGGTACGGCGGCATCGGCTAAAACAAGGTTAATGAGTGAGAGCAGGCAGCTGTGATACAGCAGGGGATTATCCCCGTTTTCATAAAGGGTGATAAGCTCGTTGAATTTCGCCCGTAGGGTATCGGGGTGGCCGGACCTGAAATTTTCAGGTATGGCCGACAGCCTTTCAGCAATAAGTCCGTCAGCGCTGAACCTTACAAACAGGGTTTTAAAGGGCAGGTGGCTGTGGCGCAGACTTTGGGGCCTTGTTATCTGGATATGGTCCCGTTTTATGGGGTATTCTCTGCCGTCGCTGTAGGTGAAGCCTCCGTCCTCCAAAAAAAGCTCGATTTCAAATCTTTTGGGACGGCGCAGAGGGGAAAGGGTAAGAGAGCCGAACTCCGAGGAGTCGAAATAACCGCAGACTATATTTTCGGGCAGGGACAGCACAAAATCACCTCGCAGTAAGATTTGACAAAAACATAGTAAGAATTGCCCTTTAAATAAAAGGGATTTTCTTTTATAATACAATAAAAAAGAACAAATGTAAAGAGGAGTATTTTATGAATAAGGCGGAAATTTCATTAAAAAGGGTGGTAATACCCACCTATCCCTCTCCAAAATCTGAAGAATACCCAATGTTTGCCGAAAACAGGGTGCATCAGCGCAGCAGCGGCCGCCCCTACCCCAACAAGGTGGTAATGAAGGTGGACCGAGAGCATAGGGTGGACAGGGAATATACCCTCGTTACCCTGGAAAATAAATACATAAAGGTTGAGATTCTGCCCGAAATCGGCGGCAGAATTTATTCTGCGCTGGATAAAACCACAGGCTACGACTTTTTCTATAAGCAGCACGTTATAAAGCCTGCCCTTATAGGGGTGCTGGGCTCCTGGATTTCGGGCGGCGTTGAGTTTAACTGGCCCTTTCACCACAGGGCCTCGGGCTTTATGCCTTGCGATTTCTACACTGAGGAGCTGGCCGACGGCTCGGTGGCCTGCTGGCTGTCGGAGCACGACCCCATTGACCGTATGAAGGGAATGGTGGGCATAATCCTCCACCCTGATTGCGCCTATTTTGAAACCAGGATGAAGCTGTATAATCGCACCGCCGATGAAAAATCCTTCCTCTGGTGGGAGAACGCCGCCGTTCCCGTAAACGAGGATTATCAGATTTTCTTTCCCCCCGACGTAAGGTACGTAAATTTCCACTATCTTAAGTCCCGAATATCTTACCCCGTGGCAGAGAAAGGGAGCTTTAACGGCATCCCGATGATAGAGCCCAGGGATATTTCCCTGCATAAAAACACCCGACAGGCTACCTCCTATTTTGCCTCGGCTTCGGAGTATGATTTCTTCGGCGGCTACGATAACGGCAAGGCCTGCGGAGTGGTACATATAGGCGACCACCATATTTCTCCCGGCAAAAAGATGTTTACCTGGGCCTACGACCAGCTGTCAAAATCCTGGGAGAAGGCCCTTACCGATACCGACGGACAGTATGCCGAGCTTATGGCAGGCTCTTATTCCGATAACCAGCCCAATTTCTCCTGGCTGGCCCCCTATGAAACAAAGGAGTTTTCGCAGTATTGGTACCCCATAGCCGGGGTGGGCGCCCCCAGCTTTGCAAATTTAGACTGCGCCATGCGAATAGACAGAAAAAAGGGTCTGCTGTCCCTTACCGCCACCAAGGAAAGGGAAGAGGTTTTGGTGACCCTGGAGGCAGAGGGTAGGGTTTATCTTGAGGAAAGGGTGACCCTTACACCCTCCGAGGCGGCCGAAATTGCCCTGCCCGACCTGCCTGAATTTGTTACCGTTACCCTGTCGGATAAGGGTGGCGTATTTGCAGAATATACCGAGCAGGATTACAGCGGCACCAAGATTCCCGAGGTTATTACCGATATGCCCGAGGCCGCCGCTATGGCCGACCCCGAGGAGATATATCTTGCGGGTGTTCACGTTGACCAGTACCGTGACCCTGCCGTTTATCCCGACGTTTACTGGAAGCGGGCCTTGGAGCTGGCTCCCAACCACGTCCCCAGCCTTATTTCTATGGCCGAGTATGAGTACAGGCTCCGTCGCCTTTACTCGGCCTTGGATTATGCCGATAAGGCGGTAGGGCTTCAGAACACCTTTAACGAAAGGCACAAGAGGGGAGAGGCCTACTACGTAAGGGGTAAAATCCTGGAGGCTATGGGAGATATAAAGGGGGCTTACGATACCTACTATAAGGCCGCCTTTGCCGCAGATGCCGCAGGTAAGGCTATGACCCGAATTGCCCTTATTGACGTTAAAAGAGGGGACTACAGCCAGGCTTTGCGCCACGCCGAAACCGCCCTGGATTACGGCAGAAAAAACAATCTTGCCGCCGCCACCGCCTTTTTGGCACAGCAGGAGCTGGGACTTCCCTTAACCCATATATCGGGTGACCCGCTGGACCATCTGGCCAGATTTATAAAGGGGGACAAGGACTTTTATCACCTGCTGGACAGCGACCCCGTTCAGACCTGCCTTGATTTGGCGGCCGATTTGGACGCTATGGGCAGATACGGCGATATTGTAAGGCTGCTGGAGGGAATAGAGAACAAAAATCAGCCTGCCCTTTATACCCTGGGCTACTATAAATTCCAAATGGGTCTGGACGGCGGCGATTGCTATGCCGCCGCCGAGGCTGCCGAATTGGGGGAGGCCTTTCCCTTAAGGGATATTGAGGAAAGGGCCCTGCGCCACGCTATAGAGAAAACCCATTCCGAGCAGGCAAAGATGCTGCTGGGCTGTCTGCTTTACAGCAGGCAGGATTATTCGGCCGCCGCCCGGCTTTGGCAGGTCTGCGGAGATAAAATATCAAAGAGAAATCTGGCGGTGGCCTATTTCAGCCACCTGAATAAAAAGGAGGAGGCGCTGGAGCTTATGAAGGCCCTTTGCGCCGCCCACCCCGAGGATGAGGAGCTGACCTACGAGGCGGTCTGCCTTATGGATAAAATGTCGGTAGAGCCGAGGGAGAAGATTGATTTTATAAATTCCCACAAGGTTACCCGTGACGATATCTTAATCGAGCTTGCCAAGGCCTACAATCAGGCCGACCTGCCCGATGAGGCTATCGGTACCCTGATGTCGCACAGCTTCGTGCCCTGCGAGGGTGGCGAGCACGCTATTGCCGACCAGTATATGCTGGCTTATATGATAAAGGGTAAAAAGGCTCAGGCTGCAGGCGATTATATCGCCGCCCTCCGCCTTTATACCGAGGGTCTTACCCTGCCCCAAAGCCTGGGAGCCGGTGTGTGGAACCACACCAAGCGGGTGCCCCTTAAATATCATATCGCCCTCTGCCTTGATGCCCTGGGAAGAGGGGATGAGGCGGCCGATATCTACCGCTATATTAGCGAAATAAAGCTGGAATATTTCAGTAATATGTATTTAAAAGAGCTGCCCTTTTACCAGGCGTTATCCCTTGAAAGGCTTGGCCGTAACGGGGATGCCGATGCTCTGGCGGCCGCAACCTTTGAGGCCTGGGACAAAATAAAGGAGGTAAGGGATAACGGCTATTTCGCCACCACCCCATTCTTTATTCCCTTTGTGGATGAGGCGGCCACTATGCGCCGTGCCCAGCATCTTTTCCTGACGGGACTTATAGGTTTATACAAAAAAGAGCCCTCGGCAGGCGAAAGGCTTGCCGAGAGCCTAAGGCTTAACAGTGATAATATGGCGGCTGTGTTCTGGGCTAATTATCGTTAGTATACTCTGCCACCACCCGTAGCAGATGGGCCTTGTCTGCCGCCCCCGTGGTCTGCACCAGCCGCTTGATGCGGTATTTAACGGCGCTTTCACTTAAAAAGCAGCGGTCGGCAATAAGGTCGGTGGAAAGACCCTCTAAAAGCTCGGAAATAATGGTGCGGTCGGTAGAATCGGCCGAGGAGAGGTATTCGTCCACTACCAGCATATCCTTTACCGTTTCATCCTCGTAAAAGGTGTCCTTGTTGCTGTTAAAATCAAAGGAAAAGGCCTTGGAGGGTTCGGTAGCGGTGTTGCCGAAATCCCAGGTGATTCGGGTGGTAAGGGTGGAAAGATACCTGTGCTTTTGCAGGGCCTCGTATATATACACCGCCGCCCTGCCGTAGCTTTCGTGGTTAATATCCATTGTAAGGATATCGTTTTTGTAATATTCAGAAACGGGGCTGTCGTTACAGCATATTACCGTAAGACTGTCCAGCCTTTTCGGGTCCTCGGATTTAAGGTGTTTTACCAGGGATATGGCAGAATAGTTGTTGGCGCAGATTACGGCGTCGTAATCCCTGCCCTCCTTTATAAAACTGGCATAGCAGTCCTGAAGATTGCCGTCGTTGGGGAAGAGGTCCATATACCTGAAATCCCCCTCATCCCAGCTTTTAAGGGCATCGGCCTTGCCTATATCTGATACCGAGTTGGGGTTAAAGGCGTAAAGGGCCAGCCGCTGCTTTCCTTGGGTCCGAAGGGTGTCCAGCAGGTTTTTCATAGAGGCGTTTATGTTAGAGCAAACGCTGCTGTAGATACAGCCCTTAAGGCTGTGAATCTGGTCGCAGATAACTATGGGAATGTGACCGTTAATGTTCAGCTGACGGATGGTGCCTGCCGTCCATTCCATACTTCCGCTAAGGACGAAAACCACGTCCGCGTCGGGGGGACAGGCATCAAAGATTTCACAGAAGGGAATACGCTTTTTCCGCAGGGTATCGGTAAGCCCCGAATAGCGCATTTTACAGCCCGTGCTGGTGGCGTATTTAGCCTCGCTGAGTATGGCAACCATAACATCATCCTTTCGAGAAATATTATACTATATAATAACTTATTATACCAACAAAATTTTTTGTAAAAAACAGCATAAAACTTTGCCTTAACACCGACTGCTTTTCGTGATAAAATCAAACTGTAGAATACTGTGATAGCGGGTGGAAAGCCCCTTGCAGAAAATATGAGGTTTGATATTATGAAAAAAGTAACGGCAGAGAAGGTAAGACAGGTCATTCCCACCTATATTCCCAAAAAGGCAAACGACCTGCCTATGTTCTTTGAAAATAAGCCCTACCAGGGGGCAAGCGGCAGACTCTACCCCATTCCTTATTCCGATGGTATTACCGATGAGAAAAAGGACGTGGAGTATGAGGTTTACAACCTGGAAAACGAGTATATAAAAACCCAGGTGCTGCCCGAAATCGGCGGAAAGATTCTCCGTGGCTACGATAAGGTTGGCAGTCACGATTTCATATATTACAACGAGGTTATTAAGCCTGCTCTGGTAGGTCTGGCAGGGGCCTGGATATCGGGCGGTATTGAGTTCAACTGGCCCCAGCATCACCGCCCCACCACCTTTATGCCCCTGGAGGCGGTAATTGAGGAAAATCCCGACGGAGGTAAAACCGTCTGGACGGGCGAGGTTGAGCCCTTTGGCCGTATGAAGGGTATGGCAGGCATCACCCTGGACGCAGGCCGCAGCTACATCAAGGCCAAAATCAGGGTATATAACCGCACAGCAATGCCCCAGCTCTTTATGTGGTGGGCAAATCTTGCGGTACCCGTCAACGACGATTACAGAACGGTATTCCCCCCCGACTGTGAGTGGGTAAACGACCACGACAGAAGAGCTGTTTTAGAGTGGCCTATTGCCAAGGGGGTTTACAAGACCGCCCGACCCTACGATTTCGGGGAAGGCACCGACCTTTCCCATTACAGCGCCGTTAAGGTGCCCTCCTCCTACCTCATCTCCCAGGGCCAGACCGATATGGACTTTATCGCAGGCTATGACGTAGGTATAAACAAGGGTATCGCCACCGTGGCCAACCACCACATCTCTCCCGGTAAAAAGATGTGGCACTGGGGTATCGGTGATTTCGGTGATATGTGGTGTAACAACCTCACCGACGAAAACGGCCCCTATATCGAGCTGATGACCGGTGTCTACACCGACAACCAGCCCGACTTTACCTGGATAGCCCCCTACGAAACCAGGGAGTTTGAGCAGTATTGGTATCCTATTCGTGACATCGGAGAGGTTAAAAATGCCTCTATTGATGCCGCCGTTAATATGGAAAAGCGTGAGGAGGGCCTTTTTGTCGGCTTTAACGTAACGGGCGAGTTTAAAAATGCTACCGTTCGTGTTACCGCCAAGGATAAGGTGCTTTTCACCGATACCTGCGATATGACTCCCGAGGCTTCCTATATGAAGACCCTGGATATGGGAGAAACCGATTTTGATGATATTACCGTTTCCCTTATAAGTGAAGAGGGCAAGGTGCTGGTTGCCTACAAGCCCTATATAAGAGGCCAAAAGCAGCCTATTGAGCCCCGTCTGCCCGTAAAGCGTCCCTGCGAGATAGAAACAGTGGAGGAGCTTTACATAAACGGCTATCATCTTGAGCAGTACAAGCAGCACAACTATAAGCCCGAGGCCTATTATCTTGAGGGCATTAAGAGGGATGCAGGGGATATCCGCTGTAACACCTCTATGGCAAGGCTCTGTCTTAAAAACGGTGAGTCTAAAAAATGCGTGGACTACTGTGATGTAGCCATTAAGAGGCTGACAAGCAGAAACGAGCATCCCACCGATACCGAGGCCTTTTATTTAAAGGGTCTGGCCCTTACCTACCTTGGTGAGGAAAAGGCCGCCTACGATATTCTCTATAAGGCCGCCTGGAACTATACCCACAGAAGCGCCGCTATGTTTGAGCTGGCCTGTCTTGATGTAAAGCAGGGCGACTATACCGCCGCCCTTTTAAAGCTGGAGGAATCTCTGGGTCTTAACTACGGCCACACCAAGGCGGTTAACCTTAAAACCGCAATTCTTCGCCGTATGGATATGGCCGCCGCCGAAAAGAACGCCCGTGCCTCGGCCGCCGACGACCTTTTAGACCTCTTTGCCTTAATTGAGCTTTCTCACTTTGAGGATGCAACGGACAAAATTGCACAGTTTGCCGCCAAGGCCGAAAATATATTGGACGTTGCTACCGATTATATGAAAGCAGGCCTTTATGAGGACGCCCTTTATGCTCTGAATTTCTATGAGGGTGAATATCCCCTGGTAGAGTACTACAAGGCCTACCTTTTAAATGATGCCGCTTATATTAAAAAGGCAGAGGCTATGGATACCGGCTACTGCTTCCCCTCACGGCTGGAGGATATTGCGGTGCTGCGCTGGGCTATTGATACCAACCTCGCCGCAGAAAATGCCTGCTACTATTTAGGCTCCCTTTACTACGACCGTTTCCGCTATGACGAGGCGGCCGAAATCTGGGAGGAGGGTACTCGCCGTGGCGGCAAGCAGGGCAAAATCTGGCGTAATTTAGCCCTTTACTACTTCGACAAGGCAGGCAAGCCCCAAAAGGCCAAGGAGTGCCTTGAAAAGGCTCTGCTTTATAAGGATGACCCCAGACTTCTGCTGGAATATCAGCAGCTGCTTAAAAATATGAACTACTCCCCCGAGGAGAGGCTGGCGGTCTACGATAAGTACCCCCACCTGCTGGCCCAGCGTGACGACTGCTATCTTGACAGGCTGACCCTGGTTTCCCAGACGGGTCGCTTTGAGGAGGCTATCGAGCTGGCTCGGGTAAAGCGCTTCCACATCTACGAGGGTGGCGAGGGCAAACTGACAAAACAGCACGCCTGGATGCACGTTCTCTACGGTAAGGAGCTTTTGGAGGCCGAAAACTACGCAAAGGCCGAGAAAATTTTGCTGGACGGCGTGAATATGCCCAAGTCCTACGGCGAGGCCAAGACCTTCTTTAACCAGGAGGCCCATATCTTCTACTATTTGGGTATCCTGGCCGAAAAGCAGGGTAATACCGCCGAGGCCCAAAAGGCCTTTACCCAGGCTGCAATTTACAAGGCCGCCGTGTCGGAGATTTCTCTCTTCCGTGCTCTGGCCCTTAAAAAGCTTGGAAAGGATGACGAGGCCGAGGCTGTGCTGGACGAAATGCTGGCCGTAGCCGAGAACTTTATTAAGAACTGTGACCTTCGCACCTACTACGGTGTGGGTTCACCGTCGCCGATGCCCTTTGAGTATGATATTGAGAAGAATAATCTTACCGACGGCAACGTTTTAAAGGCCTTTGCCCTGCTGGGTAAGGGCGAGGTGGAAAAGGCCAAGGCCACCGCCGATATTGCCCGTGGCCTTAACCCCTATGATTTCAGACTGTTTACCTTTGACAGACTGATTTAACCCGATGAAAGGGTGAGGAAATGAAGAAATTTTCTATAGTATACGGTTGTGCCCGAGGGTCCGTGCAAAGAAAGGCCATAGAGGTGTTAAGCGAGCTGCTGCTTGACTACACCCACAGCTATCCCTCCTGCTATAAGGTGGGGGAGGTCATACCTGAGGGCAACACCCCTATATACATAGGTACGGCGGCAGATAATCCTTATATCGCCGCACTGAACAATCCCCCTCTCACCTGCAGCGAGGAATATCGCATACAGGTAAAGGAGGAAAGGATATATATTGAAGGTGCCGACGATAGGGGCCTGCTTTATGGCTGTGTAGACCTTTTTAACAGGTATATACTGCCTCTGGAGTACCCCCACAACACCGTTACCTACGTGGTGGACCCCTTTGAAAAGCCCCTGCCCGATTATTCCTTTACCTCACGTCCTTCGGTTAAAAACAGGGGTATCTGGACCTGGGGCCACGTAATTTACGATTACAAGGCCTTCCTTGATAATATGGTGAAGCTTAAGCTTAACACCGTAACTATCTGGAATGAGTACGCCCCTCTTAACGCACAGGATATAGTCGATTAAGCCCACAGCTGCGGCATAAAGGTGATATGGGGCTATTCCTGGGGCTGGGTGGACGGCTGCAACAATATTAAAAGCCTTGATGAGCTGGCCGCCTTTGAGGACGGAATTGTGGCCAAGTACGAAAAGGAATATAAAAATCTCGGTGGCGACGGAATATATTTCCAGTCGGTAACCGAGGTGGGCTATGATAAAATAGGAGATAAAACCATTGCCGAGGCGGTAACCGACCTGGTAAACCGTGCCGCCGCCCGTATTTTTGAGATGACCCCCGACCTGGAGCTTCAGTTTGGCCTCCATGCCACAAGCGTTAAGAACAGGCTGGAGGTTATAAAGCAGGTAGACCCACGCATCCGCATTGTGTGGGAAAACTGCGGCGCCTTTCCCTTCTGCTACACCCCTTGCAATATAAAGGACTTTGATAATACGGTTGACTTTGTAAAAACCGTGGCCACCCTCAGGGGTGAGGGAGAGCGCTTCGGCGCCGTCACCAAGGGCCTTGTGAAGCTGGATTGGAGCCGTTTTGAATATGCCGACGGCCCCTACGCCATAGGGGTGGCCTCCAAGGCTATGAAGGCCGACAGAGTCAGGGCCAAGGCCAAGGTATGGAAATATATTCAGGCCTACTGGCTGTCCTATGCCGATAAGGCGCAGGAGATGGTAAGGGTAATGGCCGAGGCTAAAAAGGGTGACCTTTACGTTACCCCTCTCATAGAGGACGGAATGTTTGAAGAAAATATTATGTTTCCCGCCGCCCTTATGTGTGAGCTGCTTTGGGACCCCAATACCGATATTAAAGAGCTTATGCCTCAGGTTGCCCTGAGGAGCTATATAGACTTTGCCTAAGGAGAATTACTATGGGAGAAAGATGGAGCAAAGAAAGAATTTGGGAGTGGTACGATGCCCGCCCCTGGCTTCGTGGCTGTAACTTTATGGGCAGCGACTGCGCCAACCGTATCGACCAGTGGCAGGAGCTGGGCTTTGAGGAGAGGCTGGAAACCGCCGACCGTGAGCTGGCCCTCTGCGCCGAAACCGGCTTTAATACCGTAAGACTTATTCCCGAGTTTATCGTATGGTATCAGGAGCACGACGGCTTTTTTGAGCGCTTCGACCGCTATCTTGACGTCTGCGCCAAGCACGGCATCTCGGCTATGGTGGTGCTGGGCAACGACTGTATGCCCCCTATGCACGACGGCTGGAAGATGCCCTCTGTAGGCGAGCAGCACTATGATTGGGGCTACCACGGCGGCCGCAAGATATCCCAGCACGGACAGTTTAATACCGTAGGCTACCATCTGCTGGATGACCCGAAGTTCGTTCAGCCCCATTACGATTTCGTCCGTGAAATAGTAACCCGTTATAAGGACGATGAGAGAATTATTATCTGGGACGTATACAACGAGCCGGGCAATTCCAACCGCAAGGATATGTCCCTGCCTCATCTTAAAAAGTTTTTTGAGATTTGCCGTGAGATAGACCCCATTCAGCCCCTTACCTGCGGCCTTTGGAGGGGTATTTTAGGTGGCAAGTTTGAAGAGGACAAGATTGAAATGGAGATACAGAAGTTCGGATACGATAATTCCGATATTATCTCCTTCCACCAATACGGAACCTATGAAAACAACTGCGCCCTTATAAAATGCTTAAGGCGAAGCGGCCGCCCCCTTATCAATACCGAGTGGCTGGCCCGCTGTCAGCATAACAACGTTGAGGAAATATTCCCCCTTTACTATCTTGAAAAGATAGGCTGCTACTGCTGGGGCTTCGTGGCAGGCAAATACCAGACCTACGAGCCTTATAACAGCGCCTGGTCAAGATATGAAAAGGACCCCAAAATAGATTTTGATTTTACCAAGTGGTTTCACGACCTGTACAGACCCAGCCTGCGTCCTTACAACCCCAAGGAAATAGAAATTATAAAGCGGTTCTGCAGCCTGGCCGATGAGGACTTTAAAAAGGACGGCAGGTAAATGTTTGTGACCTATACCATTAAAAGCGGCGGTTGGTGCGCCGAGGTTGCCCCAAATCTCGGGGCCAACGTCACCAGCCTCACCCTGGACGGCAGAGAGGTTTTCGTTCCTCTAAAAAGCCGTGATCAGTTGGAGGAAAACCCCTATATCCAGGGGGCGCCTCTGCTGCTTCCCGCAAACCGCACCGCAGAGGGCAGATTTACCTTTGAGGGTAGAGAGTACACCCTGCCCATAACCGAGCCAAAAACGGGGGCAAACCTTCACGGCCTGCTTCACAGGCAGCCCTTTACCCTGGTTTCCTGTAATGAGAAATGCATTGTGCTGGAATACAAAAACCAAGGGGAGATATATCCCTTTCCTTTCACCATTACGGTGGTTTATGGGTTTGAGTCCGACAGCTTTATGCAAAGGTATATTATAAAAAATACGGGGGATACCAATATGCCCCTTACCTTTGCTCTCCACACCTCCTTTGTGGAGCCCGAAAGCTTTACGGTGCCCATAGACGCCTGCCAGCGCAAGGATGAAAAACACATTCCTATAGGGGGCTACCACCCTCTGGACGAGCAGGAACAACGGTATATAACGGGCAGTCCCTCAAAGGGGATATCGGCCTCGGGCTACTACAGGGCCTGCGGTCGCACCGCCACCATAGGCAACCTTAACTACACCGCCTCGGAGGGATTTGACCATTGGATACTCTTTAACGGGGCGGGCAAGTGCGGCCTGCTCTGTGTGGAGCCTCAATGCGGTGCCGTCAACGGTCTTAACACTCCCGACGGCTGTAAAATCCTGGCCCCCGGCGAGGAGCTGGAGCTGTATACCCGGTTAAGCCGTCGTAAGCAGTAGTTTTGTGAAAAAATATAGTAGCATTTGCAATTGACGGCAGAATAGTTGTTTGGTACAATTAAACAGAAAATAGGGTAAGTGTTTCTACAAAATATGGTAATACTTGCCATAGGCCGTTTTAAGGAGAAAATATAATGATAAGAATGTTTGAAACCAACCTGGTGAGAACCCAGGTGGAGCTTGGCGGAAGCTGGAAAATGTGGACCCTTAATAATGAGGGTAACCCCACAAAGGAATATTCGGCCGTTGTGCCTTCCTGCTGGGAGGGTATGAGAGGCCTTGAAAGCTTCAGAGGCCAGTGTAAATACAGTAAGAAATTCAGCGTCAAGGCAGGTAATTACCGCCTGGTCTTCTGCGGTGTCAGCCACACCGCAAATATCTGGCTTGACGGCGAGCATATCGGCTACCACTACGGCGCCTATACTCCCTTTGATATAGACCTGCCCGACCTTGCCGAGGGCGAGCATACTATTGAGGTTATTGCCGACAACCGCTTTTCGCCCGAGTCTACCCTGCATATCCCCAACGATTACAGAAGCTACGGCGGTATTACAAGACCCGTTGTTCTGCAGAAGGTAGCAGAGGCTTATATCCGCTATATACATATCGTTCCCCGAAAGACCGAGAGCGGCTGGGATGCCGAGATTGAGGTACAGGTAAACAATATCTCGGCCACCGCACCCCTTAAGGCCAGGGTTGCTATCGAGGGGGCTTGCGCAGACCTGGGTGATATTACCTTTACCGACGGTATCTGCAAGGCCACCGCAACCCTTTCCTTTACCGACGTTAAGGCCTGGTGTATGGAGGAGCCTGCCCTTTATATAGCCCGTGCCGAGCTTATGGCAGGGGATGAGGTTATCGACGACCTTAACGAGCGCTTCGGATTCCGTGAGGTTAAGGTGGTAGGCAAGGATATTACGGTTAACGGCAGAGCCGTCTACATAAAGGGCTTCAACCGCCACGAGGATTTCGGCACCACAGGCTGCGCCGTTCCCGAAAACGCTATGGCTATGGACCTGGATATTATCGCCTCCACAGGCGCCAACCTGGTTCGCACCTGCCACTACCCCAATGATGAGAGATTTTTAGACCTCTGCGACGAGAGAGGCTTCCTGGTTTGGGAGGAGGCCCACGCAAGACAGCTTTACGCCCCTCAGATGGAGCATCCTAACTTCAAAATTCAGGCAGGCGCCTGCATTGACGAGATGATAATCAATCATTTCAACCACCCCTCTATCATTATGTGGGGTCTGCTTAACGAGTGCGAATCCTATACCGAGCTTGGCCGTGATGCCCACCTTTTCCACTATGAGAGAATAAGGGCGCTGGACAGCTCCCGTCCCGTAACTTCGGCGGCCAACAAGTTCTTTAAGGACATCTGCCACGACCTGCCCGATATTATTTCCTTTAATATATACCCCAAGTGGTACTACAACCACGAGCCCAAGGAGTTTGTGGCCAAGCTTAAGGAGTATGCCGATGCCCAGGCTACCTGCGAGCGTCCTATTCTTATAAGTGAGTACGGCGCCGCCTCTATCTACGGCTACCGTGCCTTCAGCAACGTTAAATATTCCGAGGACCGCCAGGCCCAGATACTTAAGGAGCTTACCGAAACCTTCTACGAAATTGACGATATTAAGGGTATGATTGTCTGGATGTATGCCGACGCCAGAACCGACGAAACCTTTAAGGATTGGAACTCCCGTCCCAAGACCCAGAACAATAAGGGTATCGTGGATATTTACCGTCGTCCCAAGATGGCCTATTACACTATGTGCGAGCTGTTTGGAAAAATGGCCGACTACGTTGATGAAAAGGAGAAATAATGATGAGCGAGGATATCAAAAGAGCTATAGAAAACTACGGCGTAAAGGCCCGTGTTATCACCCCCGATGACGGCGGTCATTACTTCTTTGCCTATTACGACCTGCAGCCCTTTGATTCTACCGGCAGATACCACCTGGTACATAAGGTAGCCTTTGAGGACCGCCTGCCCCAGGCCGACGACGTCTGCGAAATAGGTATGCTGGACCTGGAGGACGGCGGCAAATTTATAAAGCTGGCCGAAACCCTGGCCTGGAACTTCCAGCAGGGCGCTCTGCTCCGCTGGTGGAGGGACGACGACCACATTCTCTTTAACGTTTTTGAAGACGGTAAGTACGGCTGCTGCATCCTTAACATAAAAACAGGGGAGAGAAGAGTTCTGCCCAACCCCATAGCCGACGTTTCACCCGACGGCAAGTGGGGCCTCTCCATTAACTTTATGAGGGTTTGGAACTTCCGCCCCGGCTACGGCTACTGCCAGGTTAAGGACCCCTGGTTTGACGTAAAGGCCCCCGAGGACGACGGCCTTTTCCTTATGGATATGGAAACGGGCGAAACCAAAATGCTGTCCTCCTATAAGCAGATTAAGGAGCAGTTTTATTTCGAGCCCAACTCCAACGGCAAGCTGGTTATCAACCACATTAACTTTAACACCACAGGCGACCGCTACGTAATGCTTTTTAGAAACTTTGCAGAGCCTGGTATGTGGTGGCGCACCGAGCTGATTTCGGGCGACCTTGAGGGTAACCTCTATCAGCTTACCGATTTCAGACTTAACTCTCACTATCATTGGAAAAATGATAAGGAGCTGCTTATCTGGGGCGGCAAGCCAAACGATGCCGACCTGCTTATCTTCACCGACCTTACCGATAAGGTTTATCGCCTGCCTGAAAGGGAGATGAGCGACGTCCTGGATGACCCCAATAAGGATATCCACTGCCTCTGGTCGCCTAACAGAAAGTATATTTTAGGTGACGGCTATCCCGATACCGACCATTATCGCAATCTGCATTTCATCGACCCCGAGAAAAATACGGATACCATAATCGGCAGATACCTCACCACCACCTGGGAAGGCCCCACAATGGAATTCCGCTGCGACCTTCACGCCCGCTTTGACAGAACGGGAAGATATATTTCCTTCGACAGCACCCACACAGGCAAGCGTACCGTTTGCCTCATAGATATGAGCGAGCTTGAAGGTTACGAGTATTAAAATTAGGAGGAAATTTTATGTTTAAAAGAGTATTAGCAATCCTGTTATGCCTTGTTATGGTATTTGCCCTGGCCGCCTGCGGCGGTGGCGCCGATACAGGCGACGGAAATGACGATGGCAAGTTCTCCGAGTCAAAACTTAAAATGCCCGAGTATAAACCCACCTCCGACAAGGTACAATATCTGTCTACTACCGACCCTGCCCGTTGGAAGGACCCCGTTAACTGGGAGTATAGCTTCCTCTCCAAGCTCAAGCAGGAATATAACATTTCGGTAGATTTTATCCGTACCACCGATTCCGAGCTTCCTACCAAGGCCGCCCAGCTGGTGCTTTCGGGTAACTCGCCCGACCTTATCCAGTACCGTGCCAAGGATGACCCCACCTTTATTAAAAACGGCATCGTTCAGCCCGTTGACGAGCTTTTCTCCTTTGAGGAGCCTGTTTTCAAGCAACTTAAGGATGTAAACGAGCTTTTCCGTTATAAGGACGGCAAGCTTTACACCTTCATTCGTAACTACCGTAACGATGGCTGGTGCTACTACTGGCTTGAGGACCTGGCAGAGGCCGGCCTTGAGACCCCCCGTGAGCTTTATTATAAAGGCGAATGGACCTGGTCCAAGTTCGAGGAATATGCAAAGAAGCTGACCGTTAAGGCCTCCGACGGTAGTGTTGAGCGTTACGGCGCCACCTACTCCAACATAATTCACGCCATTACGGGCCAGACCCTTGTAAACTATGAGGGCGGCGTTTACACCAACAACCTCCGCAATCCCGAGCTGGCTGATTTCTTCAACAGAACCTCCAAGCTCACCTTTGAGGATAAGGTGGTAGAGCCTACCTCCTCCACACAGGACTCCTTCAAGTCCCACAAGGTTACAATTTGTCTTTCCGGCAGAGATATGCTGGATAACCGCCTCCACGAGGAACAGAAAAACGGCCTCGTAAGCTTCAGCCCCCTGCCCAAGTGGGATAATGCCGACCAGCATTACACCAAGGCAGGCTTCGGTACCACCTGGATAGCCAAGGATGCTCCCAATCCCCAGGGCGCCGCTGCTTGGTTTGCTACCTACGTGCTGCTTATCGGTAACGTTGACCCCGATATCCAGGCACAGGTACGTGCCCTTTCCAGAGCAACCAAGGGCTACTCCGATGAGGATTATGCGCTTATTGAATCTATGGACGACCTCTCTAAATTTACCCTGGTTCAGATTCGTGACGAGGGCCTCGGTGTTAACTGGTGCTCAACCCAGCGTAGCGAGTTCCTTAACAGCATTATGAGATGGAACAAATCCTGGGCCGCCCAGCTTGAAACCTACTATCCGCTCCTCAATGCAGCTATAGAGGAAACAAAATAATAACGGCTTGACTGTTTGCGGCTGACTGCGGGCAGTAAAGCCCGTAAGACGAAAGGAGAAATCTCCGAGATGAGAAAGCTGATAACCCTTGCGCTGGCAGCCGTAATGGTCCTGACGGCGGCAATGCCCGCCTACGGGGCAAAGGCGGAGGAGAAGACCTCTGCCCAGCTCGAACCCAAGCAGGGAACCTACTATGCATATTTAGAGGAGCTTGGAGTAACCGAGCAGAACTACCCCGAAGCAGAAATAAAAATAAACGCCCTCACCTTTGCCGAGGCTTCAGGCCTCGGCACGGGGGAGGTACAGGGAAAACCTGCCGTACTGCTGGAGAAAACGGGAGA
>JAGAPN010000009.1 GCA_017623235.1 Clostridia bacterium | reverse complement strand
CTGTAATAAAGGAGAAATTAAAATGAACAAAGCTACCCGTAAAGCAGATATCGCAGGTAACTGGAAAATGAACAAAACCCCAGCTGAAACTACCGCACTTATCAATGAGATGAAGCCCCTGGTTGCAGGCGCTGACTGTGACGTAGTTCTCTGCGTACCTTACGTTGATATTGCCGCCGCTATTGAGGCTGCAAAGGGCTCCAATATTAAGATTGGTGCTGAAAACGTTCACTGGAAGGAGTCCGGCGCATACACCGGCGAGGTTTCTGCAGATATGCTTACCGCCTGCGGTGTTGAGTACGTTGTAATAGGCCACTCTGAGCGTAGACAGTACTTCGGTGAAACCGACCAGACCGTTAACCTTCGTACCCTTGCCGCTTTAAAGGCAGGCCTTAAGGCTATCGTTTGCGTAGGTGAAACCCTTGAGCAGAGAGAGCTTGGATATACCGAGACCCTGCTTAAGTTCCAGACTAAGATGGCTCTTACCAACGTATCTAAGGAGGACCTTAAGAACGTTATCATCGCTTATGAGCCTGTATGGGCAATCGGCACAGGTGTTACTGCTACTGCCGACCAGGCTGATGAGGGCAACGGCTTTGTTCGTGCCGCTATTGCCGAGGCTTACGGCGCCGACGTTGCCGAAACTGTTACCATTCAGTACGGTGGCTCTATGAATGCTAAAAATGCTGACGAGCTGACCGCTAAGGTTAACGTTGACGGTGGTCTTATCGGCGGTGCTTCCCTTAAGGCTGAGGATTTCAGCATTATCGTAAAGGCCGCAAGCAAGTAATTTATTTCGGAGAACAATATGAAAAAACCTTTAGTTTTAACTATTATGGACGGCTTCGGCTTTAACGAAAATAAGGCTGTTAACGCTATTGCCGCCGCAAATACCCCCCATCTTGATAAAATTTTTGATACCTGCCCCACCACCTCTATCGGTGCTTCGGGTATGGATGTGGGTCTGCCCGACGGACAGATGGGCAATTCCGAGGTGGGACATACCAATATGGGCGCAGGCCGTGTAGTTTATCAAGAGCTTACCCGTATTACCAAGTCCGCCAAGGACGGAGATATGAAGCAGAACGAGGCCTTTGTTGCCGCTATCGACAACGTTAAAAAGAACGGCTCGGCCCTTCACCTTATGGGTCTGCTGTCCGACGGCGGCGTTCACAGTCATACCGAGCATCTTTATGCTTTAGTTCAGATGGCGAAGGATGCAGGCGTAAATGAGGTATACGTCCACGCCCTTTTGGACGGCCGTGACGTTCCCCCTGCCTCTGCCGCAGATTTTATTGCCGCTGCTACCGCCAAATTTGCAGAAATCGGCGCAGGCAAAATTGCCACCGTTATGGGCCGTTTCTACGGAATGGACCGAGATAACCGTTGGGATAGAGTCGAGAAGGCCTATGCCGCTCTGGTTTACGGCGAGGGCGTTCAGGCCGACGATGCCGAGGCCGCAGTTCGCGCATCCTATGAAACTATTGATGCCGACGGCAAGAATCTTACCGATGAGTTTGTTCTGCCTACCGTTATTTCCGGCACCAAGAGAATTGCCTCGGGCGACAGTATGATTTTCTTCAACTTCCGTCCCGACAGAGCAAGAGAGATTACCCGTACCTTCGTTGACCCTGATTTCTCCGGATTTGAGAGAAGGGGAGGCAAGCTGGAGATTTTCTACGTTTGTATGACCCAGTATGATGCCTCTATGCCTAACGTTGAGGTAGCCTACAAGCCCCAGTCCTTAAAGAATACCCTTGGTGAGTTCCTGGCCGACCAGGGTCTTACCCAGCTCCGTATTGCCGAAACCGAGAAATACGCTCACGTAACCTTCTTCTTCAACGGCGGCGTTGAGGTAGAGTATAAGGGTGAGGACAGAATTCTCGTTAAGTCCCCCAAGGTTGCAACCTACGATATGCAGCCCGAAATGTCGGCTGTTCCCGTTTGCGATAAGGTGGTTGAGGCTATAAAGAGTGGTAAGTACGACGTTATCATTCTTAACTTTGCCAACTGCGATATGGTAGGCCACACAGGCATTTTTGAGGCCGCCGTAAAGGCCGTTGAAACTGTGGATGAGTGCGTAGGCCGTGTTGCCGATGCTACCGCCGAAATGGGCGGCGTAATGCTTCTTACCGCCGACCACGGTAATGCCGACTGTATGATAGATACCGACGGCTCACCCTTCACCGCCCACACAACAAATCCCGTACCCTTTGCCGTTATCGGTAAAGAGTGCAAGCTTCGCCAGGGCGGCAGGCTCTGTGATATTTCTCCCACCATCATTAAGCTTCTGGGTCTTACCCAGCCTGCAGAAATGACAGGAGAAAGCATTATTGTAGATTAATTTCAGGCCCCGATTTTTATCGGGGCTGTTTTTATTAAAAGGGGAGTAAAGGCCACCTTAATCGACGTCTGGTTTCAGTAGGAGTGGGGCCGGTATAGAAATATCTCAAAATTTTTGTTCTTTAAATAATTTTTTGATTTTTTCAACATTTGCTCTTGAAATTTTAACGCTATAGTGTTAATATATTAACAATAGGGGATGTATCCCCCTTACAACCATTACATAGGAGGCAAAAACAATGAAAACCGTATCAACCAGAAAAGCATTGTTTATGAGCGTACTGTCCTTACTCGTATGCTTCTCAATGCTCGTAGGTACCACCTTTGCCTGGTTTACCGACAGCGTTACCTCGGCTAATAATATTATTAAGTCGGGCAATCTGGACGTAAAGCTTGAGTATTCTACAGATATGAATACCTGGACAGAGGTTACCACAACTACTAACGTATTTAAGGCAGACACAAAGTGGGAGCCCGGCTATACCGAGGTAGTTTATCTCCGTGTATCTAATATCGGAAGCCTTGCGCTCAGATATCGTCTGGGTGTATATATCGCATCCGAGGATGAGGGTACCAATAAGGATAACGTTACCTTTAAGCTCTCCGACTACATTGAGTACGGAATTGACGAGGCTGTTACCGCAAAGTATGCCGACCGTAACGCCGCCCTTACAGCAGTTAGGGGTGAAACCGGAAAGCTTTCTGAGTACAAATACAATAAGGAAGGCAACCTTGTAGGCAAAAACGGAACTACCGTAGACGAAGATGTTGTTGCAATGGTAGTTTATATGCCCGAGGAGGTAGGCAACGTTGCCAACCACAACGGTACCGATATTCCCGTTATCAACCTGGGCCTTGACCTCTTTGCTACCCAGGATACCGTTGAATCCGATTCCTTCGGACCCGACTATGACGATGCTGCTTGGGTAATGGCTCACGCAGATGCAACCGTTAAAGACCAGGGTGAACTTAACGCTGCCCTTGCAAACGGCGGTCTTGTTGCTCTCAGCGACAACGTTGACGGCGACCTTGTAATCGATAACGTTGCCGAAGGAACTATCCTTAACTTTGCAGGAAAGAACGTTAACGGAACTATTTCTGTAGCAGAGGGCGCTGAGATTACCATTAACGGTAAGGGTAACGTTGACGGCGGCAATGGTCCCGCAGTTACCGTAGGTAAGGATACCGACGTAACCCTCGCAGGCGGTACATATACCTCTGATAAAACCGCTATTACAATTGCAAATGAGAAAACTGAGGTTCCCATGAAGCTTACCATTGATGAAGGAACCACTGTTACTGCACCCACTCTTATCAACCTTGATGTAATGAACGGATATGCCGGCGCAGAGATTGAGATTAACGGCGGCGACTTTACTGCCACCAAATCGGGAAGTTATGTTTATCCCATCAACGCAGCCGGTGCTGACGTTACCATCAACGGCGGTAACTTCGAGGCTACTAACGCATCCTCTTACTGCTATTTCGTTAAAGTTGACGATGCATATAATACCGAAACCGGCAAACGTGAGGGCGGTAGCGTAACCATCAACGACGGTACCTTCAAGAGCACCGCTGATTACACCTATGTTGTTGCGGGAAGCATTAATTCCAACAGCACTACCGGTACTGTTATTATTAACGGCGGTACCTATGAATTACAGGGATTATACAGCTATCTTACCAATGTTGCCGCACACGTTGTTGTAAACGATTGTACCTTTACTACCGGTGGCTCCACCGTATTCGGTATCTCCAATAATAACACCACCGATAAAACCATCGAGGTTAAGGGCGGCAACTACACTATCACTACCCGTATGTCCACCTGGAGCATTCCTCTCGGAAGCTTTGCAGGCTCCTATCCCACCGATACAGCTCCTGTCGGAAAGGTTATAATCTCCGGCGGTACCATCAACAACTATATCTGTGACGGTAGCGTTATCGGCGGAAGTACCAGCGTAGACCTTGTTGCCGATGGCTATAAGGTTGTAGACAACGGCAACGGAACCTGGTCTGTTGTTGTTGAGTAATGCAGTCTGATTAATCATAACACGGTTTAACACCTTAACGGGTGTTAAACCGTGTTTTTTATTATCCTGTCGAATAAATGTTTACAAAAAGTCTTTATTTTTGTTACCCTTTATGGTATAATCTATAATGTATATTTATGTAAAAAGGAGAGGTGTCGCTTATGAAGATAAAAAGGTTAATTGCTGTCGTTCTGGCGGCCCTTTTCTGCTTTACTCTTTCGGGCTGTGACGTCCTGCAGACCGATTTTTCGGGCCTTATTGCCGCACCCAAGCTGGAGGGAGATATGTACCCCGTTCAGCAGGCCTTAGAGGCCTGGGCAGGGGAGGATATTACCCTTAAATACCCCGTTTCGGGCGATTATCGCTCGGCCTTTATTATGACCGACGTCAACTCCGACGGCTTTACCGAGGCGGTAGCCTTTTACAGCGTTACGGCCGACTCGGCGGTGACTATGCACATCAACATTATTGCCAACCGTGGCGATGAGTGGAAGAGTATGGGTGATTTAAGCCTGGTGGCCAACGACGTTGAAAGCGTCAGCTTTTCCGACCTGGACGGTGACGGCTCTAAAGAGATTATCGTAGGCTGGATGGTATACGGCTCTATTGATAAGCAGGTGGGCGTTTACAGCTTCACCAAGGATACCCTTACCCAGCGTGTTCTGGAAAAATACACCAACTTTACCTGCGCCGACCTAAACTCCGACGATATGCCCGACCTTACTGTAGTTTACCTCAACTCTACCGACAAGGTGGCCTCGGCCAAGGTTATCTCCTTTAAGGATGACGGTATTGCCGAAATCGGCTCGGTAGGACTGGACGGCAACGTTTCCTCCTACAGCACCCCTGTGGTGGCCCCCCTCAAAAACGGAGCCGCTGCCCTTTATATAGATGCGGTGAAGGGCTCGGGTATGATTACCGAAATAATCTGGTTTGAGGACACCCTGCTGAAAAGCCTTATAAGTCCCACCACTATGGAAAATACCGTAACCTACCGCTTAAGCGCCGTGTCCAGCCGTGATTTCAGCGGCGACGGGGTCATTGACATCCCCCTGCTGGAGCTGCTTCCCTCCACCGCCGAAAGCGATGAGGCCGATAAGGTCTACATTACCAACTGGTGCGATTTTGACGGCAATAAAATGGAGGTCTGCGCCTCCACCTTTATGAACTACTCCGACGGCTACTGTCTGACCATTCCCGATAGCTGGAAAAACAGTATCCATCTTACCCGTAAAACCGAGTCAAGGCTCAGAGTGTTCTACCATTACGATATAAACACCGGTACCTACGGTGAGGAGATGTTCCGCATAATAGCGGTGGCCTCCGCCGACAAGGATAAACGGGACGAATACACCGAGGAGGGCTATACTCTGCTCCTTGACGGGGAGAGCCTTACCTATCTTGCCAAGGTGAACGAGCCTAACAGTATAAATCTTGATATTAACACGCTGGAAAGCATATTCAGAATAATAAAATAAGGGGTAACGTAATGAAAAAAATCCTTATAGTTGAAGATGAAGAGGCAATACGTAGCTTTGAGGCCATAAATCTTAAAAGGGTGGGCTACACCACCGTAGAGGCAGGCAGCGGCGAAGAGGCCCTGCAAATATATGATGCCGAGGGCGATTTTGATATTGCTCTGTTGGATATTTCTATGCCCGGTATGGACGGTTTTACCCTCTGCACCGAGCTTCGCAAGCGCAGTCAGACCCTGGGCATTATAATGCTTACCGCCCGCACCCAGGAAATGGATAAAATCAGCGGCCTTATGATGGGAGCCGATGATTACATTACCAAACCCTTCAGTCCCACCTAGCTGCTGTCAAGGGTCGACTCCCTCTATCGTCGTGTAGGAATGAATAACGACCGTGCCAAGGAAAACACCGATGTAATTAAACTGGGTGAATTCACCCTTAATATGCGTCGCCACACTCTGCAAAAAAGCGGTAGGGATATTGAACTTACCCAGGTTGAATTCCAGATTATTGAATATTTCTTCTTAAATCCCGATACCGCCCTGGACCGAACCGATATTTTAAGCAAGGTATGGGGCAGCAACTACTTTGGTGAAGAAAAAATTGTAGACGTTAATATCCGCCGCCTTCGTATGAAGATAGAGGATGAGCCCTCCTCCCCAAAACACCTTGTAACGGTGTGGGGTATGGGCTACAAGTGGAACAGCGGCAACTAATAACCTAAAAAAGTGTAAAAGCGAGGTGAGAGTAATGGAAATAGAAATCAGGTTTAAAAGCGTTGCCTGGAGATGGATACTTAACGTTTTTCTCGTTATGTTTCTTATAATCCTTGCTCTCGAGGTCGTCTTTTGCCTTTTTGTCCGCTCCTATTATCTTTCCAACGTTCAGACCGTATCTGAAGAATATGCCCAAAGCTTTATTGCCCCCCTTTCCAACTGCCGTCCCGAAAATTACCAAAGCACCGCCAAGGATTATTGCGAAAATTTTCGTGACAAGGGCAAGATAGAAATCCAGGTGCTGGATTCTTTGGGCAATATAATGTTCTCCACCACAGGCTTCGGCCAGCACGACCCCACAATGCCCGATTACGATAAGGCCCTGTCAAACGGCGACATAGGCTCCTGGACGGGTAACAACTCGGTGGGGGAGAGGGTGCTCTGCCAGACTACCCTGCTTAAAAACGAGTCGGGGTCCATCTTCGGTGCCGTTCGCTGGACGGTTTCCTTAGAGCCGGTGAACAAGCACATTCTTTGGGTTTGCATTATCGCTGTTATAGTGGGTGTTGCCATACTCACCATTACGGCAATTTCAGGTATGTATTTCATCACCTCTATCGTAAAGCCCATTCGTGACGTTTCCAACGTTTCCAGAAAAATTGCTATGGGTGATTTTAACTCCCGAATCGAGATACAGTCCAACAACGAAATCGGTGAGCTTTGCGATTCCATAAATTATATGGCCAGCGAGCTTCAGCAGGCCGAAAATATGAAGAACGATTTTATTTCCTCAGTATCCCACGAGCTTCGCACACCGCTTACCGCCATCCGTGGCTGGGCCGAAACCGCAAAGCTTTCCATCGGCTACGATGAAGAAACGGTAAACAAGGGCCTGGACGTGGTGCTTAAGGAGTCGGAGCGTCTTCACAGCCTTGTGGAGGAGCTGCTGGACTTTTCCCGTATGCAGTCGGGTCGCATTTCTATGAGCTTTGCGGGTTTCCCCGTTAATGACGTACTGGGTGAGGCCGCCGATATGTACCGTGAGCTGGCAAAAAAACAGGGGGTAGAGCTGGTGTATATGCCTGCCCGTGAGGAAATGCGTTGCTACGGTGACGTTAACCGTATCAAGCAGGTTTTCATAAACGTAATAGATAACGCCCTTAAATACAATCAGCCCGGGGGACAGATTCTTATTCAGCCCCGCACAGAGGACGGTTGTGTTATGATATCCATAAGCGATACCGGCGTTGGTATAGCCGAAAAGGACCTTGACCGTGTTAAGGAAAAGTTCTACAAGGCAAACAAACAGGTTCGCGGCTCTGGCATAGGCCTGGCCGTGGCCGATGAAATAATTAAACAGCATAATGGTCTTCTCCTGGTAGACAGTACCGAGGGTGTAGGCACTACCGTTACGGTGGTACTTCCCTTGGCCGAGGAGGAACCGAAGGGAGATTCTGATGAGTTGTAAAAAAACCAGTATAGGAGGCCAGGCCCTTATAGAGGGAATTATGATGCGTGGCCCCAAAAAGGACGTTATGGCCGTCCGTATGAAGGATGGCGGTATCGACGTCAGCGAAATGGAGATAAAAAGCATTAAAAACAAGTGCTTTTTCTTTAAATGGCCCATAATCCGTGGAGTTGTTGGCTTTATTGATTCAATGCTTATAGGCTACAAGGCTATGATGGATTCGGCCGACAAATCCGGCTATCTCGATGAAATCGAGGAAGAGGAAAAGCAGGAGAAGAAGGAGAAAAATGAAGGGGAAAATAAAACCCTTCTGAGTGTTATAATGATAATCGCCGTAGTGCTGGCCGTTATTCTTTCGGTGGGCCTCTTTATCTACCTGCCCTCCCTGGCCTTCAAGGGTGTAAATTATCTTTGCGGCGGCGTGCTTTCTCCCTTCCAGTCCCTTTTTGAGGGCATACTTAAAATTATCATTTTCCTGGGCTATATGCTGGCCGTTTCCTTTATGAAGGATATTAAAAGGGTGTTCCAGTACCACGGCGCCGAGCATAAGACCATATTCTGCTACGAGGCAGGGCTGGAGCTGAGCGTCGAAAACGTCAGAAAACAGCGCCGCTTCCACCCCCGTTGCGGTACCTCCTTTATGATACTTATGCTGATTGTCAGCATCTTCGTTACCTTTATTCTTGATACCATCGTGCCCTGGCTTAAGGGGGTGCTGTGGCTTCGCACCATTATAAAGCTACTGCTGGTGCCCCTAATCTGCGGCCTGGGCTATGAGCTTATAAAGATTTGCGGCCGTTACGATAATTTTGTTACCCGCATTGTGGCCGCCCCCGGTCTTTGGATTCAGCGCATTACGGTTAAAGAGCCGGATGATTCTATGATAGAGGTGGCAATAGCCGCTATGTCGGAGGTCATTCCCGAGAACGAGGAAGAGGACAAGTGGTAATATCGGTAAGCGAGGCAGTAAGGTATACTGCGGCGGCCCTGAAGTCCATTTCTGATGAGGCTGACAGGGAAGCCAGACTTATAGTGGCCCATCTTTCGGGCTGTGAGCCTAACAGGCTTATAATATCTTCGGCCGCTGTAGATACCGAGGATATAGACCCTATTGTTGAAAAGCGCCGTCAGGGCGTTCCTCTGCAGTATATTTTCGGTCGCTGGTGGTTTTATGATAATGAATTTCTGGTGGGTGAGGGAGTGCTTATTCCCCGCCAGGATACCGAGCTGCTGGTGGAAACGGGGCTTGAGCTTATAAAGGGCCTCAAATTCCCAAGGGTTATTGACCTTTGCTCGGGCAGCGGGTGTATCGGCATCAGCATCGCCTGCGAGCGACCCGATGCACGGGTTGTAGCTCTGGAAAAATACGATGCCGCCTTCGGCTATCTTCAGAAGAACATAGAGCATATCGGGGCAGAGAACGTAAAGGCAGTAAAGGCCGACGTTTTAGAAAAGCCCTTTGGTGAATATGACCTTATAGTTTGCAACCCTCCCTATATTCCAAACGGTGACAAGGGGGAGCTTTCTCCCGAGGTTTTAAATGAGCCTCATACAGCCCTTTTCGGCGGTGAGGACGGCCTGTTTTTCTACCGTGAGATAACAAGACTTTGGAAATCGGCCCTTAAAAATGGGGGCAGGCTGGCCTTTGAGGTAGGCATAAAGGAGGCCGATTTGGTGGCCCGAATCCTGGAGTCCGAAGGCTTTACCCAAATTTCCTTTAAAACCGACCTTATCGGTATTCAAAGGGTGGTTTTTGGGACAGTGAATAGTTTATAATTAACTCAAATAAATATAAAAGGTGGTAAAAATTATGTCAGAAGATAAAAGCAAAGCGTTGGCCACAGCCCTCTCTCAGATAGAGAAGCAGTTTGGTCAGGGCGCCGTTATGCGCCTGGGTGAAAATACGGGAATGAGTGTTGAGCATATCCGCACAGGCTCTATTTCCCTTGACCACGCCCTGGGTATAGGCGGCATGCCCCGTGGCCGTATCGTTGAGATTTACGGTCCCGAATCTTCGGGTAAAACTACCCTTGCCCTTCACGTTGTGGCCGAGGCCCAGAAGGAGGGTGGAACCGCCGCATTCATCGACGTTGAGCACGCCCTTGACCCCGTTTATTCCAAGGCCCTTGGCGTTGATATAGATTCTCTTCTGGTTTCCCAGCCCGACACAGGCGAGCAGGCTTTAGAGATTACCGAGGCCCTTGTTCGTTCGGGCGCCATTGACGTTGTGGTTATTGACTCGGTTGCAGCCCTTGTGCCCAAAGCCGAAATTGAGGATGAAATGGGCGACAACCACGTTGGACTTCACGCCCGTCTTATGTCCCAGTCCCTCAGAAAGCTGGCAGGCGCTATATCCAAATCTAACTGTATCGCCATTTTCATCAACCAGCTTCGTGATAAAATCGGCGTTATCTACGGCAGCAGCGAAACCACCACAGGCGGCCGTGCCCTTAAGTTCTATGCGTCTGTCCGTATTGACGTCAGAAAGATTGAAACCATTAAGCAGGGCGGAGAGATGATAGGCTCCCGTACCCGTGCCAAGGTTGTTAAAAATAAGGTTGCACCTCCCTTCCGCGAGGCCGAGTTTGATATTATGTACGGCAAGGGCATCTCCTACACAGGCGAGCTTGTTGATATGGGCCTTAAGTTTGAGATTATCCGCCGTTCGGGCGCCTGGTTCTACTACGGTGAAACCCGTCTGGCCCAGGGTAGAGATAACGTTAAACTTCTCTTTGAGGAAAATAAGGAGCTGGCGGCCGAAATCGAGGCAAAGGTTATTGCCCGTCTTAACGCCACAGAAGAGGATACTGCTGAAGAGATTAAGGACGAGGGAATCACCCCCGTATCTGTAGTACCTGCCGCAACACCCCGCCGCAGGAAGGTCAATATTGATATTGCGGTTGACGACTAATGAAGGTTTCAAGTGTCAGCAATCGCAGAAAACAGCTTACCGCCGTTACCCTTGAGGACGGCAGTCAGCTTATGCTGGATACCGAGCTTACGGTAATAAAAGGTATAGCACCGGGCGTCATTATTGACGACCCGGATACCTTGCTTTATGAGTCCGAACTCAAAAGGGCAAAATCTCGTGCCATGTGGTACCTCTCCCGTGGGGACCACAGCGAGAACGGCCTTTACGATAAGCTGATAGCCGCAGGCTTCCCCGATGACGTCTGCAACGAGGCTACCGAGCGTATGAAGGAATTAGGGCTTATAAACGACGAGGCCTATGCCCGCCGCCTGGCCGAATATTTGTCGGCCTCGGGGGCGTCCGACAGGGATATATATATAAAGCTTATTCATAAGGGTATTGATTCCGATATGGCAAAATTTACTATTGAAGACCTGCCCGATGATGACGAGGTTGAGAAGATTTTAAACCTGTTAAAGACAAAATTTGCAGGCAAGCTGGAGAACTGGAACGACCTGCAAAAAACCATTGCCGCCCTGCAAAGAAAGGGCTTTACCTATGCCGACGTTAGGGCGGCCCTTAGGCGGTACAACGAAGAAATAGAAGATGAAGAGGAAGAATAATGGCATATAAAGTCAGCGTGGTATCCCTGGGATGCCCTAAAAACCAGGTAGATGCAGAAATGATGCTGGCCGCTTTAGATAAAGCAGGCTTTGAAATAACCCCTGCCGAGGCCGAGGCCGACGCTATCATCATTAATACCTGCGGTTTTATTGAGGATGCAAAAAAAGAGGCTATTGAGAATATACTTGAATGTGCCGCATATAAAAACGAGGGCAACCTCAAGGCCCTTATAGTGACCGGCTGCCTGGCCGAAAGGTATAAGGATGATATTACCGAGGAAATTCCGGAGGTTGATTTGGTGGTAGGCATCGGCTCCAACAAGGATATTGCCGCCCTTACCAAGGCCGCTATTGAGGGTAGCTGTAAAAATTCCTACGGAGAAAAGGGTGACCTTGACCTTAATGCAGACCGTATGCTGGGAGGTTATCCCTTCTCGGCATATATCAAAATTTCCGACGGCTGTAATAACTGCTGTACCTACTGCGCCATACCTATGATAAGAGGCAGGCTGAGAAGCCGCAGGATAGAGGATATTGTTGCCGAGGCTGAAAGGCTGGCCGAGGGCGGCGTTACCGAGCTTATAGTGGTAGGCCAGGACACCACCGCCTACGGTGAGGATATCTACGGTGAGGGCCGTCTGCCCCAGCTTCTGCGTGAGCTTTGCAAGGTTGAAAAGCTCCACTGGATACGCACCCTCTACACCTATCCCGAAAGAATTACCGACGAGCTGCTGGACACCATAGCAGAAGAAAAAAAGCTGGTGCATTACCTTGATATTCCTCTCCAGCACGCCGACGGCGCCATACTTAAAAGAATGAACAGAAGAGGGGACAGGGAAAGCCTTACAGCTCTTATCGGCCGTATCAGGGCCCGCATCCCCGATATTACCCTTCGCACCACCTTTATCACAGGCTTCCCGGGAGAAAGTGACGAGCAGTTTTGCTCCCTTCACGAGTTTGTGAAGGAGGCCAGATTTGACAAGCTGGGTTGCTTTACATATTCCCCCGAGGAGGATACTATGGCCGCCACCTTCCCCGACCAGGTGGATGAGCAGGTAAAGAATGACCGTATGGAGCTTATTATGACCGACCAGATGACCATCTCGGCCGAGAAGAACGAGGAAAAAATCGGCTCGGTTACCGAGGTGCTGATTGAGGGTTGGGACGATTATATCAAGTGCTACTACGGCCGTAGCCCTGCCGATGCCCCCGAGATAGACGGCAAGGTGTTTTTTACCTCGGATAAGCCCCTGGTTATCGGAGAATACGTTTTCGTACAGGTAAACGACTGCCTGGAATATGACCTTTTAGGAGAAAGAACAGATGAACCTGCCTAATAAGCTTACAGTTTTAAGAATTATTCTTACCCCTATATTTATGCTGGCCCTTATGGTGGATTTTCCCTTCCATTACGGGGTGGCGCTGTTAATATTTATCGGGGCATCCTTGACCGACCTTTTTGACGGTAAAATTGCCCGTGCCCGTGGTCTTGTTACCGATTTCGGCAAGTTTTTAGACCCTCTGGCCGATAAAATGCTTACTACCGCCGCATTTTTGGGCTTTATCGCAACGGATAACTGCTGGGGCGCCGTGTGGGTGGCCTTTATCGTGCTTTTCCGTGAGTTTGCGGTGTCCTCGGTGCGCCTGGTGGCCGCCTCTTCGGGAGGCAAGGTTATTGCCGCAAATATCTGGGGCAAGCTTAAAACCGTTTTTCAGATGATTGCCATTATCTTTGTGCTAACCGCCGAGCAGTTTTATGAAATTCTGGGATTTTTCGCCCTTGAAGGCAGCGTAATGACCGTTATAGACCAAATTCTTTATTGGTCGGGTTCTGCATTGGTGTGGATATCCACCCTGCTTTGCATAGTATCGGGCGTGATATATCTTGCACAGAATAAAGAATTTATATCTAAAACAAAATAAATGTAGACAAAACGGGAAAAATAAATATAATAGATATAGATATAATAGATGCGTTTATCGGGTAGAGTAGTATCTCGTCGACCCACAGAGAGGGGCTTTCATCGGCTGAAAGAAGCCTCGGTGTTCGTGTGATATGAAGTGCGCCCGCCAGCACACAGGGGGGAATTAAGTATCCCTTGTGCGGTTACACCACGTTAAGGTGACGAGTTATAAACAGGAGTGGAACCGTGGTTTTTACCGCCTCCGTCGGATTATTTCCGTCGGAGGCTTTATTTTTTCTTCTGTTTATGAAAGGAGCTTTTATGTTTTTCAGGCGAACGATAGAGGATATTAAAGCGGTTATGGACCGTGACCCCGCCGCCCGTAATATTATTGAAATTTATTTCCTCTACCCCGGGGTAAAGGCCCTGCGTATGTATCGCCGAGCGCATTTCTTTTATAAGCACGGCTGGTTTTTCACCGCCCGTTATATAAGCCAGAAGGCCGCCCATCTTACAGGCATTGAAATTCATCCCGGCGCTACTATTGGCCGCCGCCTGGTTATTGACCACGGCACAGGTGTTGTTATAGGTGAAACCACCGAAATCGGCGACGACGTTCTTATCTACCAGGGCGTTACCCTGGGCGGTACGGGTAAGGACGTGGGCAAGCGTCACCCTACCATAGGCAATAACGTTATGATAAGCTCGGGCGCAAAGGTGCTGGGCCCCTTTAAGGTAGGGGACAATGCCCGTATCGCCGCAGGCGCCGTGGTGCTTGAGGAGGTTCCCGAGGGAGCTACCGTTGTGGGTGTGCCTGCCAGGGTTGTGCGGCTAAACGGCGAAAAGGTTAAGCCCCTGGACCAGATTCACATCCCCGACCCCGTTATGCAGGAAATCAATCGTCTTGAGGACGAAATAAATAATCTAAAAAATCAAATTGATATCTTAAAGGAAGGTAAGAAATAATGAAAATATTTAATACTCTCACCCGTGAAAAGCAGGAGCTGGTACCCGTAGAGGAGGGTGTGCTTCGCATCTATGCCTGCGGCCCTACCGTTTATAACTATATCCACATCGGTAACGCCCGTCCTCTTTGTGTTTTCGACGTGCTTCGTCGCTATCTTGAGTGGCGTGGTTACAAGGTGAATTTCGTTCAGAATTTTACCGATATTGACGATAAGCTTATAAAGAAGGCTAATGAAGAAGGAATTACCGTAAAGCAGGTGGCCGAAAGATATATTGAGGAGTTCTGGACCGATGCCAAGGGCCTTGGTGTCCGTGAGGCTACCGTTCATCCCAAGGCTACCGAAAATATTGACGCTATACAGTAAATTATTACCTCCCTTATTGAAAAGGGCTATGCCTATGAGTCCAAGGGTGACGTATATTTCCGTGCTAAAAAGTTCAAGGAGTATGGAAAGCTCTCTCATCAGCCCCTTGACGACCTGGAGGCAGGCGCCCGTATCGACGTTAATATAGTCGTTATGCATCCAGTAGTGTGAAAAGTCGCAGCCGTTGGCACATTCGCTCTGTGCTATCTCGTTTTCGTGGTGTGGGAAGATAAGGTCCTGACCGCCGCAATGAATATCGATGGTCTTGCCGAGGAAGCGTCCTGCCATAGCCGAGCACTCGATATGCCAGCCGGGGCGTCCCTGACCCCAAGGAGAGTCCCAATAGGGCTCGCCGGGCTTAGCCGATTTCCAAAGGCAGAAATCCATAGGATCTTCCTTAATTTTGGTAACGTCGATTCGGGCGCCTGCCTCCAGGTCGTCGAGAGGCTGATGTGAAAGCTTTCCGTATT
>JAGAPN010000084.1 GCA_017623235.1 Clostridia bacterium | reverse complement strand
TCGTAGCCCTCTTCCTTAAGGGCGAGGCAGGCCTGGGTGCCTGCATAGTCAAACTCCGCAGCCTGACCTATAACGATGGGGCCCGAGCCTATTATAAGTACCTTTTTAATATCTGTTCTTTTTGCCATTGTGGTTTCCTCCGTATATTAATCTTCTTTATAAACTATCTGTCCGTCTACCATGGTCAGCTTGCATCTGCCCTGTAGCTGCCAGCCCTCAAAGGGTGTGGCCTTGCCTTTAGACAGAAACTCTTCCGGGTTAACGGTATACTGCTGCTCTAAATCGAATACCGTAAGGTCGGCGGGGGCGCCTACCTTTATTTCGGCGCCGATTCCGAAACGCTTTTTAGCATTGGAATTAAGCAGCTCTATAAGTTTTTCAAGGGTTATAACACCCGTTTTAACAAGCTTTGTGTAGCAGACTGCAAAGGCAGTTTCTATACCTACAACGCCCATAGCGCTTTTTTCAAGACCTCTACCCTTTTCTTCGGCAGAATGGGGGGCGTGGTCGGTGGCTATCATATCAATGGTGCCGTCCAAGATACCCTCTATCAAGGCCAGCCTGTCCTCCTCACCTCTTATGGGAGGATTCATCTTAAAGCGGCCTTCCTCCTGCAACATTGAGTCGTTCATAGTAAGGTAATGTGGGCCTGTTTCACAGGTAACGTCCACACCACGGGCCTTGGCCTGCCTTATAAGCTCAACACTTTCCTTGGTGGAAATGTGGCAAACGTGGTATTTACAGCCCGATTTTTCAGCCAACTCAATATCACGTTTTATGGGGCCCCACTCGCTTTCGCTGCAGATGCCCTTATGGCCGTGTGCTGCCGCATAGTCACCGTCGTGAATATAGCCGCCGAAAAGCAGGTCATTATCCTCACAGTGGGCCGAGATAATTTTATCCAGCGCCTTGGCCTTATTCATAGCCGCCAGCATCATTTCTTCACTTTGTACACCCTTGCCGTCGTCGGAGAAGCCGACAACGTCGGGCGCCATACCCTCCATATCGGAAAGTGTCTGCCCAAACTCCCCTACCGTTATTGTGCCGAAGGGAAGAACCTTTATAACGGCATCCTTTTCTATAATATCAAGCTGTGCCTTCAAATGCTCTACCGAATCGGGACAGGGTTTAAGGTTGGGCATAGTACAGACGGTGGTGTAGCCGCCACGGGCCGCTGCGGCGGTGCCGCTGGCCACAGTTTCTTTATATGAAAAACCCGGCTCACGAAGATGAACATGAACATCTGTGAAACCGGGAAAAACAACAAGACCTTTTAAAGGGATAATAGTAGCATCATTATCAGAAATGTTTTGAGAAATGGAAACAACAATTCCGTCATCAACAAGCAAATCCACCGTTTCAAAGGTGCCGCACATATAGGCCTTTGCTGATTTTAGCAGATATTTCATAGTCGTTTCCTTTCTAAAAAAACGCTTGCCCTTCGGCAAGCACCATTCGCATATAAAAAAGCAGTGCCTGCAGGCACCTTTAGTTATAAAACCGAACACCTTGCCGATGCACAGCACCGTTTTAAAGATATATCCGTACCGACGGCCTGCGTCGATACGGATATTATACCATAAACAGTGTTTACTGTCAACAATAACAACAGCAAAATTGAGGCAAAAAACCACAGATTTTTTATTTATTTTAACCACTGAGAAAAATCTGCGTCAGACGGCATCTGCCAATCTCCCCTGGGGCTGAGGCCAACAGTGCCAACCTTGGGACCGTCGGGCGAACAGGAACGCTTGAACTGGGAGATGAAAAACCTGCGGATAAAGGTTGTAAGCCATTTATCTACCGTTTCCTCACTATAGCTGCCATCAAAGGCTTTTTCTGCCAGGAAAGCAATTTTCTCCTTATCCTCACCAAGGCGAACGAAATGGTAAAGGAAAAAGTCGTGCAGCTCGTATGGACCTATTTTATCCTCGGTTTTCTGAGATATGTTGCCTGCCTCATCGGGAGGAAGCAGTTCGGGTGAAACGGGAGTGTCCAGAATATCGTAAAGTATTTCGCCTGTTTTGCCCTCACTCTTACCTGCAATGTAATCCACAAGGTGGCGCACCAGGGTTTTGGGGATGCCTGCATTTACGCCGTACATACTCATATGGTCGGCATTATAAGTGCACCAGCCCAGGGCAATTTCACTAAGGTCACCTGTGCCCACAAGAATACCGCCTTCCTTATTAGCAATATCCATAAGTATCTGGGTACGCTCACGTGCCTGTGCATTTTCATAGGTAATATCGTGATTATTTATATCGTGACCAATATCCTTAAGATGTGTAATACAGGCCTCTTTTATGCTTATTTCCCTTGTTTCAACACCAAGTGAAGCCATAAGCTCAAGAGCATTATTATAGGTGCGGTCGGTGGTGCCGAAGCCCGGCATTGTGATACCTATAATATTCTCGCTGCCAAGACCCAGCATTTTAAGGGCTCTTGCTGATACCAGCAGGGCCAGGGTGGAATCTAACCCACCGGAAATACCCAGCACGCACTTTCTAAGGCCGGTATGCTCAAGCCTTTTGGCCAGACCTGCGGCCTGAATGGAGAAAATCTCCTCACAGCGTTGCTTTTTATCCTCATCACCTGCGGGTACAAAGGGATGAGGGTCGATATATCTTGTAAAATGCTTTTCTTCAAGAGCCGCGACAGAGCCGACTACCTCGGAATAATCCACGGGCTCCAGCAGGGAGCCGTCGGCAAAGGCGGGAGCCGATGCACGAAGGGCCGACAGACGCTGAAGGTCAACACAGCTGAAGGTTAAAACGCCGTTACGGGCAAAGCGCTCGCCCTCTGCCAGAATGTCACCGTTTTCAGCAATAATTCCGCCCCCCGCAAAGACCAGGTCGGTAGTAGATTCCCCTACCCCTGCATTAGCCATAGCGTAGGCGCATACAGCGCTTGCCGACTGCATTTTAACAAGCTGACGGCGGTATTCGTAAGCAGAAACCGCTTCGGCCGAGGCCGAAGGATTGAGAATGAGATTTGCGCCGCCCAGAGCCATATACGAGCTGGGCGGAATAGCGGCCCAAAGGTCACTGCCTATCTCAATTCCCACGGTTAAATCATTCGACAGACGGAAAAGCATATCACCAAAGGGTACCCTTTGACCGCAAAGAGTAATTGTATCCTCGACAGCTTCACTACCTCTGGTAAAATGAGCTTTTTCAGCCGCGGTCAGGTATTCCTTGGGCACTACTCCCAGAATTTCACCTTTATTTATTGCTACAGCACAGTTAAACAGGCGGTAGCCGCATTTAAGGGGGGCACCTACGACCAAAAACAGTTCCGATTTGGCGGTATAGGCAACCAGGTCGGCTATAGCCTCTTCACATCCCCGTATAAGGGCGGCTTGTCCGAAAAGGTCGCCGCAGGTATAGCCACACACCGAAAGCTCGGGGGTAACCAGCAGACCTGCCCCCCGGGTTATGGCCACGTCAACCTGCTTTTTAATCTCCTCGGTATTGAACGTAGGGTTAGCCACACGAATCAAGGGGGAGCCTACGGCTACCTTATAGAATCCAAAAGTACTGCAATTTATTTGTGTTTGCATAAAACATCCACCTCTTTGAAGGTATTTATATGACGCAAAATTATTTATTATCGGGAATATGCCTTATGAGGGTCCTGTACAGGTATATGAAGCAGATAAGGCTTATGGCCAGGGACATTACCTCGGCTATGGGGAAGCTGAGCCAGAACATATCAATATTATCCCTGAAGAGCAGGGCGAGAATATAAGCGGCAGGCACCAGCACTATAAGCTGACGGCAGATAGATACTATCATAGACAGCACGCCCCTACCAAAGGCCTGGAACACTGAACCTACGGCTATACAGAAGCCTGCAAAAATATAGCTTATGCTGATTATGCGGAAGGCAGGAATGCCTATTTTCATCATTTCCTCCGAGGCATTAAACATCCTCAGAAGCTGCTCGGGGAATAGTTGGAATATCGCCATAGCCGTAAGCATAATGCCCGTGGCATATACTATTACGAGTTTGATAGTCTTGTTTATTCGACTTCTTTTTCTTGCGCCGTAGTTATATGCTATTATAGGCACTATGCCGTTATTCAGACCGAACAAGGGCATAAATGCAAAGGACTGAATCTTATAATATGCACCCAGCACCGCAGCGGCGGTGGTGGAAAAGAAGGAAATAAGCATATTATTAAGCAGGTAATTCATAAGGGAGCCGATACCCACCATTATTATAGAAGGCACGCCCACAGCATAGATGCGCTTGACCGTTTCGCCGTGAAGGCGCAATTTTTTCACGCTCACCCTTACTTCCCTGTTGAATCGCTGGTTAAGGAAGATACCCAGCAGCATAGAAGCAAACTGGCCGATTATGGTAGCCAGAGCAGCACCTACGACCTCCCAACCGCAAACAAATATTAATATTGGGTCCAGAATTATGTTGGTGATAGCGCCAAGGCCCTGGGTATACATAGAAAGCACTGTTTTGCCTGTAGCCTGCATAAGCCTTTCAAATATTATTGACATATAAAGAAAGGGGGCACCCAAGGTACAAATGGTAAGATACTGTACGCCGTATTCCACTATAAGAGTGTTATCGGTCTGAATCTCAAAAAAAGGACGAGAGCCGAATATGCCCAGTAGCATAAAGACGGCCGACGCAATAATAGAAAGCAGAACGCCGTTTGAGGCCGCCTTCCCAACCCTATCGGCATCCTTTTCACCAAGGGAGCGGGAGAGCAGAGCGTTCATACCCACTCCTGTTCCCGTGGCCACACCTATCATAAGGTTCTGTACGGGAAATGCCAGGGAAAGAGCCGTCAGCGCCTCCTCGTTTATCTGGGCCACAAACATACTGTCCACTATATTATAGAGAGCCTGTATTATCATAGAAGCCATCATAGGCAGGGACATACTAATGATAAGCTTGTTTACAGGCATTATGCCCATTTTATTTTCTGTCTGCAAGGGTTACACCTCTCAGTAAAATGTTGCAACCATATTCTCGGGTTGCGAGGTCTTTGCCACCTGGACCGCAGTAAGGTAGGGACCCTTTGAACGGTAGAGCTTATGTTTACCCACAGAAAAGCGGGCGGTAACTATTACCCAGTCGTTGGTTTTGAGGGTAGCGCTGGCCTTCCAGTCGCAGGCAATTCCGCAATACTGAATATCGTCGGCACAGCAGGTCATAACGTGACGGCCAACCACAAAGGTATCGGAAGGAATCTTGCCGTCCCTTGCTACAATACCCTTAAACTTAACGGTCTTGCCTACGTACTTCTGCATATCGTTCATCATATCCTGGAACCAGAGGGCGTAATCCTTATCCTCTATGGAAACGATATCGGCGTTCACATCAAAGGGCAGCGGGTCTTCAATATCGTCGTATTTAACATAGCCGTTTTTATACTCGTAAGCAATATCAGCCCTGCGATTTGCCCCACGGACAAGTTTATGCAGAGGCATAAAATCGGTGTTTTCTTCCATACGGTTGAAGATAATCATCTCGGCGGTGGAGATTTTATCATATACCAGCTGACGCATATTAGCGTTGTAGGTCAGGGCGGTTCCTGCCTCCATAAAGCAAAGCTCCTGACTTATGACAAAGCTTTGGGGCATAGCGTTAAAAAGCTCCTGGAGAAGCCACATTCCGTTATACTCTATTATAACCCTTTCGGCCTTGGTTTTACGCACAAGGGACTCCAGCTCGGAGCGGTTAAGGTCGGCCTTATCCTCTACGGTATGAATAAAGACGTTTTTGTGGGGCATACGGGAAATATCAAATTCCTCCTCACCCTCCTCGCAAAGCAGGATAAGGGTGTTCTCCCCTGCGTTAAAACGCTCGTCCTCTAAGGTTTCCTGAATAAATTTAGTTTTACCCGACTCCAAAAAGCCTGTAAAAAGATAAACGGGTATATCCTTCATTTTAATCTCCTAAATTTCAAAAAGCGCTGCGATAGCATCTTCGTGAAGCTTTGAACCAATTACACACAGACGGCCTGTAATATCGGCGCCACCCGTACGAACGTCGGGCTCGCCGGGAACGTAGTCAAAGTGTATCCACTCCCCGTCTGCGCCTGCAACAATACCCTTTGCACGAAGCACGATACCGTACTTTTCCTCGTCCTCAAGGGCGGCAAGGGCAGCCCCGATAAACTCGGCAGTAAATTTCTTTGCTGTTTCTCTGCCGAAGGAGGTGAACACCTCGTCGGCGTGGTGATGATGGTGCTCGTGGTCGTGGTGATGACAGCCGCAATCACAGTCATCGTGATGGTGATGATGTTCTTCGTGATGATGCTCGTGACAATGGCACTCCTCACCCTCTTCGTGGCGGTGATGCTCGTGGTGTTCGTCGTGATGATGGTGATGATGGCCGCACTCGGGGCAGACGTCCTCTTTCTCCAGCTCGTGAAGGTGGTGAGCAAGGGTATTTTTGTTTTCAATAGCAGCCAGCAGCTGGGCGCCCGTAAGCTTGTCCCAATCGGTGGTAACTATGGTAGCATCCTTATTATGCTCTTTCAGCAGATGAACGGTATTATGCAGTTTTTCCTCGTCAAGACCTGCGGTGTGACTTAAAACTATTGCCGAAGCGTGCTCTACCTGGTCGCAGAAAAACTCACCGAAATTCTTCATATACATCTTACATTTTTTCGCATCTACAACGGTGGTGAAGGCATTAAGCCTTGCGTTTTCACACTCGATACCCTCTACGGCACGGATAACGTCGGAAAGCTTGCCGACGCCCGAAGGCTCGATTATAACGCGGTCGGGGGCATATTCTGCCAGCACCTTTTTCAGCGCCTCGGCAAAATCTCCCACCAGGCTGCAGCAAATACAGCCCGAGTTCATCTCGGTTATTTCGATACCGGCCTCCTTTAAAAAGCCGCCGTCTATACCGATTTCACCAAACTCGTTTTCTATAAGAACGACCTTTTCGCCCGAATAGGCCTCGCTTATAAGCTTTTTTATAAGAGTGGTTTTACCTGCACCCAAAAAGCCTGAAAAAATATCAATCTTTGTCATTTTAAACTCCTTATTTTCTGTTTACCGCTTCGAGCCTGTAGATAGGCTGGCCCAGCTCGGTAAAACGTTTTTCATACTCGGTTATTATATTGCCCTCAAAGTCACTGCCGTGAAGGTCAAGGGATATATTCTGAAGGGTAAAGCCCAGCTTTGAATACTGCTCGATAGAATACTCGAAAAAGTGCATATTGTCGGTTTTCTGATGAATTTCTCCGCCGCTTTTAAGTATCTGTCTGTACATTGGCAGAAATATGGGGGAGGTCAGCCTGTGCTTGGCGTACCTGGCCTTGGGGAATGGGCAGGAAAAGTTGAGGTATACCCTTTCCACCGAGGAATCGGGGAAATATTTAAGCAAGTACTCGGCCCCCGTAACCATAAAACGGACGTTTTGAAGTCCTGCATTCTTAATGCCCTCACAGGCCAGGACCGCTACGTCATCGCAAACCTCAATAGCTACGTAATTTATATCGGGGTTACGGCGGGCAAGCTCGCAAATGAACTGACCCTTACCACAGCCTATTTCCAGGTGGAGAGGATTACTGTTACCGAAGATTTCAGCTATGTCATAATAGGCTGTATTTTCCGCCGCCTTGCGATAATCCTCCTCGTGGGGGGCAAGGGGCAAAATAAGCTCGCTGCAGGCCTCAAGCCTTTCGGCGGCGTGTTTTTTCTTTCTCATTCGCATAAGAAGCTACCTCAAAAAATTTATATCCGATTAATTATACCACTATTCTTTTAAAAATGCTACCGTTAATTTGACTTTTCAAAACATAAATGTATAATAATGTTATACTTAATTTGAAGGTGGGTCTAATATGATACCCGAAAGCTCAAAATTTATATGCCCCGTTTGCCACGGCCCGTTGTTAAAGCTTGCCGACAACTACAAATGTATGCAGGGCCACAGCTTCGACAAGGCAAGACAGGGTTACGTTAATCTGCTGATGTCAGGCGGTAGCGGTAAACGCCACGGTGACGATAAGCTTATGGTAGCAGCCAGACGCCTGTTTTTAAATAAAGGCTACTATGAGCCCTTAAGGGATACCGTACAGCAACTGGCGGGACAGGGACATACCATCCTGGATGTAGGTTGCGGAGAAGGATATTATACCTCGGCTTTGGCCGAAAATAACGAGGTTTGCGGAGTAGATATCTCTAAGGATGCCCTAAAATTGGCGGCCAAAAGATGCCCGAACTCCGAGTTTGCGGTAGCAAGCATCGGAAGCATTCCCCTATCGGACGGGGAGGCGGATACCATAGTCAACATATTTGCTCCCGACAGCCCTACCGAATATCTGCGTGTCCTGAAATCGGGCGGCAGGCTGATTACTGCTCTGCCTATGGAAAGACATTTATTCGACCTTAAGGCGGCAGTTTATGATGAACCTTACCTTAATCCTGCGGTTGTTACCCGGCGGGAGGGCTTTACCCTTACGACGTCCAAGGAGCTTAAATACAGTATAACCTTAAGCTCTGCCGAAGATATTGACGCCCTGTTTAAGATGACCCCTTATTACTATAAAACCTCTGCCCGTGACCAGGCCAAGCTCAACGGGCTTGACTCCCTCACCGTGGGGCTGGAATTTATGATATGCGAATATACAAAAAACGGCTGAGCCGTTTTTTGTTGACAAATCATTCTACATAGTGTAGAATATAATTGTACTACAAGCTGTAGAATGGAGGGACATTATGAAAGACATTCATTTAGGCGAGATAGAAAGCCGTTTTGCGGATATTATATGGCAAAACGAGCCGCTGGCCTCGGCCGAGCTTTCCTCCCTGGCGGAGAAGGCTCTGGGCTGGAAGAAAACCACCTCGTATACCGTTTTAAAAAGATTGTGTGACAAAGGCATTTTCACAAACGACAAGGGTACGGTAAAATCTATTATATCCCGCGAAGATTTTTATGCTGTTAAAAGCGAAAAATTTGTAGATGATACCTTCGGCGGCTCCCTACCCGCCTTTCTTGCCGCCTTTACGAGAAGTAAAGGACTTTCTGCCCGAGAGGTCGACGAAATTCGGTGTCTTATAGACAAATACGGAGAGAATAACAATGACTGAATTGTTTCTACAGATACTTAATATGGGGATTACCGCAGGCTGGGCAGCCTTGGCCGTAATTATCATTCGGCCGATACTTAGCCGAGGCCCAAAACATCTCCGTCCTCTGCTTTGGGGCGTTGTTGGACTGCGACTTTTACTGCCCTTCAGCATAGAAAGTGTTTTGAGTCTTTTACCCAGCAGCGAAACGGTGCCCCCCGAGATAATTTATTCACAGGTGCCTACCATTCATACGGGTGTACCTCTTTTAAACAGCGCCGTTAACCCAATAATCTCCCACGAGCTGGCCCCCGAGGTCGGCGCCAGCGTCAACCCGGTGCAGATAGTACTGTTTGTTGCCTCTATAGTATGGGTGACGGGTATTGCGGCTATGCTGATTTATGCCACAGTAAGTTATATAAAAATTCGGCTTCGGGTGCGAGAGTCGGTTTTACTTGAGGATAACATTTATATCTGTGACCGCATAGGCAGTCCCTTTATCCTGGGGATAATAAAACCCAGGATATACCTGCCTTCACATCTCACCGCCGAGGATAAAGCACAGGTTATAGCCCACGAAACCGCCCACATTATACGCCGAGACCATATCTGGAAGCCGTTAGGCTTTATACTGCTGACGATATACTGGTTTAATCCCCTGCTGTGGGTGGCATACATATTGCTGTGCAGAGATATTGAGCTGGCCTGTGACGAAAAGGTTATAAAAACCCTGGGCAGCGCCGTTAAAAAGGATTATTCTGAGGCTTTGCTTCGCTGCAGTATGCCAAAAAATTCGATTGCCGCCTGTCCCCTGGCCTTTGGAGAAACGGGGGTTAAGAGCCGAATAAAATCTGTGCTAAACTATAAAAAGCCTGCATTTTGGGTGGTAGCGGTTTCGGTTATAGTCTGCCTTGCGGTTGCCGTCTGTTTCCTGACGAACCCTAAAAGCAATGACCGAAATTTCAATTACGGCATTGTAGGCACCACCTCCGGGGCAGAATGTCCTGACGTAGAATTTGAGTATTTATACGGCAGTATTAATTCCGATTTTCCGCATATCGGAATTAAATGGACTAACAACACCGATAAAACCCTTTGCTTCGGGGAGCCCTACAGCCTGTTCAGAGGAGAAACCGAACTGCCCGTTAAAGGAAATATGGCCTGGGACGAGCCCTTATATACCGTGGCGCCCGGAGCTACCGCCGATCATTGCTTTAACCTGGATTATTTCGATATTGAGGCCAACGGACGGTACTGCCTTGAAAGCAAGTTTCACTTTGCCGAGGACGGGACAAAAACTCGGTACAAGGCCTTTGTTAGCTTTATTATAGACCGTCAATTTTCCTTTGTGGGCAAGCATTATAAGCTTGAGCGGGTGGTTTTTGATGACGGAATGTACTCATCGGTACTCTTTAATAATCAAAGTCACCTGCAGTTTGCTATTTCGGATGATAACTGTCACCTTATGACAAACGACCACCCGAAGCCCAGCATATCCAGCAGTTATTACGACCTGGGAGAACTGGAGCGTGTGACCCTTTCAAAGGAATTGTGGGACGAGCTTTTGCCAAATGAAATCTGGGACGGCGGATATACCGCAAAGGCTCTTCGAGAAAACAACCGTAACGCATTTAGGGTCATAGACGAAAGAAGCGACCGTTTAGCCTTCCTGCTGGAGCAGAAAAACGGAGAGATATACATAGCCTACGGCTACGCCTCGTCCTACAGTATACGCTGGATATTCAAGATGGCGGAAATGGATTTTGACCACCTTTATTGGGACAAAAACGAGGCCCTGATCAGCTATATCTACGAGGATTCTCCCGACCCCATAAGCCCTGTGCTGATTTTATATCCCGAAATCGGTAAATTCCGTTTCAGCTATTCCTCCCTCAGCTCATACATACCTATGGGTAATTACGTTATGGAGGGAGATAAACTTATACTGACCACCGATGAGCTGACCCCCGATAAATACGTCTTTAAAAAAGTGGGAGATTCCTTCGTTTTTGATTCGGGACCGTCTCACACCCTGCCAAAATACAAATACCATTCAGACGGACCCTACCTATCCCCTGTACCCGACGGGGCCGAGTTTAAGGTAATGGACAATTTGAGTTAATATTGACATTTTTTGTATTTTATTGTAAAATAATGTCAGGTAACTAGCTTACCTAAAAATCTTTTCGGAGGGGATTTTATGAGTAAAAACATCGTTCGTTTTCTGTTGACGCTTTTCTTTGGTTGGCTGGGCAGTGTGATCATCAATCACTCCAACCTTCGTCCCGAGGGATACCAGTGCCGCACCGGCGCCTATTTCTGGCTGAGCGCTCTGACCCTGGGCATCTATCCCACCGTTGCAAGCATTTGCAATATCTGCTTCACCTACGGTGAGAAAAACATCGGCTACAAAATTAAGCCTTAATCCCGCACTTATTAAAAAACGGAGTGGTAACACTCCGTTTTTTGTTGCCTTACGGACGGTTTTAGGTTATACTGATAAAGCGGCAGTCCCCAAAAGATTTGAGGAGTTTTATTATGGAAGTGAATTATAAAAACAAAAAATATTACAACACGGCAAAATATCCTATTCGTCAGCCGAAAATAATGACCTTTCTGCTTTACCTGGTAAGCAAGATTGCCCTTATGTTCGGTCCTAAATATAAAATTGAAAAGATAAATATGGAAGGGCTGAAGCCTCCCTATATTCTGCTTTCAAACCATATGTATTTTATAGATTTTGAGCTTTCTGCGGTGGCCACCTTCCCCCACAGGGTAAACAACGTTGCAACCATTGACGGGTACTATCGCCGTCCCTGGCTTATGGAGCTGCTGGGCTGTATCTGCAAGCGCAAATTTACTACCGACCTTCACCTTATAAAATCCATTAAAAGGGTACTACAGAAGGGTGACGTGCTTTGTATGTACCCCGAGGCAAGATATTCTCCCTGCGGCACCACGGCAATACTGCCCGACTCCCTTGGCAAGCTGATTAAAAGCTGCAAGGTGCCCGTTGTGGTAACAATACACCACGGCAACTACCTTTACACCCCCTTCTGGAACTACCGCAAGCCCAGAAAGAACGTGCCCCTTTATACCACGGTAACAAAGATTCTCTCTGCCGAGGACGTGGCAAGCAAATCGGTTGAGGAGATAAATGAGGCTATAAAGGCTGCTATGGAATATGATGAGTACAAGTGGCAGAAGGAACATAACATTATAATTGACCAGCCCTTCAGGGCAGAGGGTCTGCACAAGATACTCTATCAGTGCCCCGCCTGCGGCACAGAGCACGAAATGGCCAGCGAAGGCACAAAGCTTTTCTGCAAAAGCTGCGGCAAGGTATGGGAAATGACCGAGCTGGGCGAGTTGAAGGCAGAAAAAGGTGTAACCGAATTCTCCCACATTCCCGATTGGTACGAGTGGGAAAGAGCCCAGGTAAGGACCCAGATAGAGCGAGGCGAGTACTGTTTTGAGGACGAGGTTGAGGTCTATTCCCTACCCCGCTGTATGAAATTTGAAAAGCTGGGTGCAGGAAAACTCGTTCACGACCCACGGCGTGGTTTTATACTGACGGGTGAATATAATGGTAAAAAATACGAAATAGAACGTCATCCTTCAGGTATGTACGGCGTGCATATTGAGTATGATTACTGCTATCTGCGGCCCGAGGACTGTATAGATATTTCCACCGACAAGGATTCCTTCTACTGCTACCCCGTAAAGCAAAACGTGGTAACCAAGCTCTCCCTTGCCACCGAGGAGCTTTTTAAGCTTCATAGTGAAAAAATTAAGAATGAAAAATCAACACGGAACGGGTGATGGATCATCCGTTTCTTTTTTTGTTAATAAAAGTTTGCATTTTTTGAAAAAATGTGTAATATATAATTATAATAAGCCGATGTTTTTTTAGTTTGCGCAACTATTGGTTGCATTTAAAGTTCAAGGCAAAGTTGATAGAAGACCTTGGTATTTTCTTGTATAATCGGTATATGCTTATAATTGGAGTGATTTTATGACTATAGGTGAAAAAATATTAAAGCTACGAACTGCAAAGGGGATTTCCCAGGAGCAGCTGGCAGAAAAGGTTGCTGTTTCCCGTCAGTCTGTTTCTAAGTGGGAGATGGACCAGGCCCTTCCGCAGATTGACAACGTGCTGCTGCTTTGCGAGCTTTTCGACATTACGACCGACGACCTCTTACAGGACAAAATTGATATAACACCCACAGAAGAGCCTACGGAAAGAAAGAACAAATATTTCGGCACCGACGGCTTCCGTGGTGAGGCAAACGTAAATCTTACCTCTATGCAGGCATACAAGATAGGCCGATTCCTGGGCTGGTATTATTCCTCTCCCCTTTCGGGCTGTAACCGCGCAGGCTACCGTCCCAAGATTGTTATAGGTAAGGATACCCGCCGTTCAAGCTATATGCTGGAATATTCTATTGTTGCGGGTATTACCGCTTCGGGTGCCGACGCTCACATGCTTCACGTTACCACCACGCCCAGCGTTTCCTACGTAACCCGCCAGGACGAGTTTGACTGCGGTATTATGATAACCGCCTCCCACAATCCTTTTTACGATAACGGCATTAAGGTAATAAACCGTTACGGCGAAAAGCTGGATGACGCCACCACCCTGCTGATAGAAGCCTATATTGACGGTGATTTGAAGGCGCTGGGAGTATCGGGAGAAGATCTTCCTCTGGCCACCAAGGAGCGTATTGGCTGCATTGTAGACTACGTTGCAGGAAGAAACCGTTATATTGCCTACCTTATTTCGGTAGCCTCAAATTCTTACAAAAATCTTCGTATCGGTCTTGACTGCGCAAACGGTGCCTCCTGGAATATTGCCAACTCGGTATTCAGCGCTCTGGGCGCCAAGACCTACGTCATAGGAAATGAGCCCGACGGACTTAACGTTAACACCGATTGCGGCTCTACCCATATTGAAAGGCTTTGCGCCCTGGTTAAGGAGAAGCATCTGGACGTTGGCTTTGCCTTCGACGGTGATGCCGACCGATGCCTGGCGGTTGACGAAAACGGAAAGGTTGTTGACGGCGACGGCATTATGTATATTTTGGGCAGGCGCCTCAAAAACAGAGGTATGCTCAACGGCAATACCGTAGTAGCCACAATAATGTCAAACAGCGGACTTTTCTCCAGCCTTGATAAAATCGGTATTGATTGTGCCCAGACCACCGTTGGTGACCGCTTTGTATATGAATGTATGCAGGAGAATAACTATTCCCTGGGCGGCGAGCAATCAGGTCACATCATTCTTAAAAAATACGCCACCACAGGTGACGGCATACTGACCGCCATTATGCTGGCCGAGGAAATCTGCGATTCTAAATCCACCCTGGCCAAGCTTGCAGAGCCTCTTAAGGTTTATCCCCAGTATATGCAGAACATCCGCGTTAAGGATAAGGATGCCGTTTTTGCAGACGAAAACGTAACCGCCTCCCTTGACAAGGTAAACGAGCTTATTGGTGGCGAAGGTAGAGCCCTGCTGAGAAAGAGCGGTACCGAGCCTGTAATTCGCATAATGATAGAATCCACCAGCGAGGAAAAGTGCAAGGAATACGCATCAATTATTGCGAGCGCCGTAATAGACGGCGGCCACAGCGTAGAATAAAATACAAAAAACACCGTTCATCTGAACGGTGTTTTTTATTTTATACTGTAAACTTGTGAAAGACCTTTTTGCCTTTTTTGATTACAACGCCCTTTGAAAGCATTTCGGCGGTAATCTTGGTGGCGGGGTCGGTAACCTTTTCACCGTCTACCGATACGCCGCCCTGCTGAACAAGACGTCTGCCCTCGCCGTTAGAGGCGATAAGGCCGCCCTTGCTCATAAGGTCAAGTATACCGATAACGCCGTCGGTAAGGTCCTCGGCGGAAAGATTGGTGGTAGGCATATTAGCATCGTCTGCGCCTGCGCCGAAGATAGCACGGGCGGCAGCCTGGGCCTTTTCGGCCTCTTCCCTGCCGTGAATCATCTCGGTAAGCTCAAAGGCCAGAATTTCCTTAGCACGGTTAAGCTCGCTGCCCTCCCATTTTTCGTACTCACGAATGGTTTCGATGGGGATGAAGGTCAGCATCTTAATACACTTGATAACGTCTGCATCGTCAACGTTGCGCCAGTACTGATAGAACTCATAGGGAGAGGTTTTGGCCGCATCAAGCCATACGGCATTACCTGCGGTTTTACCCATCTTCTTACCCTGGGAGTCGGTAAGCAGGGTGATGGTCATAGCGTGGGCGTCCTTGCCCAGCTTTTTACGAATAAGCTCGGTACCGCCCAGCATATTGGACCACTGGTCGTCACCGCCAAACTGCATATTGCAGTTGTAATTTTTGAAAAGATGATAGAAGTCGTATGACTGCATTATCATATAGTTGAACTCAAAGAAAGAAAGACCCTTTTCCATTCTCTGCTTATAGCATTCGGCACGAAGCATATTATTTACTGAGAAGCAGGCGCCTACTTCACGGAGAAGCTCAACATAATTAAGGTCTAACAGCCAATCGGCATTGTTAACCATAAGGGCCTTGCCCTCAGAAAAGTCGATAAAGCTTTCCATCTGACGCTTAAAGCAAGCGGCGTTATGGTTTATATCCTCAATGGTAAGCATCTTTCTCATATCGGTACGGCCCGAAGGGTCACCTATCATAGTAGTACCGCCGCCGATAAGAGCAATAGGCTTATTGCCTGCCATCTGCAGACGTTTCATAAGGGTAAGTGCCATAAAGTGACCTGCGGTGAGGCTGTCGGCAGTACAGTCAAAGCCGATATAGAAGGTAGCCTTACCGTTATTTATCATTTCACGGATTTCTTCCTCATTTGTGACTTGGGCTATAAGGCCACGCTCAATTAATTCTTCATAAAGTTTCATTGGTATTTACTCCTATCCAGCAGTTCCTTGGCAGAACTGATAATATTTTCTGTTGGGTCGCTGCCGGACATTATCCGTGCGATCTCGTTTATCCTTGCCGTTTCATCCAGAAGGGTGACGTCGGTATAGGTTTTACCCTGTCGGGTAGATTTTTCTATAAGAAAATGGCCTTCGCCTGCGGCAGCTATCTGGGCCAGATGGGTAACGCAGATTACCTGGCGGAGTCTGGCCACCTTCTGAAGCTGGATTGCCACCTTTGAGGCGGCTCGGCCGCTGATACCTGTATCAATCTCGTCAAAGATAAGGGTATCTACGTTATCCTTATGGGCAACCAAACTCTTTATTGCCAGCATAACGCGTGAAAGTTCACCGCCCGAGGCCACCTTGTAAAGTGGCTTAACCGACTCACCTGCATTGGCAGAAATAAGAAATTCAACCTGGTCTTTACCGTTTTTACCGTAACGGGAATCCTTAATATCGACGATAAACTCGACCCCGTTCATATCCATAAAGCTTAAGTTTTCGCAAACCTGTCTGCTGAATTTTTCGGCGGCATCAACGCGGGATTTCGTAAGGCATTCCCCTGCCTTTACCAGCCTTTCTTCGGCAACATCAAGCTGTTTTTCCAGTTCTTCAAGGCGAGCCTCACTGAATTCTATATTTGCAAGTTCCTCTTTGGCTTTGTTAAGATAATCCAGCGCGGCCTCCTCGCTGTTACCGTATTTTAACATCATACGGTGCAATAAATCAAGTCTTTCGTCGGTTTTTTCCATTTCTTCCTTGGAAAAAGTGAAATCTGTCACAAAAGTGCGGAGGTTGTCGGCCACAGAGCGCAATGATTCAGCGGCTGAAGATAGCTTTACAGCCTCGGCACCAAGTTCCTCAACCGCTGCCTTTTCAAGAAAGCTTAAGGCCGAGCCTGCCATAGCGGCGGCGCCGTCGGTATCGGAATCACCGTTTATCATATAAATACAGTCGTTAAGGTGAGCCAGCACCTTTTCGCTGTTTTGCATAAGCTCACGTGCTTTTTTAAGCTCCTCCACCTCGCCGACACGGATATCTGCCTGCTCCAGCTCGTTTATCTGATAACGCAGCAGGTCTATGCGGTCATACTTTTTATCCTCATCGGTTTCCAGACTTTTTATCTCTCTGCGCAGGTCAGTAAAGGCCTTAAAGGCGGCGGCATAGTTCTGCCTGCAATCGGCATTATCGGCAACCAGGTCAAGATAAATATAATGATTCTCGGGTTTCAGCAGCATCTGGCTATCGTGCTGGCCGTGAATATTAATAAGATATTTTGCGGCCTCCCTCAGCACCTGGGCGGTGGTAGGCTTGCCATTTATACGAATACTGCCTCCCGAGCTGCTGAGCATCCTTTGCACCTGCAGATTCCCCTCTTCATCGGGGTATAATCCATTCTCTGCCAGGACCTTTTCGGCCTCTGTAGATATTCGGCTAAAAATAGCAGTAACCATGGCCTTATCTGAGCCGTTTCGGATAAGCTCCTTAGATGTGCGCTCCCCCAAAACGGCGTTTATGGCGTCTATTATTATGGATTTACCTGCGCCCGTTTCACCGGTGAGGGTGTTAAAGCCCTCGGTAGGCTCAAGGTCTGCGGACTCTATGACCGCAATGTTTTCGATATGTAGGTATTTTAACATACAATATCTCCGTTAGATAAGTTTTTTTAGGCGCTCGGTCAGTACGATAGACTCCCTTTCGCCTGCTGTTATGGCCAGAATGGTATCATCTCCTGCAAGTGATCCCAGCACCATATCGCTGAAAAGGTGGTCCACCGCCACGCAGGCACCCGAGGCCATACCCGAATAACATTTAATTACTACCGTATTAAGGGAATAGGTAACCCCTACACAGGCACGGGAAAAGACTTCCTCAAAATGGTTACGGTCTCTCCTGGACTCGGTATTCTTCTCTGCCACCAGATAACGGTAAATACCGTCCTTATCCTGGGATTTTACTATACGAAGGTCCTTAATATCACGGGATACGGTAGACTGGGTCACCTTAAAGCCCAGGGCCTCAAGCTGCTCCTGCAGATCGTCCTGTGTGGTGATGATGTTTTGAGCAATAAGGTCAAGTATTTTCTGCTGTCGAATATTTTTCATAAATTTACCTACTCTAAAATTTCTTTGACAGAGTTTTAAAAATTGAGCTTCCGGTTGCGTTTATAAGCAGCGCATCATAAGGAGCTCTTTTGATTTTTACTACGGTATCCTCCCCGACCTCTACACAGCGCTGGCCGTCTATGGTGAGGAAAGCGTCTGTTCGGGAGGAGGGCAAAAGCTCTACCGTCAGCTCACTTGCTTCGGCCGCAAGAAGAGGCCTGGCAGTCAGCGAATGGGAGCAGACGGGAGTTACGGTAAGACATCTTACCGCAGGGTCGATAACAGGACCGCCTGCTGACATAGAGTAGGCGGTGGAGCCCGTGGGTGTAGATATAATCAGTCCGTCGGCACGATATTCTATGGTATGGCCTGAAACGGTCAGCTTTAAATCGGTTATGCGAGCCACCGTACCGCTGGATACAACCGCATCGTTAAGGGCTATATCCGAGTAAACACATTCCCCGTTTTTATAGGCCTTAACCGCCAGCATCATACGGGGCTCTACGGTATATTGGCCCTTTAGGAGGGCGCTCAAACAATCAAGGCTGTCGGGCTCAATATCGGCTAAAAAGCCTAATCTGCCCGTATTAATACCAATGCAGGGCTTACCGTAAAGAGCCGCCTCCTTGGCGTGCTTTATAAGGGTGCCGTCTCCGCCCACAGTCAGTATTATATCGCAGGCCTTATAAAGCTCCTCCTCGGGTAGGGTGGGTCTGCCGAAATCGGCGCCTTCGGGCAGAACACAATCGGCTTCGCCCAGAATTTCAAGGATTCGGGGCATAAGCTGGTTGGTTCCCTGTCGTTCAAGATTTGGAAAGAGAGCAATTTTCATAATTATTCTCCTTTAAGAGATTTGTGAGCCGCTTCTACTACGGATTCGGGCGAAACCTCTTCCCCGATAACCGACTCATTGTTATTAATAACGTGAACAAGGTATTCTATATTTCCCTCGGGTCCTTTTATGGGTGAATAGTCAAGATGTGCCACACTAAAGCCGTTATCCAGGGCTATATTCAGCACCTTTTCGATAACCTCAAGATGTATCCCGGGCTCACGCACCACACCTTTTTTCCCTACCTTATCCTTGCCTGCCTCAAACTGAGGCTTGATAAGACAAACGGCCTGGGCGCCTTGCTTCATAATGGTTTTCATAACGGGAATTATGAGGGCCAGGGATATGAATGAAACGTCTACCGAGCAGAAATCCAGTAAATCAGGCACCTGCTCAGCAGTAACGTAGCGAAAATTGGTGCGCTCAAGATTTACCACACGCTCATCGGTGCGAAGCTTCCAGGCAAGTTGGCCGTAGCCTACGTCAATGGCGTAGACCCGAGCGGCGCCGTTTTGCAGCATACAATCGGTAAAGCCACCTGTTGAGGCCCCTATATCGGCGCAAAAACAGCCCTCCAGCGAGAAACCGAAATTCTCCACCGCCTTCTCAAGCTTCAAGCCGCCACGGCTGACGTATTTGGGTGCGGCGCCCCTGAACTCGATAACGTCATCGGGCTTAACGGTGGTGCCGGGCTTATCCGATTTTTGATTGTTAACGTACACAAGACCTGCCATAATAAGTGCCTTTGCCTTTTCACGGCTTTCGGCATAGCCTGCCTCAAATACAGCAGTATCAAGTCGCAGCTTTTCAGCCATTTGCATTTTCTCCTAAAACGGTATTTATCATAGATTCGGTATCAAGGCCCAGTTTTTTGTGGGCTGAGTCAATCGAGGCCGCAGGAACGAATTTATCATCTACGGCTATTATTTTAAAGTTAGAATGGCCCGTCAGGGACATAAGGTGCTGGCCTATGCCGCCCCGAAGAATTCCCTCTTCAAAGAAGAATACCTTATCGTAGTCCGATACACGGGCGCAAAGCTCATCTGATAAGGGGTATATTTTGTTAAGCTTAATAAGGTCAACCCTCATCCCCTTTTCCTCCAGCGCCTTTTGGGCTGCAAGGGCGTGGGCCGTAATTACACCATAGGTTACGATTGCAACTGAGGCAGACTCTCCGTAGATTGTGTAATCGGTATCGGTAAATTTAAAGGGATGCTTCTCCTTACCACGGGGGTAACGAATAGCAAGAGGGGCACTAAAATCAAGAGATTTTTTAAGACAGCCTACCAGCTCATCATAACCGGCAGGAGAATAAACCGTCATACCAGGTATGGTGGATAAAAAAGCGGCATCAAAAAGGCCCTGATGAGTTTCACCGTCGTCACCGACTATACCTGCACGATCCACCAGATAACACACCGGCAGACCTGCTATTGCAGTATCGTGAATTATTTCATCATAAGCACGCTGCAGGAATGAGCTGTACACCGCAAAATAAGGCTTCATACCGCCTGCGGCAAGACCTCCCGAAAAGGTAACGGCATATTCCTCGGCAATACCCACGTCAAAAAATCTTGCGGGGTATTTCTTTGAAAATTCTTCAAGGCCCGTGCCTGTGGTCATAGCGGCCGTAACGGCACAAACCCTGCTGTCTTCCCGTGCCATACGACAAAGAGCCTCTCCGCACACAGATGAGAAGTTGACGGTATTATTCATAGCCAGACCATCGTGGGTATCAAAGGCCGAAACGCCGTGATAGCTGCCCGGCTGCTGCTCCGCAAAAGAGTAACCCTTTCCCTTAACGGTTACTGCATGTACAACGCAGGGCTGTGATTGGGCTTTGGCTATTTTAAGAGCGTTTTCAAGCTGAGAAATATCGTGACCGTCAACGGGACCGATATATTTAAAGCCAAAGGTTTCAAACATATTGTTTTTGTAAACCTGGCGGGTGAACGCTCTTTTAATTTTTGACAGAAACTTGAATACAGGCTTGCCTATAAGAGGTATTTTTAACAGAAAATTTTCGGTACCCGATTTAAACCTGTAATAACCCGGCTTAAGGCGGATTCTCTTTAAATGCTCGGACACCGAGCCCACGTTTGAGGATATAGACATCTTATTATCGTTAAGCACAACGATAAAGTTAGTTTTGGAAAAGCCTATGTTATTCATAGCCTCCATAGCCAGGCCACCCGTCATAGCGCCATCGCCTATAACCGCAACGGCAGTGCCCCCCTTACCGCTTATGGCATTTGCCTTATATATGCCGTAGGCGGCAGCAAGAGAGTTGCTGGCGTGACCTGTAATAAATGGATCGTACTCGCTCTCCTCCGGACGCATAAAGCCGGAGATTCCGTTTTCTCGGCGCAGGGTGACAAACTTCTCATATCGACCTGTAAGCATTTTGTGGGTATAGCACTGATGACCAACGTCAAATATGATAGAGTCCTTCGGAGCATTAAAGCTCCTGTGCAGGGCAACGGTAAGCTCCACCACGCCAAGATTGGAGGCCAGGTGGCCGCCGTTTTTTGACACGGTGTTTATAAGGGCCTCACGGATTTCACCGCAAAGCAAATCAAGCTCTGAATTATTAAGTTTTTTAAGGTCTTCCGGTGAGTTTATCTTACCTAAAAACTTATTTTCCAAAATATCTACTTCCAATCAGTGGTCTCTTTCGCAAAGGAGGTCAGCCAAATCTTTGAGCGGATCGGCGTCGGGACCAAACAGGTCCAGGGCCGCCTTGGCTTCCTCTGTTAGTCTTTCTACCTCTGCTCTACATTTCTCTATTCCGAGAAGAGAAACAAAGGTGGATTTATCATTGTCACGGTCACTGTGAATAGGCTTACCCAGCTTTTCTGCAGAGCCCGTTTCATCCAGAATATCATCTACAATCTGGAAGGCAAGGCCCAATTTTTCAGCATACAGGGCCGCCGCCTGAATTTTTTCATCATCGGCATCGGCTAAAATGCATCCTATGGTACAGGCCGCCTTTATAAGGGCGCCGGTTTTAAGGCGACATATAAGCTCCAGGGTGGCCTCCCCTGCTTTTTTCTCTTCAAACAGCAGGTCAACCGTCTGACCACCTATCATACCGTCGATACCTGCGCACTCTGCCAGCACCGATATTGCCCTTACGATATTATTATAACCCAAAGCGCTGTCGGATGCGGCGGCATTTGCAAAGGCGGCCGTCAGTAGGGCATCGCCTGCAAGCAGGGCATATTCCTCACCAAACTGTTTGTGACAAGAGGGCTTGCCTCTTCGCATATCGTCATTATCCATACAAGGCAGGTCGTCGTGAATAAGAGAGTAGGTGTGAATTGACTCAATGGCAATTTCAAACCTCTCTGACATATCTCCACATCCGCCGCACAGCTTATAAAATGAATTGAGCAGGAAGGGACGAAGTCTTTTGCCGCCTAAAAGCAGGCTGTATCTGCAGGCGTCATATATCACGTCGTAGGCGGTGCCGCCGCTATGGTAGGCGCGAGCCAGTTTTTCTTCAAACTGTGAGGCGTAGCCGCTAAGTATAGTTTTAATCATCAGCTTTCGTTACCTCGTAAAGTTTCAATTTTCTGTCTTGCGGCCTCTATCATATCTGCGCAGTATTTAGAAAGACGCACGCCCTCTTCATAAAGCTTTATGGATTCATCAAGGGTTATATCGCCCTGCGCGAGCCTTTCGGTTATCCTCTCTAAAGCCTCATAGGCCTCTTCAAAGGTGAGATTTTTATCTGACATAGAGTTTACTCCTCAATTTTATTGTTTACGGTACATTCTGCCTTGCCGTCGGCCAGGCGCAGGGTGATGCTGTCGCCCTTATTAAGATTTCCGACGCTTCGAACATTAGCGCCCTCCTTTTCCACCACCGCATAGCCTCTGAGCATGGTTTTAAGGGGACTCATAGCCTCCAACCGAGCAGCGGTAGCCAGAAAGCCCTTTTCTGCGATATGGAGCCTGTCGGTCATAAGACCATCCAGCCCGGTAGCCAGGGAATCCAAATGGAGGGTGGCCTTGGTAAGAAGGGTATCGGCAGGTCGGGCAAAAACAGGAGAGGCCATTATGGCTGCAAGACCGTTTTCTCTAAGTCTTAGGCCCTTCTCCAGGTTAGCGGTAATGCCTGAGCGGCATATAGCAATTCTGCTTTTAAGCTCTGCTATATCGGGCACCGCCAGCTCGGCAGCGGCCGATGGCGTAGGAGCCCGAAGGTCCGAAACAAAGTCGCAAACGGTAAAGTCTGTTTCGTGGCCAACGGCCGAAATAACGGGAATTTCCATAGCGGCTATACGACGGGCCAATCCCTCGTCGTTAAAGCACCACAAATCTTCTGCGGAACCGCCTCCCCTGCCTATAATAACCAGGTCTGCCCCTTTTTCCGACACAGTATCAAGGGCGGAAATAAGGCTTTCAGGGGCGGCAGCACCCTGCACGATTGCAGGACAAAGGGCTACCTCACACAAGGGGTATCTTCGACCCAGGACGTTAATAATATCCCGTACAGCGGCCCCGGTTTCAGAGGTGATTACCGCAACACGTTTCGGGAATTTCGGAATAGGCTTTTTACGGTCGGCGCTAAAAAGGCCCTCGGCCTCAAGCCTGGCCTTGATACGCTCAAGGGCAGCCATAAGGTCACCCTCTCCCGCAGGATACATATCCTCGGCGTAGAGCTGGTAAGCTCCATCCCTCTCATAAAGAGAAATGCGGCCTCGGCAGACAACCTGCATACCGTCCTTGGGGGTAAACCTCAGACGGGAGGCGTTGCCCCTGAACATAACACACTTTATTGCGGCGGATTCATCCTTTAAAACAAAATAAAGATGTCCGCTGGAAAAATTACATTTAAAGTTAGACAGCTCTCCGCTGACGCTGATACAGGCCAGTCGGCTATCACCCTCAAGGAGGCTTTTGATATAAGCGTTAAGCTGTCTTACCGTAACCGATACAGGGGGCATTTCCTTAAAGGTCCTTTTCGGTCCTGGAGTATGAGCCCAAAATGCCGTTGGCAAAGGCGGCATCCTGCTCGGTAGCGTATTTCTTTATCAGCTCAACCGCCTCGTTTATGGAAACCGATACGGGAATATCGTCAAAGGTTAGCATTTCAGCCAGAGCAAGACGCAGAGCCGCCAGTGTAACCCTTGCCAGTCTTTCGGCCTTCCAGCCCTTGGAATACCTACTAATAATATCGTCTATCTCGTCAATCTTTTCAATGGCGGCTGAAACTGCACGGGTACAGAACTCATCGTTTATATCCAGCCCTGCCTCCTTAGCAATATCAAAAAGCTCCTCTGCGCTGTCGCCGCTGAAGCTATACTCAAACATAAGAATAAACGCCTGTTCTCTTGCTTCTTTTCTTGTCATAATACACCTCTTACATATGCATATTTATACATTATATATAATATATCATTCTTGCATATTTTTCAAGAATATTCTGCATAAAATCGGCGAGAATACGATTTTTGTTGTAAAATGTAAATTTATCTGCTATAATAAGATGAATTTATATGCGAAAGGGCTGTAAAAATGGCTATCGAATTCAGAAATGCTTTTTTAGGCTTCAACAAGGACGACGTTTTAAACTACGTACATAAGAAGGATTCCGACCTTAAGCAGATGTCTGTCGAGCTTGGGGCAAAAATCAGCGCGCTGGAAGAAAAGCTCGACTCTCTGCAAAAGGAGCACGAGTTTACCCTTAAGACGGTTGCCGCCCTCTCTATGGAGAACGACGGTCTTAAGGCTATCGCCAAGGAATATGAAGAAAAATCAGCAGAGTTGGAGCTTCTCAGTACCAGCATAGGAAAGCTCTACCTTATGTCTAAATCCACCGCCAAGACTATGGTGGACAATGCCGAGGAAAATTCAGAGCTGGCCTCCAAGCAGACTATGCTGCATATTGAAAATATCTCCGATACACAGGATTCCCTTAAGGAAATCGCCCAGAGCATTCTGGCCGCTTCCCAGTCCTTTGTGGAGAAGCTTGATACCCTTAACGGCTCTCTTGAGGCCGCCAAAGCCAAGGTAAGAGAAAACAACGAGGAAGCCATTCACATCAGCGAGGAGTTTGCAGAGCTTTACTCAAAGCTTGGATAGTATGAAGGAAATAATACTTAACACCGCCGACCTTAAGGACAAGGTCGGCGAAATTACAGCCGGTGACCGAGTAATATTATCGGGTACGGTATATACCGCAAGAGATGCCGCCCACAAGCGCTTTTTTGAGCTTTTAGAGGCAGGCGCACCCCTACCCTTTGATATTGACGGAGCCACAATATATTATGCCGGGCCTACACCCACCCCCGAGGGGCTGGCAATAGGCAGCTGTGGCCCCACAACATCCTCCAGAATGGACAGCTACTCACCCACCCTGCTGGATATGGGGCTTTGCTGTATGATAGGCAAGGGCCAGAGAGGTCCCGAGGTATGTGAAGCGATAAAGAGAAACGGTGCAGTTTATCTTTGTGCTATCGGCGGCGCCGGCGCCTTGGCTTCGGCCTGTATTACCTCCTGCGAGGTTATAGCCTTTGAAGAGCTGGGCTGTGAATCGGTAAAAAAGCTGACGTTCAATAATTTCCCTCTTATCTGCGGCATAGACAGCAAGGGCGGAAATCTTTTTAAAAAATAAAATATGACCTTTGGATTACCCAAAGGTCATATTTTTTTGCATTTTTGTCAATAATTACGGCAGGTGATTATATGCGAAACTTTTATAAAGCTGTAATAATTTTCTCTGCGGTAGTTTATTTTGCGCTGATATTGGGTGGCGGCATATTTTTATGGCTCAAACTGCTCGAATATGGAGATATAGCCTTCATTTTCGGCTCGGTTAAAATCCTCTTGTGAGATTATGGTCCACACAAAGCCCTTAACCCCCCAAAGCTTCAGACAAATCTGATTAAACAAATTATTGCGGTCGGAAAATCTTAAGGCGGTAAAATCGGGTCGGGTAAGGAAATTAAGCCAAAGGGTTGTAAGAATAAACCTTAGAGGTAGAATCAGTCCGCTTTTTTCTTTTAAAAAGTTCTGGGAAAGCTGACCCCGCAATACCTGCGGTGCATTTCTACGCAACCAGAACAGGGGCCTGGGATCAAAGGATTCGATACACCAGGGTCCGTTATAGCCCTCCAGGGCGGCCAGGGTGGCCCTGCAAAGTCCGGCGGCGTTACCTTCATTTTTAAGCTCTATTACAAGAGGTACTTTGCCATCCACCAGCTTTAAGACCTGGCTAAAGGTGGGAATAGTTTCCTCTGTGCCCTCCAGTTTATAATCCTTTAAATCTGCGGTGTTAAGCTCCTTCACCCTGCCCTCTTTACCCGTTGTGCGGATGAGGGTATCGTCGTGGAAAACGGCAAGGCCACCGTCTGCCAGGAGGTGGAGGTCAAGCTCAATTCCGTATCCCTTTTCCACTGCCAGGGCAAAAGCAGGCAGGCTATTTTCGGGGATTTCAGGCTTTTTGTGCAGGCCACGGTGGGCAATGGCCTTACCCTCAAATTCGGCAAAGCGTTTGCCCGCCCTTCTGCCGCCTACAGCAAGCAAAAGCAATATAATTATTGCTGTCACGGTTATTATAACAGGTATCATATTAATCCTCTACATCAAAGGCTTCAAGGCCTTTTTTTGCCTCGATTTTATTGTCGCCGTGTCTGACAAAGCTCATGGTAACAAAGGCCAGGGCAACAAAGGCGGCGGCGTAGATAAACAGCACCTTATACCCGATATGCTCAAGCAGAAAGCCCGCAACTATAGGGGTCATTATCTGGGCAGACATACTGAAGGTGTAATAAAGGCCGGTGAATTTGCCAACGTCGGCTCCGGAGCACATTTCAACCACCATGGGCAGACTGTTAACGTTTATGGAAGCCCAGGCTACGCCTACCAAGGCAAAGATTACGAAAAGTATCCAATGGAAGCTGGAGGAAAAGAGCGTAAATACAAAGCCTGCGGCAAAACAGGAGGCCAGCAAAACAACGCCAAACTTAATGGTGAGCCTTCTTCCTACCTTACTTGCAATATTACCAACGGGGATATAGCTTATTATTGCGCCGACGGTAGCTACGGTAAGGCATAAGGCTGAATCTCCCGCCTCCATAGACCACACACGCTTTGCGTAGGTGGAAAACCAGGTTGTAACACCGTTATAGCCTATAAACCACAAGGCAATAGATGCCAACAGGAAGCCCAGACTGCGCTTAACCTCGGGAGGCATAACCTGTTTTTCGGTTTCGCCCTGGGCCACGGTGAGAATCTCCTCGGGGTGGGCCTTTTCATACTCCTCCTGCTCGCGAACCAGCTTGGGCTCGTTTACGAAGAACATAAGTATAAACAGGGCTAAAAGCATAACCCCTGCAATAATGGCAAAGGCGGCAAAATAGTCCACATGCTCCATTCCTGCAATTCTTGAAGAGGAATAAAGCAAGCCTGCAACTATAAGATATACAACGCCGCCTACGGCGCCCATAAGATTAATGATGGCATTACCCTTACTGCGAAGGGGCTTGGGGGTGACGTCGGGCATAAGAGCAACAGCGGGACTGCGATAAATACCCATAGCAAAAAGGAGTACGCCCAAGGCTACCACAAACATTATAAGCTTATAGCCCTTTGGAGCGGAATAGTAGCTGTTATCCAGCAGGGGCAGAATTACCATCATAGCAACGGCCAGAAGGGTACCCACCAAAATAAAGGGGCGGCGCCTGCCCAAGGGGCTTTTACAACGGTCGGACAGGCCGCCAAAAAATGGCAACAGGAAAAGAGCCAGCACGTTGTCGGCCGCCATAATAAAACCCGATATAGACTCAGAAAGCTTGAAGGTCGTATTCAATATCAAAGGTATTAGAGCATCGTATAGCTGCCAAAATGCGCAGATAGAGAGGAAGGCAAACCCTACCAGCACGGTACGTTTTGTATTTAGTTTCATAAAGTTTCTCCTATCTCTGAACTTTATAACATCATACCACAGCCGAGTAAATATTGCAAACTATTATATTTATGATATAATAGCCACAGGTGATAAAATGAACTTAACAAGGGTTTACCCCAACTACTACGAAAAATTCACCTGCATTAAGGGTGAGTGCAGGCACAACTGCTGTATCGGCTGGGAAATAGATATTGACAAATCCACGGCCGCAAGATACAGAAAAATAAAGGGTGATTTGGGCAAAAGACTTAAAAAGAATATTGCGTGGGGGCGTTTCCCTCATTTTAAAAACTGCGCCGACGGCCGCTGCCCTTTCCTTAACACCGATAACCTTTGCGATATTATTATCGGTATTGGCGACAATGCACTTTGTGATATATGTGACCGGCATCCCAGATTTTTTAACGAGCTACCCGACAGAATTGAGGTTGGTTTAGGCCTTAGCTGTGAGGCGGCAGGCAGAATTATTCTGGGAGAAAGTGAGCCTGTACGGCTTTTAAATGCTCCACCTTCAACCGAGGACGAGCTGATAAATCTTCGAGATAATCTGATAGTCATCCTTCAAGACAGATCTACTCCCATTGAACAAAGAATGGATAGGCTGTTGAAGACTGTAAACTGCCAACGAAAAATTTCCCTTTCCTCTTTGGTAAAGCTTTTAAAGAGCCTGGAGGTGCTGGATAATTCCTGGCTACAGCTTTTAGAAAACTATAAACCGCAGGATATCGCCGTTTTTTTGGATTATATGGGTGACCGTGCGATAGAATACGAACAGCTGGCTGTTTATTTTATATACCGTCATTTCGCTATAGCTCCGAGTCGTGAACAGGTTTCCGCCCGTGCCTTATTTGCCGTTTTATCGGTCAGGCTACTGATGGCGCTGGGCTCTATGCTTTGGTGGCAGAATGGACAATTCACCTTTGAGGACCAGGTAGAGCTGGCCAGAATGTACTCGGCGGAAATTGAATATTCCGACCAAAATTTATACATAATATTAAACTCGCTGTAGTAATACAGCGAGTTTTTCTTTACAGATATTTTCTGATATCAATAGCCAGTCTTTCTTCAAGGTTTATAAGTCGTTTGGTAATATCCTTGGAATTTTCATCTGCCGCTTCATATTGGTTAAGATAGCGGTTTAAGGATTTAACCCCCATATTGCAGCCGTCGGTCATAAGGTCGGCGATAGTGGCATCGGACTCATCCATCATCAGCTTCATATTGGTCTTCATCCAAGACATTCCCTTAACAATCGGGTTGGGCTCTTTGCCGTCGTCCCTAAAACGGTCAAGTCTTTGCTGAATTTCGGAATTCAATTTATCGTGCTCTTCCCTACACTCCTTAAGATAATTTCTAAGGTTTTCCGATTTCACCTTATCTATTACCTCATCTATGGACGATATGCCCATATTAACTCCTGCATCACATTCTCTCAGCAACCTTATTGTATCCTGTTCTATCATTTTAAAACCTCCTTTTTTATAGTATTGCCCATTGTTTCAAATTTTATTGTATGCTATAATACAAAAGAGGTGTTTTTTATGAAAATGTTATTTAAACAGCGTATGTTCTCCTGGTTTGACAGCTATGATATTTATAATGAGAACGGTGAAACGCTATACACCGTTAAAGGCCAGCTTGCTTGGGGTCATTGTCTTAAAATTTTCGACCACAACGGCAACGCAATCGGCACCGTAAAACAACGCATTCTTTCTTTTTTACCAAAATTTGAAATATATTCGGGCGAAGACTATATCGGCTGCATTAGTAGAGAATTTACCTTTTTCAAACCCGTCTATAATATTGATTTTAACGGCTGGTCGGTTGAGGGAGACCTTTTCGAATGGGAATACCATATAACCGGATCATCAGGCTATGAGGTGGCCTCTATTTCTAAACAGCTCTTCAACTGGACCGACACCTACGTAATTGACGTAAAGGAGCCTGCCAATGCTCTCTACGCCCTTATGCTGGTGCTGGCAATCGACGCCGAAAAGTGTTCAAGAAATTAAATATATAAAAACAAAAAGCACAACCAAAAGGTTGTGCTTTTTGTTG